>CAZAFD010000032.1:0-2452 GCA_964484785.1 uncultured Rhizobiaceae bacterium | reverse complement strand
TTTAGATATTACTTTATTAAAAATAAAAATCCTTACAGGAAGAACTCATCAAATTAGAATTCATTTGAAGCAAATAGGACATCCTGTTGTTGGAGATACTAAGTATAATACGCGAGAGACTAACAAGTTTGGAGAGAAGATACAACTTCATTCATATTATACAAAGTTAAATATTTTTGATCGTAATATTAAAATTAAGGCTGATATTCCAACACATATGAGAGACTTAGTTAAATTAAGTCAGTGCAAATTAACTCTTTAGATTACTCTGTTTTAGAGGTCTTTATAATTCAGTACTTTTTAAGATAATTTTTTTATTATATCTTTTACTTGACTATTAATAGCTATTTTTACTACTTTCTAATGCCGAAAAGAGTTAATAAATAATAACCTAATGTTGTTTAAAAATAAAATAAAGAGTATCAAAAAGAGTACAACATACACTCTAGTTTATGTAATGTTAATTGCTTGCGTCTTGCTAAATAATATATTCGTCCAGAATCATATGGTTTGGGCTCGTGATGCTGCATTAAGACAATTAAACGAAAATCTAGAAGGAGAAGATATAATACTGTCTAGTTCTGAATCGGAGGTTAGGCGTAATATTATTGATATGTCTTTGCAACCTATGCAATGGCCTCAGGATTCAAGCATGTTGGATATTATATCTGAACTAATTGAAGACATAGAAGATTTTATTCCTATATCATTGAGTAACGTGTGTGGGTTGCGAGATAGTCATAGTACAATAAAAGATTTACAAATAGTTGCAGGAAAAAAGGGGATAGGTATTGTAAGGAGAGTTAGCTCTATGACCAAAGGAGCAGTATATAATATTTTTCAAGGGCTTCAAGCAAGGATACCAGATATGAATTTGGAAGATACTGACATTGAGTATGATGGGTACGATACGATGACTATCGAACGATTCACGAGTATGGCTAGAGAGATAAGTAGGCAACTATGGACTGCTTTAAATACACCTATAGAAGAAAATGAAGATGAGGATTCGTTGTTTAATATTCCTGTTTTATTGAGAGCTGTAATTGCTATTGCAAGGAGAGCAAAGTGCTTACTAGAAGTTAAAATAAATGATGCGCCCAATGAAATTGAAATGTTTAGGATTACTAATGCTACTCGGTTTGGAGATGTGAATAGTAATTCAAGTACAATGTTTGGGTTAATGTATCCCAGAGAAGATGTTTTAGATGTTGCTAAGGCGGGACTAAAAACAATTGGTGATATAATAGATGAGACCTTTAAAATATTTAATATCTATACCACACATATAAATACAAAAGGTAGTGCTTTGATTAGGGATGTTAGTACTGTAGTGAATATATTATTTCTAGAAAAAACCGGGTTTAATATTGTAAGGTCTGTTAATAATTTATTAAGACCAGCGACTATTATTACTATGACACAAACAATTAATACTGAGGAGCCATCAAGAGATTTTTTACTTGATAGCTTTAAAGCTATAACTTACATGTTATCTTTGAAAGAGGCGGGATTAGAAATCGCTTCAGCTGCGCATATGTTGTTATTTTCTGGATTAGATACAATTAGTTATAATATTGATGGTTTAAGATCGGATATAGATTGGGCATCTCCACAACATGACCCATATAATAATCCCAATATGTTAAATGACATAATATTTCTAAGACATAGTAGAAGAACCACTCTGGGTGTGGCTCGACAGGGAGAGGAAATACTAGAGAGACAGAGGATAACTGAAACTGAAGCGCTGGATTTACAAGAGCTTGTATCTAAAAGCCATGTTGGTGGGGTAATACAGAGATTAGATGATATATTAGCTTTAGAAGATATTGGACTGGCTACAGCTGCAACGGTTCGACATACACTAGGACTAAATTTAGAACAAACGGAAGCGCTAGTTTATCCACAGTTTTTCAGGATTAATATAAACCAATTATAGTGAAGAAATTTTTAGTTAGATTTATATTAACGTATATTTGAAACAAACAAGATAATGAAACTATATGGATATAGTTGTAGTAAAATCTAGTTATTTTTAATTTACTAAAAATAGGTTTTCATTGCAGATTCTTATGTTTCAAGATTTTGTACAACGATAGGATTGGAATTCTGTACTTCGTAAGTATTTGTTTTTTATAAAGGAAGTTGTTTTAGAAAAACAATATTCTTTGAGTTTTTAAAAATGAGCTCTTTTTATTAAACTTGTGTATAATTGGTATTTTTTAAAACAAAATTAAAGAAATGAATCTGATATTAGTATTTTTTATACTTTTTGAATTGGTTAATTTATATTGTTGTTTTATCAATTTTTTCTGATTATAAAAGCGAGTAGTTTTTAAAATATAGAATGAAGGGCTTAATGAAAGTTAGTTATACTTAAAGTATATATGAGTAAGTATAACCAGCAAGTTTTATTTGACTTTGTCTGTTGTAATATATTTAATACTGG
>CAZAFD010000031.1:0-3348 GCA_964484785.1 uncultured Rhizobiaceae bacterium | reverse complement strand
TTATCGGGTGGAGTAAACATTAAAATTACTTTAAGTGTAGGTAATGAATAATGGTTAAAATAGTTGGTAAAAAGTTAGGTATGAGTCGTATTTATGATGACAATGGTGTAGTTACTCCTGTAACGGTAGTTAAAATTTATGATACATGTGTAACTAATGTAGAACATTGTGATGAATACAATTTAATTACGCTATCTTATGATCAAAATAGTAAGACTGCTAAAAAGCTACACAAACCTGTTTTAGGTTACTATAAGAAGTTGAATATGGAACCTTATAGTAAGATGAAGACTTTTAAATTTGAACCAGATGCAACATTTAATATAGGGGATATATTAAATGTTAACCAGTTCAATAAAAGCGATATCGTTGATGTAAGCGGTATATCTAAAGGTAAGGGTTTTGCTGGTGGTATGAAAAGATGGGGCTTTGGAGGTTTAGAGGCAGCTCATGGTGTGTCTATTTCTCATAGATCCATAGGTGGTACTGGTTTTAGAAGACAAGAAGGTAGAGTTTTTAAAGGTAAAAAGATGCCTGGACACATGGGTAATGAAAAAGTTACCGTCAAAAACTTGGAAATAATTTCTATTGAACCAGAGGATAATATCATTTGTATAAAAGGTGCGGTTCCTGGTAGCAAGGGAAGTGATGTTATTATCAAAACTTCAAATTAAAGAGGTGAGATATGAATATTAGAGTTTTAAATTTAGACAATCTACAGGAAACCACAGAAGTACTAACAGATATAGATTTTGATAAGATAGAAGGTGAATCCTGTGTTCCTTATGTATTGAAATGGCAATTAGCTAAGAGGCGACTTGGAAGTGCTAAGACTAAGTTAATGTCAGAAGTTTCTGGTTCAACTAGAAAAATAGTTAAGCAGAAACATACTGGTAGTGCTAGACATGGTTCTAGAAGGGCTGTTCAGTTTGTTGGTGGTAGAACTTGTTTTGGTCCGCAACCTAGAGACTTTGGTTTTTCTATACCTAAAAAGATTGTTAAGAAAGCCTTAAGTTATGTTTTAAAGAATAAAATTAAGGAAGATAAGTTAATTTTAGTTGAAGGTATAGATAATTTTGAAATTAGTACCAATAAATTATCTAAGAAGTTAGCAAGTAAAAACATAAATAATGCCTTATTTGCTTACAACACAGAGTATGTAAACTTTATGAAGTCATTAAGAAACTTGTATAATTATAAAGCTATCTTAAGTAAGGCTTTAAATGTTTATGATGTTTTAAATTATGATTTCTTGCTTTTAGATAAGAAGGCATTCGAAGAATTTAAAGAGGTATTGTAAGATGGTGTTAGGTTATGAATATAGTATTATACTTAGTCCAATTAATACTGAAAAAACAACTAAACAACAAGAGACTGACAATAAATATTGTTTTTTAGTTGACAAGAGTGCAAGTAAATGTGCTATCAAAAAAGCAATTAAATTCCTATTTGATATAGATGTTGAAAGCATTAATATAGTTAACACTAATGGTAAAACTAAAAGATTCAAAGGTAGAGTTGGTAAACGACCAGACCGTAAGAAGGCTATTATTAGTGTTAAGAATGGTGAGAAAATAGACGTTACTAAATTAAGGTAAGAGAAAGATGGCAATAAAAGAATTCAAACCTGTAACTTCGTCTAGTAGAGGACTTAAGCTTGTTGATAAATCTGCTTTGTGGAAAGGTAGTCCTTTAAAGATTCTAACCACGGCTTTGCCTAGTAAAGCTGGTAGGAATAATATAGGACATATTACAGTTAGACGACGAGGCGGTGGACATAAAAAAGCGTACAGAATAATAGATTTCAAAAGAAATTATTATGATATTCCGGCTGTTGTAGAAAGAATAGAGTATGATCCAAATAGGACTGCTTTTATAGCTTTGATAAAGTATAGCGATGGTATTTATAGTTATATTCTTGCTCCAAGTAAATTGGAACCAGGTAATACCGTTATTTCTTCAAGAAATCTTGTAGATATAAAGCCAGGTAATGCTATGCCTTTGAGAGTTATGCCTGTTGGTACCTTAATACATAATATTGAACAGAAGCCAGGTGCTGGTGCTAGACTTGCTAGAAGTGCTGGGGGTTTTGCTCAATTAGTTGGTAAGGATAGCGGCTATGCTATTGTTAAGTTGCAATCAGGAGAGACAAAAATGTTTTTACTAGATTGTATGGCCACTGTTGGTAGCGTAAGCAATCCAGATAAAAAGAACGAAAAGCTTGCTAAAGCAGGTAGAAATAGATGGTTAGGAGTAAGGCCACACGTAAGAGGTGAGTCCATGAACCCTGTTGATCACCCACATGGTGGTAGAACAAGAGGCGGTAGACATCCAGTTTCGCCTACAGGAGTACCAGCTAAAGGTGGTAGAACAAGAGCTAAGAATAAAGCAAGCAATAAGTTTATTGTACATAGTCGTCATAAATAATAGAGGATAGAAAAATATGCCAAGATCTACTTGGAAGATCCCATTTGTGGATGGTTATTTAATTAAAAAAGCTAAAGCAGCAGCCGAAGATCCTAAAAAGCCAGTTGTTAAAACTTGGTCAAGGAGATCTACCATAATACCTCAATTTGTAGGCGTAACTTTTGCTGTATATAACGGTAAGAAGTTTGTATCTGTATTGGTTAGTGAGGATATGATAGGTCACAAGTTGGGAGAGTTTTCTCCAACTAGAACGTTCTATGGCCACGCTGGCGATAGAAAGGTTAAAAAGAAATAACTGGTAGCAAAATGAGTGCAGAAAAAAGAACGGCTGTAGCATCCTTGAGGGCTTTAAAAATTAGCCCATTGAAGTTGAGGAAAATTACTAGCGGTATCAGCGGATTACATGTTCAAGAGGCTATGAAAATGCTAACATTTTGTAACATGCGAGCTGCTAAGAATGTTAAGGAGCTTGTAAAGTCTGCTATGGCTAATGCTGAAAATAATCATGGAATGGATATTGATAATTTATATATTCACGAAATATACACAGGAAAAGCATTTGTTATGAAGAGATTTAGAGCAAGAGCAAGAGGAAGAGGTACTAGAATACTTAAACCTTTTAGCAATATTAAAATAGTTTTAATTGAAAAAGAGGCTTAGTATGGGACAAAAAGTTAATCCAGTTGGTTTCAGAATAGCAATTAATCATAACTGGGATTCCGTTTGGTATAACGATAAGAATTATAGAGACTTCTTAATTAGAGATCTAAAAATTCAAAATCTTATAACCAAAGACTATGCTAATTTTTTTATTAGCAAAGTTATTACAGAGAGAACAGGTAATCATTTAACTGTTTTGATTAAGGTCACCTTGATTAACTCGCCTTTTATCCCTTGTATTGGGGTGTTCGTGGGGGACAG
>CAZAFD010000030.1:0-4278 GCA_964484785.1 uncultured Rhizobiaceae bacterium | reverse complement strand
TTGACAGGAACAATACCTACTACAAGTACTAAGACACAACCACCAACTGGCTTACCACCAGCATCATCAGAGCCATCAACAGGAGGACTTGAAAGATGATAATACAGAAATAGTAATAAGTGTATAGGAGAGACAGAGTAATAATGGTGATGTTAACAATGTTACATTAACAACCTTGTATGAAAATTAACAAGAAAAACCTCCTTCTATTTTTGTAGAGGAGGTTTATTGTTAATTTTATTATAATGTATTATTGTTATATAATCATTATTCTTATTATCACTAAAGTAATCAATAATAGATTCTGTAGTTCTTATACCTATACCATCAATTGACATCAATTTATTATACTCTGTTTTATTAGAAGTATTACATCTAATTTCTGTAACTATATCATTCATTTTAGATAAGAGGTTGGGGAGAAGTGCATATTTATTATCAATAATGGTAAAAATATTGGACATGTTATTAGATTTAGTGTTTTATTTAATAATAAATCTCCTTGTTAAATCTGTATTAATACTGATGAAATTTATATATTATTTCTTTAATAAGGTATTAGTATTTTCCCCTCTTGTGAATAGATTAAGAAGTTTATAGTTAACTTTATTCTTTATATATATATATAGATAAAATACTGTTTGAAGACAGATTATTTAATCTGGTATTGTTTATTATTACCTATCTATTATTAGGCATATAGTTGGTAAATTGACTTGTGTTAGGGTCATAGAATAAACTTACATTGCCAATAGGGCCATTTCTATGTTTGGCTACTATTATTTCTGCTTTATTACGTAGGTTTTCCATTTTAGTCATCCACTCATCAAGTTTTGGAGAATCTAAACTAGGTTTTTTCCTTTCCTCATAATAACTCTCTCTATAAATAAACATTACTACATCAGCATCTTGTTCAATAGAACCAGATTCTCTTAGATCTGACAATTGAGGTCTTTTGTCTTCTCTTTGTTCTACTGTTCTTGATAGCTGGGCTAAAGCAATAACCGGAATGTTAAATTCTTTGGCTAATTCTTTCAAACACTGTGTAATTTCTCCTATTTCTAATACTCTATTTTTTTTAGAAACTTCATTTATGCCATGTATAAGTTGTAAATAATCGACAACTATTAAACCGACATTTTCTTGGCGAACAAGCCTTCTGGCTTTGGTTCTTATGTTAGAAGTTGATAAACCAGCTGTATCGTCAATAAATAATGACATTTTTGATATATAATCAGCCTTTTCTAGTATAATATTTAATTCGCCTTCGTCTATTTTTCCTTTTCTGAAATTGTCAGCTTGTATGCCTGTTTCCATGGATAAGATCCTAGCAGCAATTTGATTTGCTGGCATTTCTAAGGAAAAGAATGCTACACTTTTTGATTGTTCGCCCTTCTTGGCCAGGTCGTAAAAATATTTAGAGGCATTAAAAGCTAAGTTTATAGCTAAGGCGGACTTACCCATAGAGGGTCTACCGGCAATAATAATTAAATCTGAATTCTGGAAACCTCCAAGAAGGATATCTAAATCTGTTAAATTTGATGCTATTCCGCTTAAGTTGCTATCTCTAGTACGAGCTAAGGTAATACTATGTATAGCCTGTGCCATAGAATCGTTTAGAGTAATAAATCCTTTACTAGCTTCAACCTTGTTGCTTAGATTAAATAACTCTTCTTCTGCTGTCTCTATCTGTTCTTTAGCATTTATTATGTTTGTATTTTTATATGCCTTGTTAACAAGATCTTCACCAAGCAAGACTAGTTTTCTTTTAATGTATAGATCTTGTACCAACTTAGCATAATCGCTTATATCAACGACACCGACACTATAACTAAGTAGTATAGAAAGATATTTGGAACCACCTATACTAATCAGTACTTCATTAGAATCAAAAAAGTTTTTTAAGGTCACGCTATCAGCGATTATTGAAGATCTGACTAAAGTAGAAGCAATATATTTGTATACTTCTCTATGGGCTAATTCATAAAAGCATTCGCTAGTTAAAATATCATTAACTTTTTCAAAATAATCATTGTTAGCAATTATTTTTCCGAGAATTATTTGTTCAGCTTCAATATTAAATAACCCCTTAAATTCTTCTTTATCTTCCATAAATATATGCGTTATATATTACATTAATTAACAGTTATCAATTGTTCGATATCTTTAAACCAAGGTGATCATATGCATTTTTAGTTAATACCCTGCCTCTTGATGTTTTGTTTACAAAACCGCATTGTATTAAAAATGGCTCTATAGTGTCCTCTATAGAATCTTTTTCGTCAGATAAGCCAGCTGCTATTGTATCTATACCAACTGGTCCTCCATTGTAGTTATGTGCTATAAAATACAAGTACTTTCTATCTTGAGCGTCTAGTCCTTTATAATCAACATCAAGCCTACTTAGAGCAAGTTTTACTATTTCTTTAGTAATTGAAGACGAATTAGCTACTATAGCAAAATCTCTAACTCTTTTTAAGAGTCTTATGGCAATTCTAGCTGTACCACGAGATCTTTTAGCGATTTCTAAAGCAGCGTTATCTTCAATTTCTATTTCTAGTAGTAGACTATCTACTTTTATAATTTCTTTTAATTCTTCATCTTTATAAAAATCTAATTTTAATGGTATACCAAATCTATCTTTTAAAGGATTAGATAAAAGACCAATTCTAGTTGTAGCTCCTATTAAAGTAAACTTAGGTAAATCTATCTTTATGGTTCTTGCTGCAGGACCTTCACCTATAATGATATCCAGCTTAAAGTCTTCCATAGCGGAATATAAGATTTCTTCAACATTTATATTTAATCTATGAATCTCATCAATAAATAGAACATCATTTTGTTGTAAATTAGTTAAGATGGCAGCTAAATCACCAGCTTTTGATAAGATAGGACCCGATGTGCTTTTAAAACCAACACCTAATTCATTGGAAATAATATGAGACAAAGTAGTCTTGCCCAAACCAGGGGGGCCATAGAATAAAACATGATCTAAGTTTTGATTCCTTAATTTGGCAGATTTAATAAATACGTCTAAATTTTGTTTAGTATCATTCTGACCAATAAAGTCACGTAAATGTTTTGGACGCAAAACATTTTCTATAGCTATGTCTAAATCCTGTTTTTCTTTATTTTTTACAATGTCCATAAAAAACTTTATGTTGAAAATAAAAACTATACTATGTTATTTTAATATAACCTTCTACAAAAACAATAAAACTAATATAAATAGAATATAAATTTATTTGAATATATTTTACTTTTCTAAAGTATTATAAGTGAGTTATAATATTGGTTATAAGCGGAAGTCCATAATTTTTGTTAAAATATAACAAAGGTTAGTTATATTTTTTATCTATATTTTGATTGTAGTGCCAAGTTTGAATATAATTCTTGTTTATTATAAGATCTTGCCTATACAACTATACCTGGTTTTTAAGTTATTGTTTGCGAGAATATTGTATATTTTAACAAAGACGTCGTCTTGGGTACGTGTATGCTATCCACTTATTTTATGTTATATATAGTTTTTTTTGATTAATATTATTTAAAACAACTACTTCTATGAACTGAGTTTTTGAATGTATAGTTAGTACGTCTAGTAACAAGAATCTAAAAGTTATATATTCTAATCTCAAGAGAAGCTACATCATCATCATGATTACATAAACTATCTCCAGATCCACTTGGTCTATTGCACCAACAGGCAAATTCAACATTATTAATCTTTTGTGAATAGGTATATGCTGCTCTTGCATCGGGGTTCTTCTTTTCGCCATAAAAAGCTCTTAATTTATGTACTAGTTTAAAGCAAAATTTCATAGTCATACTGCCAGATGTTCTAGTATACTTCCAATTACCACTACTATTTTTATATACTTCAATATCACCGTAATTCATCCATATCTGATGACCTTTATGATATTTATTATAATAACGTCCACCACAGAAAGATGTGTTAAATGTCATATACCCCTTACTCTTCTTTTGCATACCTTTGAGTTTAGACTTATATTGATTGTATCCGGCATTCACGTATTTACTTTTATCAATCAGTCCTAGTTCTGCCATTTCTTGCCAAGGCATTGTTGTTATGGCTGTACCATCATATCCTGATGCATTACTACATACTCCTATTGCAAAAGGTCTCTGTTTCATTTCAGAGTATTGTTGTAAACCTCTTTTTATTTCTTCTATCTCATTTCTGACAGTTATGAATTTAACTTCATCAATTAAAGCCCTTCCTCCTATTACTGCACTAATAAGAAGACCTATTAT
>CAZAFD010000029.1:0-6372 GCA_964484785.1 uncultured Rhizobiaceae bacterium | reverse complement strand
AAATAAGTGCTTTATAATATGTTTGTTAATAAGTGTAATTGCCTATCTTTTATTAATGAGTGTGCATATCCCCGCAGTATCTATTATTACCATATTAATATTTACATTCATCACCAAATTTATTAGAAACATAGATTTTTACTCAATTTAAAATGAAAGAAGTTACTATTTTTACAGACGGAGCATGTTCTGGTAATCCTGGTCCAGGAGGTTGGGGAGTTGTATTGATTCATGGTGATAACAAAATGGAAATTTTTGATGGCGAACCACACACAACCAATAATCGTATGGAACTAATGGCCGTTATTAATGCACTCAGACAACTAAAAGAATCTTGTTTAGTTAATATATACACTGACAGTGTCTATGTTAAAGACGGAATAACAAAATGGATTCTAAAATGGAAGGAAAACGGTTGGAAAACTGCTAATGGACAACCAACCAAAAATAAAGATCTCTGGCTTGAATTAAACAACCAGGCATCACTACACACAATAAATTGGCATTGGGTAAAGGGGCATCGAGACAACGTATTAAACGAAAAAGCAGATGAGTTAGCCAGAAAAGGTGTAGCTAAAGTAAAAAATATGAATAATTAACCAAAAGATCTTACATGAAAGAAAACATAAAGAACGTAATTTGTATAAAATGGGGTTCATATTATAAAGCAGATTCTGTAAATAAGTTATATAATATGGTAAAACGTCACACCAAGTACATAATAAATTTTTACTGTTTTACAGATGATTCTTCTGGACTATACAAAGATATTATCGTAAAGCCATTACCACAATTAAATGTAAAAGATCTTAGATACGCCTATATAAAAGAGGCTGGTTTATGCGATGATGAACTTGGTGGTTTACGGGGTCAAAGAGTATTATACTTTGATTTAGATACTTTAATTGTAAACAACATTGATTGTTTTTTTGAACTGCCAAAGGACAATGATTTTTATATCATTAACGACTGGAATACCCGTGGAAATTCAGTAGGTCAAGCATCTTGCTATTCGTGGGTTGTGGGAACATTAGGTTTTGTGAAGAAGTATTTTGAAGAAAACTACTTAGCTATTTACAAGAAGTTTTATACAGCCTCTCAAGAATATCTCTCGAGTCAGGTAATATCACACTTTGGTAAATTAAACTTCTGGCCAGAATCTTGGTGTAAAAGTTTCAAAGTTCACTGCTTACCTAGTCCTTTTATCCCATTTGCCAGAAGATTTAAAATGGCTAAAATACCAAATGGGGGGGGTCACGAAAATTATTGCCTTCCATGGACAACCTAAGCTGCAGGAAGCAATAAGTGGTGTTTGGCATGAAAAAAATCCAATTAAAAAATTTTTTTATAAACATTTAAAACCTGTCACATGGGTAGAAGAAAACTGGAAATAGGAGTTAGATGTTAGTACTTGGAATTGAAAGTAGCTGCGATGAAACAGCTATGGCTATTCTTGATGAGAACAAAAAAATCTTGTCACACATAGTAGTTTCTCAAATAGATATTCATAAAAATTTCGGTGGAGTAGTACCAGAAATCGCGACAAGAAATCATTTAGATATTATAGATCAACTTTTTAAAGAGACTATAAAAAAAGCGAAGATAAAACCAGAAAATTTATCGGCTATAGCGGCTACTACAGGCCCTGGGCTGATTGGAGGACTAATAGTTGGCACTATATTTGCTAAAACATTAGCCTCTGTTCTACAGAAACCATTTATAGCCGTAAACCATCTTGAAGCACACGCTCTAACCAGTAGATTAACTAACAATCTAGAATTTCCTTTTGTCTTACTCTTAGTATCAGGAGGACATTGTCAGATATTAGAGGTCAGAGGCGTTGGTAAGTACACCAAAATCGGTGAAACAATAGATGATGCCCTCGGTGAATGCTTTGATAAAGTAGCTCAAATGATAGGACTTCAATATCCAGGTGGGCCAAAGATTGAAGAATTTGCTAAACATGGTAATGAAGATAGATTTAAATTCTCTAAACCGTTGATTGACAACACAGGGAAAAAGAGAGATGAAGGGTTAAAATATAATTTTTCCTTCTCAGGACTAAAAACATGTGTTAAATATGAACTTGCTAAACAAAATTCTATCAGCTTACAAGATAAGTATGATATTTGTGCAAGCTTTCAAAAGACGGTATTAGCTATTTTAGAGGATAGATTAAAAAATCTATTTGAAAAATATAAAGAAGAAAACACCTTTTTTAATAAATTAGTTATAGCTGGCGGGGTAAGCGCAAATCAATATATAAAATCTAATTTATCACTTTTCTGCAAAAACTACAATTATGAAGTAATTACACCTCCACTCAATTTGTGTACAGACAATGGAGTTATGGTTGCATGGGCAGGCTTAGAAAGATTCAGACTAGGGTTGATAAGTGATATTAAAACATCTCCTATGGCCAGATGGGACTTAGAATCTCTAGATGTTTGATTCTCTAGATGCTTGATTATTTAATCTACTTAGTTAGACTCAAGCAGCTTTTAAGCACTTTTATTATTTTATAAATGAGAATGTAGAGTATAAGATGACTAATTTTATAGAATTAGATGGTAACATTCGAGAAATGACTGGTCACGGAGTTACTAGAAAACTTTTAAAAAACGATAGAATCCCAGCTGTTATTTACGGTCATAACGGAGAAAATATTAATATAGATTTAGATATAAAAAAATTTGAAACCGAATATTATAAAGGTGATATAAATTTAAAGCTTTTTAAGCTAAAGATTAACGGAAAAACATATACAGTAATCCCTTATCAAATAGATGTTCATCCTGTTAGTGATAGACCACGACATATAGACTTTATGTCTGTAGAAGGTAAGAAAGAGATTAAGGTTATGATACCACTAAAGTGTATTAATAAAGATAAATCTCCTGGTATTAAGAAGGGTGGTTACCTAAACATGATTAAAAGAAAGCTACAATTATATGTAGATCCAATGAATATACCCGATAATATCATTATAGACTGTAACAATCTTTTGTTAAAACAATCAGTTAAAATCTCTAATATTAAATTACCAGAAAATACAAGACCTGTAACCAAAAAAGATATAATTCTTGTCACTATAACTGGTAGGGGTAAAAATGATGTACTAGACACACAAGCAGCAGCTAGTGCAGGCGGTGATACAGCAGCGAGTCAAACCACAACTGCAGCAGCTAGCGCAGCTAAAAAGAAATAAACTAATATAAACTCCTTATTTTAAGTAAGGAGTTTTTTCAATTTAATCCAAGATGTTTTTATTAGTAGGTTTAGGAAATATCGGGGCAGAATATGCTGAAACGAGGCATAACGTAGGTTTCATGGTTTTAGATGAAATAATACGTCTATATAATTTAATTCCTCACTCTAGTAAATTTAATGCCAGCACCTTTTCTGGTATAATCTGTAATGAAAAGATTATAGCAATAAAACCTACAACTTTTATGAATAACTCTGGTATAGCTGTAGCAAAAACAAAAAATTTTTACAAAATTCAAAACGACAAAATTATAGTCTTTCAAGACGATTTAGATTTATCATTCTGTAAGATAAAATTGAAATTAGGCGGAAATAGTGCAGGCCATAATGGTATTAAAAGCATCGATTCCATGATTGGAAACGACTATTTTAGGATTAAAATTGGAATAGACAGGCCTAGTTTTAAAAGCGATATAATTGACTATGTATTAAATAAATTTAAAAAAGATGAAGCAGCCAAATTAAAAAAACTAATAGTTAGTATTGCTACGAACCTGCCAGAATTACTGCAGAACAAAAAAGATAATTTTATTAATAAAATTCACTTAGAACAGCAAGGTTTTTAATAAAACATTAATTTATTTAGTAAAGGGACCCTGCCTTCTAGATGGGGTCCCTTTATATGACAACAGATACGAATGGATCTAGTTTTAATTACTACTTAAACTTTGGAAAAGATTTATTTAATCTTTTCAAGGCTTCCGCAGTGATTTCATCTTGTACATCAAAATATACAACTGAATCAGTAGTTAATACAAGACTGTACTTAGAGTAAGCTGGCTCCTGTAACATTTGTTTTACAACCTTCTGGAGCTCTTTGTAAGCTACATTCATACTGTCTATTAATTTATTTTGTAATTTATCTTCGGCATCCTTAACTTCTTTCTGAAAAGCAGCAACATTCTCTTGGAAAGCGCTTGCTTGTTTTTGGAGATCTTGTACTTCTTTCTCTAGCTGTTCTTTAGAAACACTTCCATCATTTTGTCGTTTCAAGATTTGATTCTGCTTAGTTTCAAGCAAATCCTTAGTTTGTGCTAAACTCTTCTCTCTAACTTCAAACTTTTGTTGAAATTGATCCTTTTCTGTTTGTAAAGCTTCTTTTAACTTAATAAGAGCTGTACTGTTTTCTAAAACATCTCTAGTATTAATAATAGCAACCTCTTTAGCAAAACTAATTGCTGGTAGCAAAAATAATAAAAATAGAACTTTCTTCATATAACTCTTATTGTTTGTATAAAGTAATGCACCTCATGTTACCACATCCTTCTATAAAGTAAATATAAAATTTAGTACTCTAATAAATTTTCAGGATCCGGTCTATATTCAAAATCTTTTTGTGTAAAAATCAGAATAAAGGCATATGTTATTGAATTACCAATTAAAGAGGAGCCTCCATAACTTAAAAATGGTAAAGTCATACCTTTTGTTGGTAATAAACTAAGGGTAACTCCTATATTAATAAAGCATTGATATATTATAAGCAAAACCAAGCCCGAAACAGCTAAAGATTTAAAATTACTATAAGAACAATACTCAGTTTTTAATAAAACACGCAAACCTATATATAGGTATATACTTAGTAGGATTATTACAAATATTAATCCAAACTCCTCTACTATCACTGGAAAAATAAAGTCTGTATGAGCATCAGGAATATAATTTTTAGCCTTGCCTTCTAAAAATCCGCGTCCTAGATATCCTCCCTGCCTAAAAGCCTGTATGCCAGCAGCTACTTGGTATGAAGAGTCATTTATATTTTTTAAACTTTTTATATAAGTATCTATTCTATTTCTAATATGAGGAAGACTTACGTAGCAAAGTAACAGTAAAATTATAAAACCAGTACCAAGAAGCATTACATTTTTTGTTTTAATATTGGAGAGAAATATCTGCGTACCCGTAACTATAGTTAATAGCATTAAAATACCTATATCTGGTTGTAGATATAATAATAGCGCAATAATACTAAATGGAGCTAAGCAGGCAGTTATTTTAATTATATCATTGTAATCTCTGGTTTTATCTAAAATAAAAGCATTCACTATTATTAAAAAAGGTTTTATTATCTCTGAGGGCTGTATTGATATACCAAAAATATACAACCATCTTTTAGCTCCCTTAATACTAAATCCTATAAAAAATACACAAATCAGAAGTAAAATACATAAAATCAAACACAGACTTATTAATTTAAAACTTATATAGTCACGAGCGAAGAGAATTAAAAATAGAAGAAAAATAGAGATACATAAATATATAATTTGTTTTTTAATAAAAAAATATGAAGTAACGTGTATCCTTTCAGCTACTGGTATGCTAGCTGTAAAAACAAACATAAAACCACTTAACAGCAAATCAAAAAAACTTACTATTAACTTTTTATCTAGAGCCATCCATAATTTTTGGATAAAACCTAACTTTTCTCTTCTGAACAAAACAATACCTTGAAAAAACTTCTAAGGAAGGTAATATATATTATAGCAATTTCAAGTGATAAAAAACTTTTCTAGTATTGATTCCAAGAGGTTAACCTATTTATTTATTGACAATAAATAATCACTATATATCATGTTTAGCTGGTTGTTTGTATATAAGCGCCGCTAATGGTACTTATACTGATATCTTGAGTTCGTAGCTCAGTAGGTAGAGCACTTGACTTTTAATCAAGTTGTCGCGGGTTCGATTCCCGCCGGACTCACCAGTCCAGGAAAATTCCCGTTTCTTAAGTCCTCAAGTATGTTGCACTCAACAACTAGTACAAAACAGAATCTGAATTTATTCAAAGCCCTAATTTAATTTTAGAGAGGAATCTAAAAATGTATCCTTTTTTCGCTGTAATATAGCGCCAAATATGATTATACAAAACAATGTATAATTTAGTAATTAAATTATATGCTTGTTTCAGATAAAAAAGCTACCTGCAAGCTAAGGTAAGGAACTAAATATAAAAGACCTTGACGTCTCTAAGAGATTTTGTCATCTCCCACTAAATACAGGTTACAAAGCGTAATTGCAAATCATTTATTAAGATTCATCTCTTATACAAACTTAAAATGGTGCCAAAAGGGGGATTCGAACCCCCGACCTACTGATTACGAATCAGTT
>CAZAFD010000028.1:0-7030 GCA_964484785.1 uncultured Rhizobiaceae bacterium | reverse complement strand
CTCTTTATAATTCAAGTTTAGTCATAAATAAAAAGGTTGGTAGTATAGATTATTTTGATTATTACTTTATATATGACTTGAGTGAAAATATTATTTCTGAGAATAGTTTACACATTCTATTAAACCTAGTCTTTGATTGCCAAAAATTTCAAAGAAAATTTAGGGATGTTTTTAATATTAGCGTAGAACCTATGATTGGATACTTTTCTAGTGGACTACTCTTTAAGATTAATAAAAAAATCAATTCTTTGATGGAGTCTATTAAATTAACCAAGAGAGATCCTGATCAAAGAATAGAATTAGTGAAGAATATATTGTGGTTATACATACATGGTGATAAAGATATTAAGTACAAAAAATGTCTGCTTAATATTTTGATTAGATATTTTGATGGAGAAGATGGTTTAGAGGATTTAATTCAGATTCTAATAGAAATATTAGACAGTCGAGACTTTTTCTACTGCTTTTATGCGCTTGAGCTATTATATTTGATTTATCAAAATGCTATGGATTTTTACTTTAATAATGAGCCAATAAAAGCAAAAAATTGTAAGCGTCGTCTCAAGAAGATTTTAATAAATAATATAGACTATCTATTCTCAATTGATTATTTAAACTACTTGAAGAAGTCCAATCATGTAAATAGCATACAAAAGAGGTATATATGTTTCTGTATAAGAGATTTTTATTCCAGAAAATCTATTAATGAATTACAAAAGAGCAAGTATCTAAATAAACTATTCAGGAGTAAGCTATTCAGAAACTTTAAAGAAATCTTGTTTGTTAAATATTTTGATTTGTTAATGTTTTATATTAACTCGATAGTTATAAAGAAGGTTATTAACGGTCGCAAGTATTATACACTAAATTCTATAGATTTATACCCTTTTACCATTCAAGAATTAGTTAAATTATTTAAAGACAATAAGGTGTCTAAAGATAATCTGGTATTTAGAATTCTATTGAAAGTTAATGATTTTGAAAAAAAGTATCCATACATTGTTAATGTAGATAATATGGAGATAATGGATATAATAAAAGAATTATATGTGAAAGAATAGGGAGGTTATTTATAATAATTTTGTAAAAATTGTTCTTTTATAACCTTTTCCTCTATGTTGGAATTTTTATTAAATAGCAACCGTATTTTGAGTTTGCCATCTATGTGGATTTCAGCTTTTTTAATATTTTTATATTCTATAAAATCCGTTGTAAGATTTACTCTTCTTTCCGTAGGGTCATTTACATTAAATCTGAATTTTGTATTATAAGGTAATATAGCTCCCTGCCAAAATCTTGGGCTAAAAGTACTTATAGGTTTTAAACTTAAACTTCTACAAGCAATAGGTATAATGGTTCCATTTAGTGACAAATTATATGATGTACTACCTACAGGAGTAGCCACCAAAAGCCCGTCAGCTATTAATGTTTGGATTCTAGTAATATTATTTATATCTACTCCAATATGTGCGGTCTGATGGGTGCTGCGCAACAGCGATACATCGTTTATAGCATATTCTGTAAAAGTTTTTTCTCTTATATCTGTGATAGTGACTTCTAGTGGGTTAATGATATAAGATTTGGCTCTACTAATGGTATTTTTTATATCCGCTAATTCAGCGTTATCATTTAATAAAAATCCAGTATTGCCACAATTTATACCGTAAAAAGGCTTATTTAGATGCATATACTGATGAAGAGCTCTTAACATGAAGCCGTCCCCGCCTAGTACCAAGAAACAATTTATTTTTTCTGCTACAGCTTGTTCGACGGATGTAATATGTACTACATCTGAATTTCTTTTTAAGATGTCATCTTTAAGTAGACAAGCTTTTTCTTTTTTTTTACTACTTAATAACCCTATTTTTTCATGCATGAATTTACAATACTATTCTACCTCAATAAAGGCTGTCATATCAACCACCCTAATTAATTCTTGTAAAGAAATAACTCCTTGTAATACCTTATTGATACCATCTATTTGCATAGTAACATACTGCCGAGATTCAAGATAAGACATCATTTCTTTTTTGGTTGATTTTCTAACTATCATATCATCTAGCTCTTTGTTTATATCAATAATTTCTGCGATGGCCAGTCGTCCAATTGTACCATTATGTCTACAGTTTTCACAGCCGTTGCTTTTGTATAACTTGATATTATTTAACTTCTCTGGGTCTTTAATAAAATGCTTTAAAATATTTAATTCGCTTTCATCTGGCGTGTATTCATATTTACAATCATCACACAATTTTCTGGCTAGTCTTTGGGCTAAGATACAAATTAAGGCTCCCGATAATAGATATGGTTCTACTCCAATTTGCATTAGTCTTGGTATTGCTGACAAGGCATCATTTGTGTGTAGAGAGCTATACACTTGGTGTCCAGTCATTGCTGCCTGTACAGCAGCTACTGCTGTTTCTTTATCTCTAATTTCACCTACTAAAATTACATCGGGGTCTTGTCTTAATAATGTTCTAATACCGTCGGCAAAGTCGCAACCAATTTCTGGGTTAATGTTAGATTGTCTAATTAAAGGTAGTCTATACTCAACTGGGTTTTCCAAGGTCATTATGTTTTTTTCAATATCGTTGATCATATTGAGAATAGAGTATAGAGTAGTTGTTTTACCTGATCCGGTTGGACCTGTAATAACAATAATACCTTCCGGTTTTTTCAAACATTTTTTTAAGACATTCTGCATTGAATTTGTATAACCTAACTTTTCTAGAGTGAGAATACCTTGTTTTTCATCCAAAATTCTCATTACAATGTTTTCGCCGTCAATTGTTGGTTGGGTTGATACACGAAAGTCTATATTTCTTCCTAGAATGTTAGCATTAATTCTACCGTCCTGACTTTTTCTGGTTTCAGCTATATTTATACCAGATAAAATTTTAATTCTTACCGCAATAGATGACCAGTAGTCCTTGTGAAAAGTTCTAATCTGTTCCATCTTGCCATCAATTCTATATCTTAGTCTTAAAAAGAAATTTTCTGGCTCAAAGTGAAGGTCCGATGCACCCATTCTAACAGCATCCGTGAGTAAAGCATCCACTAAACGAACCATAGGGCTTTGATAGTTACCCTGCATCGAGTCAAGATCGTCTATATTCTTTTTACCGCTTTCAATTTCTCGTAATATTCCGTCGATCGACATTTCGTAATCATAATACTGATTTATGATATCAATTATATCTGATTCTGGGGCATACATCGGCTGAATTTTAAAATTTGCCGGGAAAAATTGTTTTATCTGGTCTATAATTATAATATTGAAGATATCTGCAATTGCTACAACGATAGTATCGTTGTTATAACTAATAGGAATAGCAAAATTTTGCAATGCAAAGCTTTTTGGAACTTTCTTAATCAGTCTTTGGTCTATAATGATAGACTTTAGGTTTAGATTTTTTATTTCACTGGATTTATTTAAAATTTCGCTTAAGGTGGACTGACTTACAAAACCCATCCTAACTAATATTGTAGTGAGGTTTTCATTGGTTTGTTTTTGTTCCTTTAAAGCTACATCCAGCTGGTCCTTGGAAACTATTTGTTTACTAAGTAACTCACTGGTTAAATCAAAATTATCGTCAGTTTTTCTTGCAGATGTATTTTCCATGTTTATCTCAATATGTTTCTAAACGTAATAATAATAAGCAATAACAATATTAAGATAACTATTTTGTAAAATTCTGTATTTTTCCAAGGTTTTTGTAGTAATAGTTTTTGCCAAAAATCCTTGTTAACTTTTTTAAGTTGATCTTTTTTGTATTTTTTTAGTTCTTCCGGACTAAGACCACTTACGTATTCCTTTTCCTTTAGTTTGTTTGTTTTGGTAATATTATACTCTGGGTGTACTTGAACCGCTTTTAGGATAAAGTAGAGACACATAACATCATATAGGAAATACACCAAGTTAAAAAATTTGTATTTTAATGTGCATTTTAATATGAGCATACACACTATGTTTGGTATCAAGCACCAAAACCATAACATTTGTTTGAAATTTTCGTTACCTTCTAAACATTTATTAAAAGATGTTTTGACAGGAACAGTGACGTCTGTAAAGAATTTGCCTAATTGTTTTAGTAAAATTGTTTTATCCATAATTCAATTTTTGAAAAAATCTGTACAGGATTCTATCTTATGAATTTTATTTTACAAATAATTTCATTTGGAATCCATTACGGATACCAATAGTCTCTTTTTAGAAATAAATAAATAGTTTATGTGCGGAATAGTTGGTATAATTGCTAAACAGAATAATGTGGTTGATAAAATTATTAAATCTTTGAAACAACTGGAATATAGAGGATATGATTCGGCTGGTATTGCTATCTTAGATAATACACAAATTCTTATTAGAAAAAGTCTTGGAAATATAACTCAATTAGAACAAAAAATTACCCCCGATTTTACTGCTAACCTAGGTATAGCACATACAAGATGGGCTACACATGGCGATGTTTCAGAAAATAATGCTCATCCTCATGTAAGTTGCAAACATAATATTGTTTTAGTTCATAACGGTATAATAGAAAACTATCGTGAACTTAAGTTGTTCCTAGAAAGATATGGATATTCTTTTACAAGTCAAACAGATACGGAAGTTATACCAAATTTGATTTTATATTACTTAGAGTCTGGTTATGATATAGACGACGCTTTTATAAAGGCATTGAGTTCTTTAAAAGGATCATATGCTTTAGCTATGTTTTGTAATGCAACCAAAAAACTTTTTGTTGCTAAAAACAATTCTCCCTTGTTAATTGGTATAGGTTCGGATGAGTATTATGTAGCTTCTGGTAGCACAGCCTTCTCAGGACTAACCAATAAAATTATAGAGCTGGAAGATGGTGAATTTGGTATAATTGATGATGAATCTTACATATTTTATAATAGTTTAGGCAAAGAGATTAAAAAACATATAAAAAATATCAATATAGATGACTTTTTACTCGATAAAGGTCAATTTCCAACCTTTATGTTGAAAGAAATTTATGAAGAGCCCGAAGTTATTAAACGTCTTATTAATAAATATTTAAGTAATAAAAATATTTTAATTAATATAGATCAATGGTCTAAGTGTAATTATCTAAATATTGTTGGATGTGGTACATCCTATTATGCTGGTTGTGTAGCTAAATATTTTTTTGAAAGAATTGCCAATGTGTTCGTTAATACGGATATAGCTTCAGAATTCAGGTATAGAAGTACGCCATTATTCCAAGACAGCGTTAATATTTTTATTTCACAATCTGGGGAAACCGCAGACACATTAGCAGCATTAAAGTATTGTAAATCTTCCTGCCAAAAAATTGTATCTTTAGTAAATGCTAATAATAGCACAATAGGAGGTTTGTCAAATACTACATTGAGTACTATGTCTGGTATAGAAATTGGAGTTGCTTCTACTAAAGCTTTTTTAGGCCAAATTACTGTATTATATCTACTTAGTTTAAAACTCGCGAAAAACCGGGGACTTATAAGTTATAAAGAATACAACAATAGGATTACTTCTATAACAGAAACCCAAGATAGATTAAAGAATATACTTTATAATGAAAAATTAATTGAGAATATTAAGTTTATATCCCAAAAGCTAAGTTTATGTGAGCACATAATGTATGTCGCAAGGGACGTGTTTTATCCTATAGTTTTAGAAGGCGCTCTTAAAATGAAAGAAATTAGTTATATCCCAACCGATGGATTGGCAGCTGGCGAATTAAAACATGGTCCTATAGCCTTGATAAGCGATAAGAGTTATGTGGTTTTCGTTGTATTTGATACCTTTCTTTTAGAAAAGAATTTATCTAATATAGAGGAGATTATAGCTCGTAACGGAAAAGTTATAGTTATAACAAGTAGTAAAATTACCTCATTACTTTCAGATAAAATATCTTATTGTATAACTTTGCCAGATGCTATGGATGATTATATCAATATAGCGCAAACCACTATAGTTTTACAACTATTAGCATATTATTGTGCTTGTTTTAAAGGTAATGATGTGGATAAACCAAGGAATTTGGCAAAATCCGTGACTGTAGAATAGAACTTGCAATTAATAACTTTCTATTTTATATAGAAACTATCTCAACAATAAACAAGATATTTTATGCTTTCTATTATAGCCGGCAATTGGAAAATGAATGGTTCCAAGAAGGATCTAGAGCTATGGTTTAAAGATTTTTCTGAAGCGGTTAGTGGCGACATCACTTTGAGTAGTGTGGAAAAAGATGTTAAAATTTTGATATGTGTTCCAAGTATATTTATACAATATGCGCAAGATTTAGCCAAAGCTTTTAACTCAAATAATAGACGATTTAAGATTCTAATTGGATCTGAGGATTGTCACTACAAAAATGAAGGTGCTTTTACAGGAAATATTAGTCCAGTATTTTTGAAAGAGCTTGGTTGTGGTTATACGATAGTTGGACATTCTGAAAGAAGAATGTATGAAGGCGAGACAGATGATATTGTGAATAAAAAAGCAATTAACGCGTTAGCAAGTGACTTGATTCCAATTGTCTGTGTTGGGGAATCTTTAGAAATCCGAGAGAACAATACATATTTAGATTTTATACGAAATCAGGTACTCGCATCTCTTAAAGATGTCGATTTAACCAAAGCTATAATAGCCTACGAGCCGGTATGGGCTATTGGAACTGGTAAAGTACCAACAACGAAAGAAATAGAACAAATAAACAAATTTATTAAAGATCTTACGTATAAAGAATTTAAGACTAAGGATGTGAAAGTTTTATATGGTGGATCCGTAAAATCGTCTAATATTTCGGATATTTCTAAGCTTAAATCAGTTGACGGCGTGTTGGTTGGTGGAGCTAGCTTAAAAGGTACAGAATTCTTTAATATTTTTAAAAATTCTCTATAAATCCATAATTTAATAGTTTTTTAGGACAAGAGCCCGTTATAAATGGGCTCTTGTCTTTTAGATAATATTACTATCTCCCTTGCAAAATATTTTACTCAATATATCTTAATCTACATAATATATGAATATATC
>CAZAFD010000027.1:0-8196 GCA_964484785.1 uncultured Rhizobiaceae bacterium | reverse complement strand
TATCTAGCTATGTAATTCAAGCGATAAGGAATTTTATGGATGTATACTCTTATATTTGAAGAGATAAGGATGGCTGCACGAGAATATAGAAATATGATCATGATCAACCAAGATTTTGCTGTAGGCGCATGTTGGCCAGAGCAGCCAGGAATTGAAGATATGCCATGGAAAGAAATGGTAGATACCGGCCTCCTAGACAAAAATAGGATTGTAAATGGGGTACTAACGGTTATATTTTTTATAAATCTAAAATAAAGAGTATGACAGGCAATAATGGATATTTAGCCTTTGGCATTAATGGTTGTAGCGACATTAGTTCTAATAAATACGGAAAAAGCGGACAGATATTGCTGTGGTATGGCGACTACTCGTTACTACAGAAGACAATTACGTGCCTACTATGGAGAAGAAAAGTACAACACACCAAGCAGTCTACCATCTAAATACATTACCAAAATAGGCTTTGAGTGTTTTTGTTCTTCAACAAATGGATCTTGGGATAGTAAATGCAATAGTCATAAAGGTACGGCTAGCCTTTGGATACATATAGTTAATCTATAACATCCAAATAAATAAATTCCATAATATAAATTATACGATAACTATAAACCGGCAGAAATTAACATATTTCGTGTTTCATATTTAGGTAATCCAAGAACATTTGAAGGAGAACCTACTATACTCTTTACGAAGGCACCCATAAGACCCTCTAAACAATAGCCAGCATTTTTCCCCATGCCTATTTTGGAATCAATATAATCCTGTATATCTCGCTCGTTTAAATGTTTTAGTTTTATCTTAGTACAAACTAATTTTTTAGAAATAATTTCATTGTTTTTAGCTAAACAAACAGCAGTTAAAGCTTGATGAGTTTTGCCAGATAAAAATCGTAAACATTCTTCAATTTCCTCGTTATTATACACCTTACGCAGAATCTTACAATTTCTAGTAATAACCGTATCCGCTGTTAAAACTATAATATTACCGCATGTTTTATATGTTGAAGATATAGCGACGTCTTCTTTACACAAAGATAACACCTTGATCATTTTTGAATAAGCCATTCTCTGCACGTAAACATCTGGCTTTTCATGCTTAAGTGGATCTTCATTAATAGACGGAGACAATACAAAATCTGGACAAAAACCAATGCTCTTCAACAATTGTAGCCTGATTTGCGAAGAAGAACCAAAAACAAACATTCTTAACTACTACTTTAACCTTTTAGAAATTCTTCCTTTTGTTAAGTCATATGGGGTCATTTCTAACTCCACTGAGTCGCCTTTTAAAATCCTAATCTTATTCTTTCTTATTTTGCCAGATGTATGCGCTAAAATAACAGTTTCCATATTATTTAATTTAACCCTAAAAATTGTATTAGGTAAAACTTCTACCACAACACCCTGCATTGTTAAAATATCTTCTTTCGACATAAAGTTTATTTATATTATAAATTGTATAATTTCTATTTAATAATTTTAATTAACTAATCATTTAGACTATAAACTAAGACCACAAACTGTCTTTAATAGTAGATTGCATAAATGCTTTATGCTGTTCTAAGTCTGATTCGTTAACACAAAAATTTCTACTAGGCCGTATAGGCTTCATACTTATTTTAGACAATAATTCATCTATAGGCAAGATATTATTACTAACAGCTTCATCCCCCTGCTCCGCTATTAGATTATTTTGAATACCTCCAGTTAATTCAATATATACTTCCGCCAACAATTCAGCATCTAATAAAGCTCCGTGTAGACTTCTTTTAGAGTTATCTATATTAAATCTTTTACATAAAGCATCTAGATTATTCCTTTGACCCGGAAACTTTTGTCGCGCCAAAACTAATGAATCTACAACTGGATTGCTCAGATTTTCTTTATTAAGAAGTGATAACTCATAATTTAAAAAACCAATATCAAAGGCTGCGTTATGAGCAATCAACGTTGAATCACCTATAAATTTTAAAAAGTCATCTGCTATACTAGCAAATAGTGGTTTATCCGACAAGAATTCATTAGTTAGTCCAGTAATTCTAACAGAGTCTTCAGAAATATCTCTCTCTGGATTTAAATATACATGAAAATGATTATTTGTTTTTCTATTATCAATCAGTTCTACACACCCTATTTCAATTATCTTGTGCCCTTCTTCTGGGCTCAAGCCAGTAGTTTCTGTATCAAAACAAATCTCTCTCATTTTAAAAGCTTTTTATTCTTTAATGCTTCTATCATCTTATCAAAACCATTATTGGTTATATAGCCGTCAACATCGGCTCTTTGGGTATTAATAAAACTAATATTTTCAGCGATTATATCTGTAATATAATATACATCATTTTTCTGAACTAATCTTAGATCTATATTGGCATTTTGATCCTTATTTTTAACCAATAGTCTCACAAAATAAGCTTTATCCTGTTGATTAGTAATCTTTACAACATGTAAATTATTTGCAGAAAACTGCGATAAAGTGTCTATATAGCTATTCAATAAATATTCTGAATATAACTCTGTAAATTGAGTAGTCTGCTCTTGATTTAAATACTTTTTGTGACGACCTAAAATAAAACCAGAAATCCATTTAATATCTAAAATATCATTAGCATATGTTTGGGCTTCTTTAATCCAAACATCCTTATCCTTAATCTCATTAATCTCGGTAAACCTATTAGCAATATTTATAATAAAACTATTTATATTGTTTTCATAATCAGCCCACAAGGTGGTAAAAAATAATAAAAATACAACACTAATAATATACTTAAAAAAACGCATGATATTACCTCAATAACCAACTATTGCCCTAATCGACTTTTTAACTCGCTTGCTCTTTTATTCACATAAAAATTTCTTGTAAAGCTATACGGATCAAAAACCTTCTTTAAAAACTCATCATAAACAACCTTTAACCTACTAGATCGATCTAAAAAGTCAAACCCAAGCACAGGCATTTTATATTTATACGAGTTTAAGATAGGACCTTTTTGATATATTTCAAAGGCATTTATATAAAATGGATTAACAGCATAATCTGCGACTAAACCACTAGCATCTCGCAAGTAAAAAGATCCAAAAAATGGTAATACAACATACGGGCCATTCGGTATATGATAAAAAGCTAATGTATCGCCAAAATGCATATATTTAGACCGTATAGATCTCTGACTAACAACATCAAAAAAACCAAAAAAACCAAAAGTTGTATTAAAAACAAAAGTTGTCAGGGACTTAACACTATTAAAAATGTTAAACTGTAAAACAGAATTCACAAAAGTCACTGGCTCGGCCAAGTTGCTAAAAAAATTAGAGATGCGCTCTCTTAAAAATTTATTAACCACCCGATTATAGGCTGTACCCATAGGCACAGCAAAATGCTTCAATAAGAAGTAATTAAACTTAAAAATAGCTCTATTAAATTTTTCAAAAGGATCATATACACTTTCGTAGTTATAAACTTCTTCGTCTAAATCATCATAATTATAATTAGAATAATCCGTCAGTTCGTCTTTACTTGTTGCACTAGCAGAATCAGCACTAAAGCATAAAAATATGAGGGTACAAAAATATATAAATAGATTTCGAGTTCTATAATACATTTTGTATGTTTAATATAGTTGCCGCACCATTTTCCACAATTATATCAGAAATATCACTAGCCCGATCCTTATCTATAAGCAGTAACAGCTTTTGAGCAAGAACCTCGCTTTTCAATTTGTCTAATAAACTATGGGCTTTAGTAACCTCATTGTTGAGTATTAATAATATACTAAACAAATAAACACATTCTTCATTAGATGGCCAAATTAGGTTAATAATTTTTAAACGTTTATAAGCTTCACGTAACTTGTTATTGGATATTAACTCTTTTGCTAAATTTACATTAGTAGCCTCCAAGTTATGCAACTTATCAACCATAATCTTTGTATTATTTATTATAGCTGATGTGAAGTTAGATACTAACTCTTTTATATTTATGATAATATTAACGGCAGACATTTCCCAAATTAACGTTATAATTGATAATTTATTCAAAAGACCACCCTGGTATCGTAATACCTATATTTCATTTTACAAGAGAATTAATCACAAAGAAAGAACGTGACTATATTTATTCAAAATATGCGTTATAATTTTGTTAAACACAACGTATTTCCATCCATATAAAATTTTCTTTTTTGGTTCATACTTCATTATCAATGCTATCACCTCATATTGAGTAAGAGACAAAATTGGATTAATATGTTTGGATTTACAAATTTTTTTAATACAGTCTGTTATTTCAAATAAAATATCTTTATGCGTAAAATTTCTAGCTTTTACATAAAAAAAAGAGGAAGTATCTTCAGAAACTTGTCTGCTTTTAATGGCCAATTGTTTAGATGAATTTAGGATTAACGCTACTAGTTCGTTCTTAAGTTGTTTAGGCATAACTAGTATATCCTTATATTGAATAAAGTTATCCTTAAGCAATTTTGTAGAGGTCGGCTTAATTTCCGATAATTTCATCAGTACATCATCAGTAAGAATCATGCTTCTTATAACATTACTTTCTATTGCCCTTCTTTCGCGCCAAGCCGCTAACTTTTTTATTAATTCTATATCCCTATATTGACACTTATGTAAACAAAATTTTAACTTTTTCCACGCATTACTTATTAGACTATTTATACTCTTACTTTTTAATAGAAATCGAATCTCATTCTCGTAGTAACAAATATTATTGTTTTGTATAAGCCGTTCTTTTAATATACGATACATACGTATTAAATATAACACGTCCTCTTGTGCATACTTAAATTGATTTTGACTTAATGGCCTCTTTTTCCAATTGCTTGTTTGAATGTTTTTGTTTTTGTTGAGCTCAACATTACAGAACTTTTTTACAGCATTATTATAACTTATACTTTCTTCTCCACAAAAACATGCCATTAATTGTACATCCTCTAAGTTATTAATTTTAACCGTCTTTTTTAAAGAAGATATTGCGTCAATATCCTGGCTACAAGAATATAAAACCTTTGTAATTTTATTACTCTTCAATAACTTAAAGAAATAAGTTAAACTAAATTGTGGTTGCGCTACTGTATCAATTAAGGCTAATTTTAACTCCGTACCAACATAATAGGCTATCTGTATTAGGCATAAAAATGGAAAGTATGTAAACTTTCTAACAAACTCTGTATCTATGGCTATAATCTTGTCGCTATTATCTATTATATCATCGTAAAGTAGTTTTAACTCTTTATTACTTGTAATAACATTCATATTAAAATGAGCTACCTAAATTAAATCTGAATTTTTCGGTATCATCAAACCTTTGTTTTGATATTGGGCGAGAAAATTCTAGACTAATATCTCCCATTGGTGTTTTAAACACAAAACCAAAACCACCAGCACTTCTTATTTTATGAGAATCAACAATTCTAGACCTGTTTATATTCTTATTTTTCTCTACACCACTAATATTTCCGGCATTAAAAAATAACAATCCATATAAATCCAATCCCCTCTTATCATAAAGAGGAAATCTCAATTCGGTATTAAACACATAATACTTTGTACCTCCCAATGAAATACTCTCATTATTAACTGAATCCTCACCCAGCTTCTTAGCCTTAGGTCCTATACCTCCGTATGAAAAACCACGTAACTTATCACCACCCAAATAAAAACCATCATCAGGATATAAAGAATTATTTTTTAAAGATCGAATAACACCCCCAATAGTTTGGGCTTTAAAAATAAATTGCTTATAAAGCCTATAATAATACTTGAGGTCTATCTCGCTCCTAATAAAATCTTTATTACCACCAAGACCAGCCCAATCCACGTTCAAATCGGCTAAGACTCCCTTTGTTGGATAAAAATTATCATCTCTTGTGTCAAAGACAAATTCCAACCCTATTAAAGAAACATTTTGCTTACCTATTTGCATAAGATCCTTATATTCATCCTTTACATTATAGATCTTTTTATATGCATATTGATAATATAGCTTCTCGCTAAAATAGTCAGAAGCATAATGAATTGTATAGAGTTTCAAACCATAATTATCATCATCATAACCTATATCGGCACCATTACCTAAAGTTGAATTCCTAGTACGTTTTGTGTTTTGATTTTTTTCTGTAAAAACACTAAAACCACCAAAAAGATTTGTATTAAATAGATAAGGTTTTCCAAAACCTAGACCAAAATTTTTAGTATATTTTGAAATGTCTGTTGAAATATTAAAAGTATAACCACGTCCTAATAAATTATTTTGAGTCAAACCCGTGTTGAAAGATAGACCATCTAAAGTAGATATCGCCAAACCCAATTCAAGGTTACCGCTTGGCCTTTCTTCAACATTAATAATAATATCATATTTGTTTGGTTCAACTTGTTGTTTATCAATTCTTATTTTACTAAACAAACCTGTGCTATTTAACCTTGACTCTAATTTATTAAATTCACTTTCAGTTAACGAATCACCTTCCGATATACGTAATTCCTTTCTTATATACGAAACATAGGTGTATCTGTTACCATAAATTTCGATATTACGCAAATAATATTTTTCTCCTGGAACAAAGCTGAATACCACATTTACTCGTTTATCAAGGGTATTTTTATAGTAATCTACGTCTACGGTAGCTAAGTCAAAATTCTTCTTCTTAAGAATCTTCTCAAAATCACGTACTTGTTGCTTTAATAATGAATTATTGAAGATTATGCCGGTTTTGATAAAAAGATTCCTTTTGAAGATTTCTTCATCAAAACGTTTAATAGAAGATTCTATGTTAACATCAGCAACCCTGTATTGAGATCCTTCGTTAAGACAAAAAGTTAAATTGGCATATTTCTTGCCTTTTTTTGTGATAAATTCTGTTTTAACATCAGCAATCTCTACATCTAAATAACCATGATTATAATAATATTCATATATCAAATTGACATCATAATCTACAAAATCCTTGCTGTATATAGTAGCAGCACCGAATGTAAGAAAATGTTTCTCCTTATTAAAAATAGCCGAATATAACGCAGACTTTCTAAAAACCTTGTTTCCACTAAAATTTATCTTTCCGATCCTAATTTTTGTTGTTTCAGCTATTGTAAAAACAATATCAACAAATCTACTGTTATCTATATCCTTGATTTCATAACTCACCTCTGTATCCAACATACCCATAGAAGCGTACGTTGCCTTCAAAAGATCTACATCACTTTGAATATCATCAAAAGAATATTCTTCGTTTTTCTTAGTTTTAAATAAAGATAAAATTTGATCAGTTTTAATTTTTTTATTTCCTTTTAAAACCAAATTTTTAATTATTTTAGTTTTATCAAAAGAACTTTCCTGAACATTATTTATTTCAATGTTACGATAGTTAGTATTGTTACCATTCATATGATCAACAACACTATTGTTGGGTATTTTTGTACTCTCTACAGCTTCAACGTCTCGTATTCCACATATGCCAGCCGTAATTAATAAAGCTAAAAGTGTTTTATTTTTGTTTATATTGTGCTTTCTCATATGTGTCTAATAAATTTAGTTAAGATATCTCTAATATCTTTGTAAGTGGTAAACAATAGTAAAATTGCTAAAATTGCCATTCCAAATCGCAACAAAACATTTTCAAATTTCTCAGATAAAGGCTTTCTTCTAACTAATTCTATTATACAAAACAAAATATGACCTCCATCCAACATTGGTATAGGTAATAAATTCATAAAACCTAGGCTTGTAGAAATCACGCTAATAAAATACAAAAATGAATAAGCTCCATTCTTGAAAAATCTACCCGAATATTGAGCAATTTTTATCGGTCCGCTTAAACCGTCTAATTTCATCTTTCTAGCAAGCATTTTACCTATAGAAAGTAATGTAGTTTTAGATAATGAAAAAACTGTTCTGCAGCTTATAACTATTGAACGTAAAAAGGTCACTTTCTCTGTATAATATAAATCTGATGCTATACCAACTTGTAAAGACCTGATCCTATCACCATACTCATTAATAGTCTCAATTTCCTTTGGCACAATAGTCTTGATTAAGATCTCGTCATTACGTTTTATTTTAAATTCTGAGGCAGTAGTTCCATTCATGGCTATTAAAACTGGAATTTGTTCAAAAGTATTAATTTTGTTTTTATTAACCTCAAGTATCTCGTCGTTTACTAAAAACCCTGCATAATAAGCTGGA
>CAZAFD010000026.1:0-8536 GCA_964484785.1 uncultured Rhizobiaceae bacterium | reverse complement strand
AACACTTATTATATTATTTAAAAAATCTGCCATTATTTCATTAAAGAATTAAAAATAATAGCAGATGAATGTTTTCTTAATTAAAGATTAAAACATGATTATTATCCCAATCTAATTTTATCTTTTGCCCAACTAATATTTCGTTACTTAAAATTTTATTGGCTAACAAATTTTCTATTTCTCTCTGGATAATTCTCTTTAAAGGTCTTGCTCCATATATAGGATCGTAACCCTTATCAGCAAGGTGATCATATAAATTTTCTGTAAAATCTATAATAAAACCCTGGGTTTCAAGTCTTTTACGAAGCCTATCTAGCTGGATTTTAACTATTTTATGCATATTAGCTTTACTTAGCCTGTGAAAGAGGATTATTTCATCAAGTCTGTTAATAAATTCTGGTTTAAAGGCTTTTTTTACATCGTCCATTACCAAGTCTAATACCTTATTAACATCTTGATCCTCTGGTAAATTTGCAATATACTGGGCTCCTAGGTTTGAGGTTAAAATTATTACTGTATTAGTAAAATCCACAGTTCTACCTTGTCCATCTGTTAATCTACCGTCATCGAGAACTTGTAACAAGATATTAAATATATCTTGGTGTGCCTTTTCTACTTCATCGAATAAAATTACCTGATAAGGTCGTCTCCTTACTGCTTCCGTGAGTAAACCACCTTGTTCATAACCAACATATCCCGGAGGAGCACCTATCAATCTAGCTATAGCATGTTTTTCCATGTACTCTGACATATCTATTCTTAATATTGCTCTTTCATCATCGAAGATAAATTGTGCTAAGGCTTTACATAATTCTGTCTTACCAACACCAGTTGGGCCTAAAAATAAAAAACTGCCTATAGGTCTATTAGCATCTTGTAGTCCGGCTCTACTGCGTCTTACAGCATTGCTTACGGCCTTTACGGCATTGTCCTGACCTACGACTTGTTTCTCTAAAAATTCTTCCATTTTAAGCAGCTTTTCCCTTTCGCCTTCCATCATTTTGTCTACAGGAATACCTGTTATCCTAGAAATAATTTTGGCTATATCTTCTCTTTCTACTGATTCTTTAGTTAAATTACTTTGATGTTGTTGTTTTTCTAAGGCTTCTAATTCTTTTTTTAAACTAGGTATAGTACTATAAGATAATTCTCCTGCTTTTGTGAGATTACCATTTCTTTGAGCTACGTCTAGATTATATCTAGCTTCATCTAGTTGTTCTTTTAATTTATTAATTTTATCTAATTTTTGCTTACCAGCCATCCAATGAGATGTTAATTCTATAGATTTATTTTCTAGTTCTTGAAGATCGGTAGAAATCTTTTCTAATCTTTTTTTAGAATTTTCATCATCCTCCCTTTTTAATGCTTCACTTTCTATCTTTAATAATATGATTTTTCTATCGATTTCATCCAATTCTACCGGTTTACTGTCAACTTCCATTCTAATTTTTGCGGCCGCTTCATCTATTAAATCTATAGCTTTATCAGGCAAAAATCTGTCTGTAATATATCTATTCGATAAAGTGGCGGCAGCGACTAAAGCATCGTCTTTGATTTTTATACCGTGATGTACTTCATATTTTTCTTTTATTCCTCTTAAAATAGAGATTGTGTCCTCAACACTTGGCTCAGCTGTGTATATTGGCTGGAATCTACGTGCTAAGGCCTGATCTTTTTCTATATATTGTCTGTATTCATCTAATGTTGTTGCACCAATACAATGCAAATCTCCACGAGCTAAAGCAGGTTTTAAGAGATTTGATGCATCCATAGCGCCCTCTGTTTTACCAGAACCAATTAATAGATGTAATTCATCTATAAATAAGATTATCTGGCCATTAGCTTTTTCTACTTCATTTAAAAGAGTTTTTAGTCTTTCTTCAAATTCTCCTCTATATTTAGCTCCAGCTACCAAGCCGCCCATATCTAGAGCTAAAATCTTTTTATTTTTTAGACTATCTGGTATGTCTCCATTTACGATTCTTTGTGCTAAACCTTCAACGATAGCTGTTTTACCAACTCCTGGTTCTCCTATTAATACTGGGTTATTTTTGATCCTTCTGGATAATACTTGAATAGCTCTTCTGATTTCTTCATCTCTTCCAATTATTGGATCTAGTTTACCATCCTTAGCTTGTTTAGTTATATCTTTAGTAAATTTAGCTAGAGCTTGATAAGAATCTTCACTTTCGTCACTATCAGCTGTTTTACCGGCTCTAATTTCATCTATGGCTAAACCCAATGTTTTTATATCTACGCCACCTTGTCTAAAAATATCTGCTATATTATTATTTTCTTCCAACATGGCTTGAACTAATCGCTCTATTGTTACAAAAGAGTCTTTATTTTTGTCCGCAATTTTTTCTGCCTTTTGTAAAACTCTAGCCGCATCCGCAGATAAGCTCGGTTGTCCAATATTACTACCACTAACCTTAGGTAATTTGTCTAAGAAAACTTCTACTTTATTTTTTATAAAATCAACATTGCCGCCAGCTGTTATGATTATTTTATCAATTAAATCACTGGTTTCAAAAATTGAACTTAGAAGGTGTTCTGATAAAATTTGTTGATTGCCAGCAGATAAAGCTTTTAGTTGAGCTCCCTGTATAGCTTGTTTTACCCTGTTTGTATATTTTTCTATATTCATATATAAAGGCCAAGATTCATCTATATGACTATATATAGTCTCTCTTCAGAAAATCAAGGTTTAGTATTTAAGACTAGAAATATAGTACAAAAAAGACCAAGTTACATAAAATAACTTGGTCTTACAAAATTTAAAATTTATATCTTCTATAAAGATAACCAATACATTGCGTTATCTAACATTCTATTAGAAAAGCCCCACTCATTGTCGTACCAGGAACCAATTCTTACCATATTCTCACCAAGAACCTTGGTTTGAGACATATCAAAGATAGAACTGTGAGGATTGTGAGTAAAGTCTATAGAAACCAAAGGTTCGTTTGTATATGTTAAAATATTTTTTAATTCACCTTCAGCGGCTTGTTTAATTAAAGCATTAACTTCTTCTACACTTGTCTTTCTAGCTGCTTCAAAAGTTAAGTCAGCAAATGATACATCTGGTGTAGGAACTCTTATAGCTACCCCGTCTAATTTGCCTTTCAATTGTGGTAGAACTAAACCTACTGCTTTTGCAGCTCCAGTTGATGTAGGAATCATGGATAAAGCAGCGGCTCTAGCTCTTCTGAGATCATTATGCGCACAGTCTATCAATCTCTGGTCGCTGGTGTAAGCATGAACTGTTGTCATGTGACCCTTGACAATTCCTAGAGCTGAATCTAAAACCTTTGCTACTGGTGCTAAACAGTTTGTTGTACATGAACCATTTGAAATTATTATATCTGAACTTAGTAGATCTTTGTTATTTACACCCATAACGACAGTTTTTGTATCATCCTTTGCTGGTGCTGATAAGAGTACTTTTTTTGCTCCAGCATTGAAGTGTGGTTGAGCTTTTTCTTTACTGTTAAAAATGCCTGTACACTCCATAACTACGTCTATACCAAGATCTTTCCATGGTAAGTTATTTGCATCTCTTTCCGAAAATACTCTAATACTCTTGCCATCTATCTTTAACTTATCACCTTCTACTTGTACTTCTCCTCCGAAATGGCCGTGTACTGAGTCAAACTTTAATAAGTGAGCATTAGTTTCAATAGGAATTAGATCATTTATAGCAACTATATCTATATCCTTGTATTTTTTCTGATTCTCGAAGTATGCTCTCAAAACGCATCTTCCGATTCTTCCAAAACCATTAATAGCTACTTTTATACTCATGTTAAACCTTCATTTATTGATAATTAATTAATACCTATTATGAATACCAGTATTTTGGGATTCATAATATACAAGAGCTTTACTAAAATCTGTTAAACTTAATTTAGCAGTAATTTCTTTTCTACCGAGTGGTGCGCCTTGGTCACTAATAGTTAATCTGGTATACAAAGTTGTTCCTGACCTTATCTGATTAAACAAATTAAATTTATCTGCAGGTTCTAGATTAACTACATTATATATATTTTTACCGTCTTTGATATTACTTAAAATTGGCCTAAATTTATCAATTTTCAACATCATCTTAGAACCTGGCACCATATCGTTAGATATGATAACAATTTCATTATTTTTTTTATCTGGATTAATAAATAATACGGTATTGTCTGTGATTTGCGTAAAGAATTTGCATTCCATTGTAGATAACATTACGTCTTCTCTACATGATACAACCCATGGTCCAAATTCTTCGTTGGTTATAGTTTGGTTTTCTATGATTTCAGCTCTCGCTCCCTGAAGGCACAAGAGGAGTAACCCCAAAACATAAAAGTTGATAATTCGTTTCATAAGTTTATCCTGCAACAACTGTCTTTTTATCATAAATAACTATATTTTTAATATCAATAACTTTTTGTTTGGTCTTCTTCGTTGTTTAAACTGTCTAAAAATCTTCTTTTAGCATCCTTGATGTTTACTCCGGATGAATACCCTAAATACTTCCAATCATCTCTTATATATTTCTTCATTAAAAGTCTGTGGCCTTCAAGACTTAAAAAGATAGACAATAATAAATGTATAAAGCATACTGCAATTACACTAAGATAACGAAAAGCAGATAAAGTTATTATTGTAAAAATAAAACCAGGCACAAATAGTCCTTTAGTGAAAAGCCATAAAACATTGAATATAAGGGAATAGAAATTAAAACCATCCTTTATCATTACTAAATCTTCTACTCTTTTGTTTGGACCTTCTCTTAAGAAGATATTATAAAACTTCAATGTCGCCATTATTCTTTTTACCTAAAACTTTAATCTAAGATCTCTCAACATTCTATTTGTTTCTTTATGTAGGTATTCTACCTTTACTTTGGTAGTGCCTTTGTTATAAAATCCAAGTTCTTTTGCTACATTTTTTGAAACATCAATGATTCTATTTTTAGCATATGGCCCCCTGTCGTTTACTCTTACTACCAGACTTTTCCCATTTTCTAAATTTGTTACCTTTACCAGGCAAGGTAAAGGTAATGTTCTATGAGCAGCAGTTAGATCATGCATATTATAAGTTTCACCATTTGCTGTTTTCTTATTATGAAAATCCTCTCCGTACCATGAAGCTATACCAACTTCTTTATAATTTGCATCCTCTTTGGGATAATAGGTGGTACCATTTATTTTATAAGGTTTACCAACTTTATAATAACCGGTATATCTATTGGATTTTAGATGTCTATAGTCGTAACTATTATTTCTAGCATAGTATTCGGTATCCCCAAAATCTATCAATTCATATAGATCCCTATAAGCAACTCTAGGTCTAGACCCGGTTCCAGAACAGCTAACTAATAATAAGAGACATATTATTAAATTAAACTTCTTCATAAAAGCTCCTCCGCTAGTTTTAACCATTGACTATTTCTGAACTTGTATCTTAGGAGATTTATATATTCATTTACACCATTCTGATAGCCTAAATAGTTATAAATTTCAACAAATCTATAATAAACTTCATCCAAATATGGTGTATTTGGATAACTATTTAGTATTATATGAAGATGTTGTAAAGCACCGGTAAAGTTATTGCTTTCTAGATTAGTTCTAGCGAGATCCAATTCATTGCCAACCAAGTGGCTTTCAAATAACAATAATTTTTCGTTTATTTCGGTTGCGTATTTAGTGTCTTTACAAGTTTCAATAGCTCTTTTAGCAGCTTTATATCCATTTTTTGGAACTTCTGGTAATCTACCTATATTCTGAATTAAACTATAGTAATTCATGACATCTAAGTACATTATGTAGCAGATTTCTTTTCTAGAGGCAAAGTACTTTATATAATATTCTATTATATTGCTAGATTCCATATATTTTTTTGCCTTATGATAGGAATAGGCTGCCATTATAATAGCATCCGTACTACGACTGTATGTCGGATAATGTACATCTATCTCCTCGAATTTTTTTGCTGCCTGACCGTAGTTCCCAAACTTTAATTCCTCTATGGCTTCTTTATATAAAACATCAGCCTCTTTGATAGATAAATTCGTCTTGTTTGTGCAAGCGGCTAGGCAAACTAGCACAGAGACTATAAAAATTATTTTTTTCATTAAACTATATTAATAATTATATTTTTTGTTCTTCTAATAGTTCTTCCAGGCTATTGATAAGATCACTAATCATATTCATACCATTCTGCCAAAAGTCTTTATTGTGTGGGTCTAATCCAAAAGGTTCTAATAATTCTGTATATTTTTTACTACCACCAGCCTTTAGTAGCTCAAGATACTTTTTTTCAAAACCTTGGGGTTGTTTCATATATATAGCAAACAATGAGTTAACTAAACAATCACCGAATGCATATGCATATACATAGAATGGCGTGTGTATGAAATGAGGTATATATGCCCAATAATATTTGTATTCTTCATCAAACTTAAAGGCGTCGCCTAAACTCTTTTTCTGTACATTTAACCAAATGTTGTTTAGTCTATCTACAGATAATTCGCCATTTGTTCGTTCTTTATGTACGGTCTTTTCAAATTCTAAGAAGGCTATCTGTCTTACAACAGTATTTAACATATCCTCTATTTTATTAGCTAAGATAGCTATTTTTTTAATTGGATCTTTCTCCTTATCTAATAAGTATCTAAAAATTAATTGTTCACCAAATACAGAGGCTGTCTCAGCTAAAGTTAATGGGGTTTCAGACATAAAATAACCATTGTCCTTAGCTAAATATTGATGTATTCCATGGCCTAATTCATGGGCTAAGGTAGAAACATCTCGTGCCTTTCCTTGGAAGTTTAATAAAATGTAGGGATGTACACTAGGAACTGTTGGATGCATATAGGCACCACCTCGTTTACCCAAGTACGTCGGAACATCAATCCAATTATTATCAAAGAATTTTTGTCCTATTTCAGCCATTTTAGGAGAGAATCTTCTATAGGCAGCTAACACGACGTCTTTAGCTTCTTTCCAGGAATAATAATTTTCATCAGCGAAAGGAAGAGGGGCATTTCTATCAGTGTAGTGTAGCTTCTTCTTACCCAAGATTTTAGCTTTTAATTTATAATATCTATGAGAAATATTTGCATAGTTTTTATGTACACTTTGATAAAGTTGCTCAACAACATCGTCTTCAATTAAATTACTTAAATTTCTTTCCTGTATAGGGTCACGATATTTATGCCATTTATTACTTATTTCTAAGTCCTTGGCTAGGGTATTTGTAATGTAAGCTAATAATTTAATATTCTTTCCCAATGTTTCTCCAAAAACTTTACCAGCTTTTTTTCTGTTTTGTTCATTAGATCCATTAACTATTTCTAGAATTTGAGCTTCATTTAATATTTTGCCATCGAAGTTAAATTCCATACCATCAATTGTTTCGTCAAAAAGTTTTACCCAAGCTTGGCGGCCAGTTATACTTTTTTCTGTTTCTAATTCTTGTAGTTTAACCTTTAGTTGATGATTTCTAAATAGCCGTATATTCTTAATATAAGTTCCGTAATATTTAACCAAATCTTTACTTTGATTAAAACGCTTTTGTATAGCTATATTAGATAATTCATTAATTTCTATTTCAAAGAACGCTAAACTAGAACTAAAATTAGTTAGAACTTCTGTAATTTTCTGATGAAACTGTAGATTTTTTTCTGATCTTAGATCTTCGGAATACTTTAAATAAGCATAACTGCCAAGCTTACTAATTCGTTCAAATATATTTTCGTAAAGCTTTAAGGCTTCAAATAAAATTGTACCAGAAGTTTTAGCTATTTGATTTTTGTAAGTCTTTTGGAAATTAAGAATATCGTGTTCTAGATTTTCTATGTCTATATTAATTTGTGTGTCATCAATGTCTTTATATAAGTCTGTTAAATTCCAATTGGGCATCTGGCCTAAATCTTTTACTTTAGTCATATTATTAGGGTTTTTAGGTGTTGTTTTGTGGTTAATGATAAAGTTTCTAACAAGATAGTCTTGATCTACGAATAATATGAATAATAATGATGTTATTAATAACAAAGTTAAAAAAACGTAGGTTCTACTGTTTCTTGAAGATGTTCTATAAAAAATGTTTTTATTCATGAATTTATTTAAAACTTAAGGTTTGTTATTTGGAGCCTACAGCTAATATAATAAATACCTTTCTTAAATAATTTATTATTATAGGTAATAATGATATTGATAAGTAAATTGCCCCTGCTAAACCTCCAAGTAAAATAGGTATTTTAATAAGGGCAGATATAATTTTACGGGCGGCAAGATACGCTTTATCGTTACTAGTATCACTATACGATGTATCGTAATGTTCAGCTTTTTGGGCGTCTGGTAAACCATCTTCTTCTGGCTTTGGCTCTGGTGTAGTAACCTTTTCCCCAATTAGGCTCTTATTTTGATTATTCATAAAATCTTTCATTAATCTTTCCGCATCACTCATACTTACAATACCAAATGATTAAATTACTATTTATAGTAGAGGTGTATTATTTAATTACAAGAAATATTTTGGCTCC
>CAZAFD010000025.1:0-8811 GCA_964484785.1 uncultured Rhizobiaceae bacterium | reverse complement strand
ATGACCATCTTGGGAATATCGGTACAAAGCATTTTTATATTCTTCAAACTCATTTCTTATAGTTATAATCTTAGCTTCATCAATTAAAGCTCTTCCTCCTATTACTGCACTAATAAGAAGACCTATTATGATAAGAACTATAGATAACTCAACTAAAGAGAAGGCTGATTTAAATTGATTAAGAAAGGATATATTATTATTGTTGTTAAGAGAGTTAAATAATAAACAATGTTTATTATTATTGTATTGAGACATATATATTATGTTGTATGGGTTGTTTGTTTTTTAAAAATTTTATAGTGTTTGGTAGGGATGTCAAGAATAAGACACCTAGAATCCATATTGGACCGTTTTTATTATGTTTGTTGTTTTTTATATGTCTTTAATACTGAAATAGTTTATTTACTATTTTTCTTGCATACTAGAAGTATATTCTATACTGTTTTGTTGGATGGATAGAAAAATATGATGTTTATACTATGACTAATATAAGTCAAATAAGAAATTTTGCAATAATAGCTCATATAGATCACGGTAAATCTACGCTGGCTGATAGAATTATAGAATATTGCGGTGGTGTAACCGAAAGAGAAAAAGAAGATAGAATTTTAGATTCTATGGAGCTGGAAAAGGAGAAAGGTATTACCATTAAGGCTCAAAGTGTTAGATTGAGATATATTGCTGACAATGGACAAGAATATATTTTAAACCTTATGGATACACCAGGACATGTAGACTTTGCTTATGAGGTTAATAGATGTTTGGCTGCCTGTGAGGGTTCGTTATTGTTAGTTGATACAACACAGGGTGTGGAAGCGCAAACTCTTGCCAATGCTTATCATGCTATTGAGAATAATCATGAGATTATTCCGGTTTTAAATAAAATAGATTTACCATCATCTGATATCCAAAAAACTAAAGATCAAATTGAAGAAATCATAGGGCTTGATGCTAGTCAAGCTATAGAAGTTTCTGCCAAGACTGGACAAGGTGTTAAGGATATTTTAGAAGCAATAGTTTTATATTTAAAACCTCCTTGCGGGAATGTAGAAGCGGCCACAAAGGCTATGTTAATTGATAGCTGGTATGATCCTTATTTGGGAGTCATTGTTTTAATTAAAATGATTGATGGTAGCCTTAAAAAGGGTGACAAAATTAAGATGTTATCAAATGGATCCATATACCAAGTTGATAGTATTGGTATTTTTACACCTAAAAAACAGTATGTAAAACAATTAGAAGCAGGGGAAGTGGGTTTTATAACCGGCCAAATCAAGAATGTTTCAGACTGTAGAGTTGGTGATACAATAGTTTCATATAATGATGAAACTACACTACCGTTAGAAGGTTTTAAGGCTAATCTACCTGTGGTATTTTGTGGATTTTATCCAGTTGATGCCAGTGATTATGATGTTTTTAAAGAATCTTTAGCTAAGTTGCATCTAAATGATGCAAGTTTTGAATTTGAACCGGAAACTTCTTCGGCATTAGGTTTTGGTTTCAGATGTGGTTTTTTAGGTTTGTTGCATTTGGAAATTATTCAAGAAAGACTAGAAAGAGAATTTAATTTAGATTTAATAACCACTGCACCATCTGTAATATATAAAGTATATACGAATACTGACAAAGGTTTTAAATTTGATGAAGGTAAGAATTACCTAGAAGTACACAATCCAGCTGATTTACCTGATACACAATATATTTCATATATGGAAGAGCCATGGGTAAGGGCAACTATTATGACTCCGGATAATTATTTGGGTGATATACTAAAATTATGTACAGATCGGAGAGGTATTCAAGAGGAATTAACTTATGTTGGTACTAGAGCCATGGTTATATACAAGTTACCCTTAAACGAGATTATTTATGATTTTTACGATAAATTAAAATCATATTCTAGTGGTTATGCTAGCTTTGATTGGGAGATCAGTGAATACCGTAGAGAGGACTTGGTCAAATTAAAAATTCTTATTAATGGAGAAGCGGTGGACGCTTTATCACTCATTCTACACAGATCAAGAGCTGAAAGTAGAGGAAGGGTTCTTTGTGAAAAATTAAAGAATCTTATTCCTAGACAAATGTTCAGAGTAGCTATACAGGCTGCTTTAGGTAATAGAATTATTGCACGTGAAACAATTAGTCCCTACAGAAAAGATGTTTTAGCGAAATGTTATGGAGGAGATGTTACTAGAAAAAGAAAACTTCTAGAAAAACAGAAAAAAGGTAAGAAGAAAATGAGAGTAATAGGTAATGTTGAAGTGCCGCAAAGTGTCTTTCTATCTGTATTAAAACTTACTGATTAAGACTATTAAAAGTTTTAGTGATATTAAATTAAGTAATTATATTTTTTATTCTATTAAAATTAAATTTGCCTCATGAAACTATGAGGCAAACTATTTTTTAGCTTCGACCACTACCACGACCCTCTAGAGATCTATCAATATCCTGGGCTACTGATTGTGCTGTAGATGGTGTATTTTCACGATCATTTGTGTTTTGTGAAGGGCTTGCATTTAATTTTCCGGCTAAATCTACATGTCCTACACAGTGTTGTAAAGCTGTATTTTGTTCAAGGACGTCTTTCAATACCTGGTTTAATCTATTGTCTAAGGTTGTATTTGATTTTTTTCTAAAAAAATCTGTTTTTGGCAATATTTCATTAGCTAGGCCGGCTAATAGTGCACAACCACCAATACTAAGTGGTATAGCTAAAAAAGATGCTGCCATTATTGTAATTGGAATCATTGCGATCCCAACTATACCCAAAGCGCCGTAGATTCCATACTTTATCTTTTTTTGTATATTATTATTTCGATTTGTTGTACTAATTATAACTTCTTGGACTTGTTTATTTAGCAAATCTAAGCCCTGTCTAATGTCATTTGGGTTGGTTAAAGGGTCAATATTTGCTAATACGCGGGAATAAATAGATTCAATTGCCTGGCTTGCTGGTAAAGCTGGTGAGATGTGGTATCTCTTTAACATTTCTAGGTATTCAAAATGAGCTTCTTCTGTTATTGTATCAAGATCCTTAACTCTTGCTTCTTGTGTATTAGTAGCTATAAGATCTTCTCTTTCCGTTGCTGTTGCCTTGGCTTTGGCTATTTCCTCTTGAGCTTCAGCAAGTTCTGTATTGAGTCTTCTTTGTTCTTTTTGAACTATACCAAGTTCTCTTTGCCCTTCTTGATATGAAGTCTTAAGCTCGCTTATTTCTTTTGTGAAAAACTTTATCATTTCATCTTGACTTACAGACTGAATCTTCATGAATAATTGCAAGATATCGAGAGTGTTGTCGTTTAGCACGTCATCTATAATTTTAGCAGATTGTGCCTTAAATTCGCCGTCGTTATCTTGTATATTGTGGCGATATAGTGCGAAGCTTGACATAGTATGTCTAAACTGATTTACAAAATTGGCAATATTGTCCAGCATTATACTTGGGTCCACATTTTTATCGCTACATTCAGCTATAATTGATTCTAGTTTTGTGTAATATAGATCCTCAAGTTTTTTTAAAACCTGATCATCCTTGTTTTTTGTACATTCAACTCGTGTTTGACTGATTAAATCTATAATACTTGATAATGTACGAATTTCCTTTAAAGATGAAGAATTGAGTGCTGTTTTACTAAATTGTTCTCTAAATCTTTTTTTTAGATTGTCTACTAAAGCATGATAACGTTTGCTCTCGATTGATGGCTTTACCTCAAAATCTATATTAGAGCTTCCGAGCGAAACAAGCGCTATAGAAAATCCTAATTCTTCGAGAAAATGTTGATTTTTATTACAATACTGTAACTCTGCGAGAGATGTAGTATTTTGAAGTTTGGAAATTAAAACTTCATACCATTCATCTAATCGTTCCTTACTTAATCTTGAACTTAATTCTTGAATAAGAAGATCACGTTCTGAAACCTGTTTATTTTTAGCCATATTAAATTATTACCATAATATGTTCTATGTGTTTATAGTACTCTTCTTGAGTGACAAAGTCAATAGAATACAAGCAAAGTATGTATGTACTAAATACAATCTAATTTAATAATGTGTTCATACAAAAAAATCATCAATAAAATTGCGAATTGTCTTAAAATTTCTAGTCTGGTTTATACATTTTCTAAAATCATTTGATCCTTGCATACCTGCGCTATACCAGGCTAGGTGTTTCTTCATGTTTGATAGACCTGTAGTTTCGCCATAGTATTCTAAAGCTAAGTCTAAGTGTTTAATGATTACATTTTTTAGAGCAATACCACTTGGTATGGTGTATTCTTGTTTGTTTAACTCACTTTGAATTTGTTTAAATAACCAGGGTTTTCCATAAATACCACGGCCTATCATAATACCATCAGCTTGACTCATTTTAAGACAATTTTTTACATCTTCTGTGGTTTTAATGTCACCATTTGCTATTACAGGTATTTTTACAAGATTTTTAACCTTAGATATAAAAGACCAATTGGCCTTACCTTCATATAATTGACTTCTGGTACGGCCGTGTATTGTAACCATACTTGCGCCACAATCTTGACATATTAGGGCTATTTCTGGTGCGTTTAAGTTATCGTAATCCCATCCCATACGCATTTTGACTGTTACAGGAACCTTTATAGCCTTTACTACAGATTTTACTATTTCTGCGGCAAGTTTAGGGTCTTTCATAATAGCGGCACCAGCGAAACCTTTTATTACTTTTTTAACAGGACAACCAAAGTTTATATCTATTATATCAGCTCCTAAAACAACATTCATTTTTGCAGCTTCTGCCATATAATATGGATCATTGCCTGCAATTTGTATTGCTTTTATATTAAAATTTGTTTGTATTTTATCGGTGCTCTTTTGTTTATTACCAAAGAAAAGAGATTTTGATGGTATCATTTCACTAAACATTAACCCCAATCCACCAAAATCTTGAATTATTTGCCTGTAGGGCGGGTCTGTTATCCCAGCCATAGGTGCCAACATTATAGGTTGGTCTATTGTAATATTACCTAATGTTATGGCTTTTAACATTACAAGTTTGCAGCTGATTTTGAATTATAAATGTCCTTAAAAGGTATAACTTTGGCTTTTTCTTTAATTAGATTAATTTTATTATATAGTCTTCTTTTATTATATTTTAAATAAATGGACTTTGCTAACTCTGTTAATACAACGTCTAAAATATTTTCTACATCTCTTTCAAAATTAGAATACTCAGTAGAATTAGCCTTTTGTATTCTTCTTAAGGCCTTTTTCATCTCAATATTTATCCTTTTTATTTCTAAGGCCTTACTATTGGTGAGAGTATTTAATCTCCTGTTTAAGAATGATATAGGCGATCTTATTCTACTATAAATGCGTTGCTCAGTATTATTTTTTTCTAATCTGGCTAGCTTTAGAGAAAATATCTGGTAATCGGATAAAACAAAATTTAAAAGGTCTGCAATCTTAGCTAGCATGTTACCACTTATATTAGTGGCAATTCCTATATATCGCTTAAAGATACTAGATGATTTATTACTAAATTTGTCTTTTTTATTTTGAGAAGCTTTATTAAAACAAGTATTAATACCATTTAGTAATAATAAAATTGCAGATACTAAAATGGAAATTGATCCCCCGATTATACTTAAAAGTGACAGCGTAAAAAATTTGAAGAATCTTACCGCTAAAATTTCATTTGTTTTTATAAAAGGTAGATAAAAAGCGGCCTTGAAGGCTTTTATACCATGAAATGCTTGCAATTTACATAAATGATTTAAAGGTTTTAAAGGGAGATCCCCATAGTATTTATCGTAAAACTTTAATCTCTTTTTAAGAAAAAAATCATATAGATAGAGAATTCTGTAAAATTTATTTTGATTAGCCTTTAGTTTTTTAATAAGAATCAAATTAATATAATTTTTGGCCAACCTCTGTCTAACGCTTAAACTAGAATTTCTTAAAACTGTATAAGTATCTTCTATGTCCGGATTTTGTTGTAGGTTAAGACATGTCATAAAGTCACCCTCCTTACGATCAAAGGCGGTATCAAAATCTGCGGAATTAAATTTTGTGGCATACAAATCCATTAGATTTTGCTCTAATCTATCACGTATATTATATAGTATACTCAATTTATTATAGTCGCTTGATCGATGCGCATCGCCGAGAACTAGTTTTTTAATGTCTTTGTCAACTACTTTTACATTGTCTTTGTTATACATGAATGTTTCAAAATTAAGACTTCCTGAGTATAATGTCACAAAAAAATAAATCAAGTCATTATAGACCAATAGTTTTTAGTACTAAAATTACAGAATTTCTTGAAAAAATTTGTTTACAATTAAATTCGTTTTTAATATAAGCTAAGCTAGTTTGTACTAAGCATATCAATAATACTACAGAGGTTTTTATGCCTGAATTCAAAGGTAACTATTGGCAAGAAGAAATAGATGTTCGAGATTTCATCCAAGAAAATTATACTCCTTATAATGGTGACGACAAGTTTTTAAGACCAGCTAGTCAGAAAACAAAGAAAGTTTGGGAAAAGCTTACTAAACTGTTTGAGAAGGAAAGAGAAAAGGGTATTTATGATGTTGAAACAAAGATTCCGCAGGCTGTTGATGCGTATGGACCTGGATATATAGATAAAGACAACGAAGTTATTGTTGGTCTTCAAACAGATGCTCCTTTAAAAAGAGGTATTTTTCCAAAAGGAGGATTGAGAGTTGTTAAGGCGGCCTTAACTTCCTATGGCTATCAGTTAGATCCTGTAACAGAGGAGATTTTTACAAGGTATAGAAAGACTCATAATGATGGCGTGTTTTCTGCTTATAACGAAGATATAAGAAATTGCAGACACTCTGGTATTATTACAGGTTTGCCTGATGCTTACGGTCGCGGAAGAATAATTGGCGATTATAGAAGGGTTGCTCTTTATGGTATAGATAGACTCATACAAGAAAAACAGGAGGAACTAAAATTTATAGGTGGTGATGAATATAATGAAGAGTCTATAAGACTTAGGGAAGAGGTTGCTGAACAAATAGCTTCTTTAAAGGCCTTCTTAAAAATGTGTCAGGGATATGGTTTTGATCTAAGTAGACCGGCACAGAATGCTAAGGAAGCTGTACAGTGGGTATATTTTGCATATCTAGCTGCAACAAAGGACCAAGATGGTGCTGCTATGTCTTTAGGTAGAACTTCAACTTTCCTAGATATTTTTATCGAAAAAGATATAGCAGAAGGAAGACTTACTGAAGATGAGGCACAAGAGTTAATCGACCAGTTTATAATTAAGTTAAGAATAATTAGATTCTTAAGAACACCAGAATATAACGATTTGTTCTCTGGAGATCCTACATGGGTAACTGAATCTTTGGGAGGACAGGGTGTAGATGGAAGAACCTTGGTAACAAGAACTAGTTTTAGATATCTAAATACGCTTTATAATTTGGGTCCAGCCCCAGAGCCAAACCTTACTGTTTTATGGAGTGAAAATTTACCACAAGCTTGGAAGAAGTTTTGTGCCCAGGTATCGATAGATACTTCTGCTATTCAGTATGAAAACGATGATTTGATGCGTCCTATATATGGCGATGATTATGGTATAGCCTGTTGTGTTTCCCCTATGAAGATAGGTAAACAAATGCAATTTTTTGGAGCTAGAGTTAATTTACCTAAAGCCTTATTATATGCAATCAATGGTGGTCGTGATGAAAAAACAGGTCAGCAGGTTGGACCTAAGTTTGAACCTATTACCAGTGAGTATTTAGACTATGATGAGGTATATGCAAAATTACAAGGTATGCTTAAATGGCTAGCAAAGACCTATGTCAATGCCTTAAAGATTATTCATTATATGCATGATAAGTATGCTTATGAAAGTTTTGAGCTTGCTTTACACGATACCAATGTTGAAAGAATACAGGCCTCGGGTGTAGCTGGTGTAGCCATTGTAGCAGATTCTTTAAATGCTATAAAGAATGCTAAAGTTAAAGTTATTAGGAATGAAGATGGTTTGGCCGTTGATTATCAGATAGAAGGTGATTATGTCCCATATGGTAACAATAATGATGAAAGTGATCAAATGGCGGTTGATGTAGTAAAGAAGTTTATGACTTATATTGCTTCTCATGAGACCTATAGAAATGCTATTGCCACTCAGTCTATTTTAACTATTACCTCAAATGTTGTATATGGTAAAAAGACAGGTAATACTCCTTGTGGAAGAAGGGCTGGTATGCCATTTTCTCCAGGGGCAAACCCTATGAATGGACGAGATACCAAGGGAGCCATAGCAGCTTTAGCTTCGGTTGCAAAGTTACCATTTAAATATGCTCAAGATGGTATATCTTACACATTTGCCATAACCCCAGCAGCTCTTGGTAAAGAAAAGATGACAAGGATAGACAATTTGGTATCCTTATTAGAAGGTTATTTTACCCCTCAGGGCGGTCAACATTTAAATGTAAATGTTTTTGATAGAGCTTTACTTGAAGATGCAATGAACCATCCAGAAAAATATCCTCAGTTAACTATCCGAGTTTCTGGTTATGCCGTAAACTTTGTAAGATTAACAAAAGAACAACAACTGGATGTAATTGGCAGAACTATAAACAGTTGTATATAATTTTTCCAATATAATTAATATTCCCTCTCTTTAAGCAAGTAAAGAGAGGGAATATTTAATTAAATTATTTTAAATTATTTTTCTCTCTTTTACATCTTTTCTCTCTTTTACATCTTTTCTCTCTTTTACATCTTTTCTCTCTTTTAATCTTTTCTCTCTAAAGTCCTAATGTTTCTTGTCTGGATGTCATTTGTTCATTAGCTTGTTCA
>CAZAFD010000024.1:0-11049 GCA_964484785.1 uncultured Rhizobiaceae bacterium | reverse complement strand
CCTGTCTGAAGAAGAAGCAGTCAACCGAGGTGTTGGAATGTATCACATAGAAAGGAGTAATTCTTATATAGAACTTAGAATTAGAATACTTTTAGACTATATTAGGTCCTGGTTTGGATATATTTCTTGAAAAAAAATAATAATTTTTTAATAATAGGCCCAAATCTAAACACAAAAAACAAGAATGAAACTCTACTCTAAAATAGCCTTAAATACTATTATAGCCTTAATAGCTTTTGTTGCTGGTATGAAGTTTGAACAAAACCATAATCCAGATTACAATCAGGTTCTAGACACGGTTGACAATATAGAATCGCTCAAGACACGCAAGAATTCTGATATAATTAATATGGATAAGAATAGTGGTAAGGCGCCAATAGATTCTGGCATAGTCAATAAAGTTGAAGAAAATCTATCAAGTGATGTTAAGAACAGCGAAGCAAGCGCCGAGCATTTAACGGAGAATAATTCTGAACCTGGTTCCTCCGAGGAAGATGATATTTTAGAAGAAGGTGATCAAGAAGATGAAGACCAAGAAGAAGAGGAGGATGCAGAAGAAATACTAGAAAATTCAGTTGATCAAAACGAAAACGAAGAAGATGTTCTTGATGAAGAAGAAGAGGATGAAACTTTAGAAGAGGTTACAGGGTCTTCAATCTTGAATGATAATACAGAAACAAATAATGAGTAAGAACGCTTCTTTGGATACAATTTTTGCTCCTCTAACTATTTTTGGTAAATGTAGTATATTTGTTATTAGGATATCTGGCCCAAGGGTAGTAGACTGTTTAAGGTCCTTGGGGGTAAAGAAAAAATTAATTCATAGACAGGCAAGCCTGTGTAATTTATTAGATAAAAACAATAGAGTTATAGACGAGGCATTGGTTCTATATTTTAAAGGTCCTAACAGTTTTACTGGAGAGGATGTTTGTGAATTAAATCTTCATTGTTCTAAATTTATAATAAGAAAAGTAATTACGATATTATCTGAACTAGAGAATGTGAGATTAGCTACAAATGGAGAATTTAGCAAAAGGGCTTTTTTAAATAATAAAATTGATCTCACTCAAGCAGAGGCTATTGTCAATTTAATTGAAGCTGAAACCGAGGAACAAAACAAACTAGCTATACGACAGCTCAAAGGTGAAAATTCTAAATTTTTTGAAGAGTTAAGACAAGATGTCTTACATATACTAAGCGGTATAGAGGCTATGATTGATTTTCCAGAAGATGAACCAAACGAAACATTAATTGATGACTTACGAAGTAAAATAGATAATATAATAGATGTTATCAAAAGAAATCTGAATGATAATAGAGCTTCCGAAATTGTTAAAAAAGGTATAGATATTTCTATTATTGGAGAACCAAATGTTGGTAAATCTAGCTTATTAAATGTTTTAGCTAAGGATGACATTTCAATTGTTTCGGATACACCTGGCACAACAAGGGATGTAGTTAGAGTTTCATTGGATATAAATGGGTTTTATGTCACAATATCAGATACAGCTGGTATTAGAGAGACAAAAGACGCAATTGAAGCAGAGGGTATTAAAAGGACATTTAAGAACTTGAATGAAGCTACCATAAGATTACTGGTTCTTGATGCACGACAAAAGTATACAAATGAAATTGTAAAAGATGTTTTAGGACCTAATACTATTGTGGTAATAAATAAAATAGATTTAGCCTCGGAAAGTAATATATCTTATCTGGAGAAAGAATTTGAAAAATATAAGGTAGTAAAAATATCGGCTTTAAAAAATCAAAATATAGATATTTTGTTAAATGCAATTAAAGACTTTTTGCAAAAAAATATCACTCCTTATTTAGATACAAATATTACAAATGAACGATCCAGGCTTGATTTGATAGAAGCAATGAATTCTCTATCCAAGGTTGATTTTAATCTTCCAATAGAAATAAACGCTGAATTTATAAGACTAGCAGCTTTTGCTATAGGTAAAATTACAGGTATTATAAACACAGAAGAAATCTTAGATAATATCTTTTCTCATTTTTGTATAGGCAAATAATGTATTATTTATACTTTAACTTTATTTTTAAACCAGTTATAGAATAATTCTAGAGCCCGAGCCCTGTGGCTTATTTTATTTTTTATGTCTTTTCCAAGCTGGGCAAAGGTTTTATCAAAGCCGTTTGGTATAAACATTATATCATAACCAAAACCATCTTCTGTACTGGGTGGAAATGTTAATCTTCCATCGACTCTACCTTCAAACGATGTGCATTTTTTCTCAATAAAGTCGTAGTAAGCAATATTACAAATGAAAAAGGCAGAAAAATCTTCTGTTTTAACTTCTTTGAGTTTTGATTCCAATAAATTGGCTCCATAGTGCCTATAGTCTTTATTTTTTATAACTCTGGCACTATAGATTCCTGGAAAATTATTTAACTTTACCACATTTAACCCAGAATCGTCTGCTATACATGATTTTTTAAAATATTCCCCGTAATAAGTGGCTTTAATAATTGCATTTTCTTTAAATGTATTACCATTTTCTTGAGGTTCATTTATGGGTGGCAAATCCGCGCAGCTTATTGTCTTTATATTTAATTTTCTAAAAATTTCTTGATATTCTGCGACTTTATTTGGATTAGCTGTAGCTAATAAAATTTCCATACACCTTTTATTTCTTTACTTCATCTAAAAATTTTACGCCTTCGGCGTTCTCAAAAATAATGTTAGTTGATTTTACAAAACGCTCAATAATATCAATCATATCACCTGATACAAATCCTCCATTTGTATTGGATTGCTTATAGACTATTTTAGCAACTCCAGCCTGGATTAAATGTTTTAAACAATTGGCACAAGAAGCATGAGTAAGATAGACAGTACTATCACGTATGGATTGATGAGCTGATATCAAAGCGTTCATCTCAGCATGGACGGTTAAGGTGTGTTTTTGAGGTCTGTCAAATGTCATGTATTTTTCATCACATCCAGTAATAAAACTGTTATAACCAAAAGATATAAGCTTATTATCTTTGGAAACTATAATACAGCCTACCTTAGTAGAAGGATCTTTAGAACCGTGCGCAACAGTTTCTGCAATATCTAAATAATATTGAGTTAAATTCATGTGTATTGTGATTTTTTTTGTGTTATACTTACTGTATGGTAAAGTAGAAACTTTAAACTTCAAGGACTTGACTAAGAATAAAATTTTATAGAAATACGATTTCTTAGTGTTTTTAAATATTGAAAATATAAGCTATGATTGATATTATATATACAATAATATTAATTATATAAATATGAGTTTAATTAAAATATTTATTACAAATTTAAATAAAGAAATTTTTTTAGCAGAAAATCAGGAAAAAAATTTAATGGAGGCGTTACATAGCCAAAATATAAGGGTGCAATCAAATTGTGAAGGCAATGGAGTGTGCGGAAAATGTCATATTATTTTAGATGAAAAAACGTATAAAAAATTTGAAATTGACGAGGCAGAAGAGGATGTTTTGGCTGGTTTGATGGATTGCGAGCCTACATCAAGATTGGCTTGCAAACTCAGTGTAACAAATGATTTGGATGGGGCAAGTATAACGATAAAAAACTTAAAATAATTTTTTACTACTATGCATTTTTTGGCTAAAAGCCAATCTAATCTTTTGTCAAGATTTTTTTTTAAATTTATTTTATATAAATGGCTTTACATCAATAAATACCTGGTCTATAATCTCTTAGGATTTGTGTAAATTTTGTTAAAGATATTAAAATAATATTAAAAGTAATATTTATTCCATAAAAGAGATGGTTCCGTTAAGTAAAGAAGACATAAACTCGGAAGTAACAAAAATACAAGAAGCCCTACAGGCTTACTTTGGGAGAGATGTGTTTATTGGTTGGTTATCTAAATTGCAATTAGTTTCAATAAGTGATTATGAACTAGTTATGTCTGTGCCGACTGTATTTATAAGAGATTGGATAACTAGGGAATACCTTGATGGAGTACAAAAACGTATCGATAACAAAAAGGTTTGGGTTAAAAAAGGCATTAGACAGATCTTAACGGAATTATATCCTAAGTTGGCTTCAATTGATATAATTGTTGACAGAAGTCAAAAAATTGGCGTTTCAGAAGAAATAGAAAAGAAAGATAATAACCAAAAATTCGAGATTTCCAACAATAGTCACAGTAGTAATGTGTATAGCTTTTCCCAAAACAATAATTTATACAATGTAGGGATTGAGCTTAATGAGAAGTATACTTTTGAGAATTTTGTAGTTGGTAAGTCTAATCAATTGGCATACTCTGTTGCAAAGGAAATAGGTAATGAAGATAAATTTAATCCTGAAACCAATCCATTATTTTTATATGGAGGAGTTGGTTTAGGAAAAACTCATCTATGTCAAGCCATAGCTTGGAAACTAAAAGATAAGTTTCCAGATAAGATCTTGATGTATCTGACGGCTGAAAAATTTATGTATCTATTTGTACAATCTTTACAAAATCAAGATGTAAATTTTTTTAAGAATAAATTTAGAAATATAGACATATTAATTATAGATGATATTCACTTTATTGCTGGAAAGGAGAGTACACAAAAGGAATTCTTTCAAACATTCAATAGTCTTTTAAGTGAAAATAAACAAATTATTCTTGCTTGCGATAAATCTCCGTTAAATCTAGAAAAGGTCGATGAACAGTTAAAATCCAGAATGTCTGGTGGTATGGTTATTGATGTACACGATCCAGACTATGATTTAAGATTTGATTTAGTTAAGTTTAAATCAAATCAAATCGGATTAAATCTTGATTTAAAGTGCCAAAAATTCATAGCAGAGAACCTTGCAACAAATTGTAGAGAAATTGAAGGTTGTTTAAAGAGACTTTTGGTCCATCAAAAATTTGTACAGTCTAATATAGATCAAGTTACAATTGAAGAAATACTTCAAGTTAACTTAGAAAAAACAAAAAAAATTGTTACTATAGACGAAATTCAGGAAACAGTTTGTGGTTATTTTGGTATAACAATGGCAAATCTTAAATCAGAGAAACGGCTAAAAGAATTAGTTATACCACGGCATGTAGCTATGTATTTGAGTAAGCAGTTAACACAAAAAAGTTTTCCAGATATAGCTAAAAAGTTTGGAGGAAAGAATCATGCAACTGTTATTCATGCGATCAACAAGATATCAAAGGATATTAATACGGATCCAGAGTTGAATGAGATAATATTAAAAATTAAAAATAATCTAAATAAATAATCCAAGATCTTAGTTGACTTAGAAAAATTATATCCTAAACTATTGAGGATTTGGAGTTTCTATAAAGGGTTTGTAGCTCAGTTGGTTAGAGCGCTGCTCTGATAAGGCAGAAGTCGATGGTTCAAGTCCATTCAAACCCACCATTTACTATCTAATTATTTAGTTATATTTGTGTTATCTGTGTAAGCTGACGCTTGTTTGGCGTCGATGTTGACTTTATTCCTGGATAATATTAGTTATATAAAAGATTATTGCTCTATTATTAACTTTAAAAGAGAGGTAGATCTTGGATAACTTTAGAAAAGGTGTTGCGGCACTTATTTTAAATAAAAACAACGAAGTAGTTGTTTTTCAAAGAGCAGATTATCCCATAAGCTGGCATGGTCCAGAAGGCGGAATGGAACCAAATGAAACTCCTATAGAGGCCTTGTATAGAGAAGTTTACGAAGAAATAGGGTTAAAAAAGGAAGATTATTCTGTTCTTAAAGAAAGCAAAAATTTTATTAGATATACCTTTCCACAGGGAATCAAGAAAGATATAGCAAATCTTGGTCAAGAAAAAAAGTTTTTTCTATTAAAATTAAATAAAGATTGTACTTTCAAATTCAATGTTTTGATAGAAGAGATAGAGTTTATAAATTCGAAATCCGTAGATCCAAAATTAGTTCCAGATCTAGTTCCGGATTTTAAAAGAGATATGTATATAACTGTACTTAAAGAATTTGGTTTAATATAGTAAAATGGAAGAAAAAAAGGGGATAAGATTAGCTAAGTTAATAGCTAGACATGGATATTGTTCCAGACGAGAGGCTGAAAGGTTAATTGTAGATGGAGATGTAAAAGTTAATGGAATTGTTGAGACTAATCTAGCTAGATTAGTGACTGATGAGAGTATTAAAATAAAGAATAAATTAATTAATCCAAAAGAAAAAACTAAATTATGGCTTTTTAATAAGCCGCTTGGGTATTTGGTAACCAACACTGATCCAGATAATAGAAAAACTATCTTTGAAATTTTACCTAAAAACATGCCAAGAGTTTTAAGTGTTGGAAGATTGGATATGAATACACAAGGTCTATTATTGCTAACAAATAATGGAGATTTAGCTAGATACTTAGAATTGCCCTCTACTGGTTGGACTAGACAATATAGAGTTAAAGTACACGGTTTCTTAACAAAATTAAAGGCTAGTATACCATACTTATCTAAAAAAGGAATTTTAATTAAAAATATAAAGTATGCGCCCATTAATATAACTATTGAGCAAGAGAATACTACTAATACATGGTTAAAAGTTTCTATAAATGAAGGTAAAAATAGAGAAGTTAGAAGAATATTAGAACATTTTGGATTAAAAGTTACGCGTTTAATACGTACGGCTTATGGTCCATTTCAGTTACCAAAAAATATGCCAGTTGGAGCTGTAAAGCCCATTGCCGACAAGGTTCTAAAATCTGTAATTGGTAATAAAATAGATTTAAACAGCTAGGTTTTAAAACCTAGCTATTCTTTTTATAACCTCTTTTTCTCCTAAAACCTTCATAATGGAATATAGGTCTGGACTTTGAGCCCTGCCTGTCGTCAAAATTCTGAGAATAGTAGCGATATCAGCAACCGTACCATTGTATTTTGTTGGATCAGTTTTGTAAGCCTTCATATCAGTTGCATAGTTAAGTTGATTTGCTATATTCTTAATCTTTTCAAACCACTCAAGATTAGTGTCGTTAGGATTGTAGTCTTTTACAAATAAAGAAGATACCTCTTTAATTAATTTTTGATCAAAATTTTCTAAATTTTTAGAAATCAACGTTTCATCTAAGTCGAAGAAATACATTATTTCGTTCTTTAAATCAGACCATTTGGCTATATCCTTTCTGACTTTTTTGGGATCATCCCTTTCAATACTTAAAATTTGTTTAGTATAATCTTTGTTACCAAGTAATAGTTTATAAAAATCTTGATCAAACTTACCAGCCCAAGCTAAAGCTTTATCATATATTTCATTGGCAGAAAAACGTCCTATAATTCCGCGGCTTACGCTATTTAATTTTGTAAAATCAAATAAAGCCCCGCTTGTATTCATTCTATGAATTACTAAATTGAATTCCTTATAATCTGTTGTTGGATTTTGTTTCCGCCAATCCTCAAAATTTGAATTAGCAAGGTTCATTAGATATTCAATTACAGACTCTGTAGGATAGCCTTGTTCTTCATAAAAATCTATGTTTGATTCAAAGTCTTTACGTTTACTGAGCTTTCTTTTGCCGCCCTGGTCGATTTTCATGATAGGTGATATATGGGCGTATTTTGGTGGTTTCCAACCCATTGCCTTAAATAATTGTAAGTGTAGAGGTAGAGATGGGAACCATTCATCTCCACGAGTAACAAGCGTAGTACCCATTAAAAAATCATCTATTATATGCGCGAAATGGTATGTGGGTAGACCGTTTCTTTTCATAATAACTATGTCTAAGTCGTTTTCCGGGAATTCTCTTTTTCCCTTAATTAAATCGTTTACAACAATTTTGTTATTAAAATTACCCGGTGATTTAAATCTAATGACAAATTCTTCACCGTTATCTATTTTTTTTATAGCTTCATCTATTGGAAAATTTCTATATTTTGCCCAATTACCATAATAACCTAGCCGTGGACATGCCTGAGCTTTTTGTTGTTCTACTATAGAATTTAATTCATCCTCGCTACAAAAACATACATATGCTAGACCGCGTAATAACATATCCTTTATAAAAGCTTGATAAATATGTTTTCTATTACTTTGCTTATATGGGCCGTATTGACCAAATTCTTTTGTAGAACTAGTTACTCCTTCGTCAGTTTTTATATTATAAGTATTTAAGGCTTTAGCTAAAGCGTCTGTAGCACCAGGTTTTTCTCTTTTTTCATCAGTATCTTCTATCCTCAAATAAAATATTCCGTCTGATAAATGCGCTATTCTTTCGCTAATTAAAGCCATATAAATCGTTCCTATATGCACGAAACCAGTTGGGCTTGGTGCTACTCTCGTTACTTTTTGTTCTGGTTTTAGGTTTCTGGCTTGATACTTATTATAAATTTCTTCAATACTTGGTAAATTATTATCAAATATTTTGTCTACTAAAATATCCATTTGGATTATATGTTGGCTATAATTATTATCCTATTAAGAATAATTTAAAATTAACCAATATAATATGCAATCTTGTTTTTAAGACAATACTTATAATCAATATAATTGACAATTAAAAGCACATCAAATAGTAGTTAAAATACTTATTTCTTTAATGAAAAAATATTTTTTAAGGTAAGACAATATGGAGAATGAAGAATTTTCGTTAACAAATTTAGATGATTTAATTTCTAAAACAAAGAAAGCACAAGAAATTTATGCAAAATTTACCCAAGAGCAAGTAGACGAGATTTTTAGAGTAGCTGCTTTAGCTGCTTGTCAAGCTAGAATTCCTTTGGCAAAAATGGCTGTTGAAGAGACTAGAATGGGTATTGTTGAAGATAAGATTATCAAAAACCATTTTGCATCAGAATACATTTACAACAAATACAAAAATGTTAAAACTTGTGGTGTAGTAGAAAGAGATAGTGTGCATGGTATTACAAAAATAGCTGAACCTTATGGTGTTATAGCTGGAATAGTACCAACAACTAATCCAACATCAACTGCTATATTTAAAGCCTTATTAGCTCTAAAAACTATAAATGGAATAATATTTTCACCACATCCAAGAGCTAAGAAATGTACTGTAGAAGCGCTTAAAATCGTATTGCGAGCCGCTGTTTCTGCCGGAGCTCCAGAAAACATCATTTCATGGATAGAGAATCCATCGATCGAGCTATCAGGCGCTTTAATGAAACATAAAGATATAGATCTAATTTTAGCTACAGGTGGACCTGGAATGGTGCGAGCTGCATATAGTTCGGGTATTCCAGCCATAGGCGTTGGTCCAGGTAATACACCTGCTGTTATTGATGAAACAGCGGATATTCAGATGGCTGTAAGTTCTATCTTAATGAGTAAGACTTTTGATAATGGTACTATATGCGCTTCTGAACAAAGTGTTGTAGTAGCTGAAAGCATTTATGATAAAGTAAAACAGGAATTTGTGAAGAGAGGGGCTATGATTCTTAATAAAGCAGATAATAAAGCTCTAGCCAATGTTCTTGTTGTTGATGGAAAATTAAATCCAGCTGTAGCCGGACAAAGTGCACACACAATAGCTGGTATGGCTGGCATGTCAGTACCTGAAGAAACTAAAGTCTTAATCGGCGAAGCAAAAGAGGTTAGTACAAAAGAAGCATTTGCCTACGAGAAGCTTTCGCCAATATTAGGCTTGTATAGAGCTAAAGACTTTAAAGAAGGAGTAGAAATAGCTGAAAAATTAATTAAATTTGGTGGAAATGGACATACATCTGTTTTATATGTAAATCCAGCAGATGAAGACAAAATACAATATTTTGGTAAAGTATTAACAACATGTAGAATCTTAATTAATACCCCAGCTTCGCAAGGAGCAATTGGTGATCTATATAATTTCAGATTAAATCCATCTTTAACATTAGGTTGTGGATCATATGGAGGAAATTCTGTTTCTGATAATATAGAAGTTAAGCATTTAATCAATATTAAGACTATGGCTGAAAGAGAAGAAAACATGTTGTGGTTTAAGGTGCCACCAAAAATTTATTTTAAAAAAGGATGTGTAAAATTTGCCTTACGCGAACTTCAAGGCAAGAAGAAAGCTTTGCTAGTTACTGATAAAATTTTATTTGATTTAGGTTATACAAAAAAAGTGACAGATGTCCTAGATTATATTAATATAAAGTATGATATCTTTTCAGATGTTGAACCAGACCCAACCATAAGTCTAGTGGAAAGACTTTTAAAAACGTGTAGAAATTTACAGCCAGATGTAATAATAGCTCTAGGAGGTGGTTCGCCTATTGATGCGGCAAAAATGGTGTGGTTAATGTATGAACAACCAGAGCTAAAGTTTGAAGATATAGCTACACGATTTATGGATATAAGGAAAAGAATTTATACTCTTCCTGAATTAGGACAAAAGGCCAACTTAGTATGTATACCAACAACTTCTGGTACTGGTTCAGAAGTTACACCATTCACAATTATTACCGATGAAAAGAGCGGTAATAAATATGCTTTAGCTGACTATACCTTTACTCCTAATATGGCAATTGTAGATCCAGATTTATGTACAACCATGCCAAGAGGTCTGGCTGCAGCTTCTGGTATTGATGCTTTAGTACATGCGTTGGAAGCCTATGTATCTGTTATGGCTAGTCCATTTACAGACGGTATAGCGTTACAAGCTATCAAGATGATATTTAAAAATCTTGCAAAATCTGTAAATGAAGGAGAATTTGAAGCTAGAGAGCAAATTCATTATGCAGCAAATTTAGCTGGCATGGCTTTTTCAAATGCCTTTTTAGGTATTTGTCATTCTTTAGCACATAAATTAGGCGCTAGGTTTCACATACCTCATGGAATTGCTAATGCTTATTGTATTTCGCAAGTAATCAAATTTAATGCTAGCGAGAAACCAACCAAGCAAGGAACCTTTCCTCAATATAAATATCCTTTTGCTGGGGAACGTTATGCTGAAATCGCAGATTTCTTAAACCTAGGTGGAACAACTACAAAAGAAAAAGTAGAGAACCTAGTTAAAGAAATCGAAAAATTAAAAAGCGTTATAGGAATAGCTCCTTCAATTAAAAGAGATCCTAAGTGCACTTTCACCGAGAAAGAATTTATGGATTCTTTAGACAAGTTATC
>CAZAFD010000023.1:0-11638 GCA_964484785.1 uncultured Rhizobiaceae bacterium | reverse complement strand
AAACCGGTTGTGGTGATGTTCACGCTCCTCACCCATCCCGATTCTCCTGCCACCATGATTAAGACATCTCGACCTGGTATAATAATAGGTAAGAAGGGTACCGATATAGAAAAGATCAAGAAGAGAATCGAGAGTATGGGTGAAAAAGATGTATCCATTAAGATTCTAGAGGTTGAAAAACCAGATCTAGATGCCCGTCTTGTAGGCCAGAGCATAGCTAAACAGCTAGAAAACAGAGCTGCCTTTAAGAGGGTAGTTAAGAAGGCCATACAAAATGTTATGAAATATGGTGCTTTAGGTGTTAAGATTACAGTTTCTGGTAGATTAGGCGGAGTTGATATCGCTAGATCTGAAACCTATAAAGAAGGATCTATTCCTTTGCATACGCTAAAAGCGAATATAGATTATGCCTTAAGCGAAGTAAAAACTAAGTACGGTATAATTGGTGTAAAAGTATGGATCTATAAAAAATAGACTTCGTACTTTCTGTGTTTTATTATTTAGGTTTTATGTGATTTGCTCATATTGACTTTGGATAATTTAACACATATATGTTATGAATGTAATTATTAAAATATAATTATAACCAAAAAGGATTATAAAATGTTAATGCCCAATAGAACAAAGTATAGAAAGGCTCAGAAGGGTGGAAAGTGTATTCGCGGTGTCGCTACTTCTGGCTGTAGTCTTGCTTTTGGTAGTTTTGGTTTAAAATCATTGGATGCCGGTAGACTACAATCTAAACAGATTGAAGCTGCCAGAAGATGCATAAGTAGAACCATGAAGAGAATCGGTAAAGTCTGGATTAGAGTATTTCCGCAAATTCCAGTAAGTAGTAAGCCTGCCGAGGTCCGTATGGGTAATGGTAAGGGTTCTGTTGACTATTGGATGTGTAGGGTTACTCCTGGTTTAGTTTTGTTTGAAGTTGATGGAGTTTCTGACGATGTTGCTCTAGAAGCTTTAAATAAAGCTGCAAATAAACTACCCTTCAGAACAAAAGTTATAAAATTAATATAAGGTTGAGGCAATGGTAGAAACAGAGAAGAAAGACTTAATACAGGAGATTCTGGAACTAAAGAAGAAGATTTTTGCCTTAAAAATGGAAAAGTCCGACACTGACGTTAAAGATACCTCAAAAATCAAAAAGCTTAGAAAAGAGATTGCGAGACTATTTACTAAATTAAATATGCGGGGTTAAAGATGACCACAAAAAGCGTTAAAGTACAAATAATAAAAAAGGCTGGAGACAAGACAGTTGTTGGTAAAACCACATATTTAAAACAGCATCCAGTTTACAAGAAGTATATAAAAGTAACTAAAAAATATATGATTCACGATGATTCGAATGCTGTAAAGGTGGGAGATGAGGTTTTTATCAAGGAGTGCAAGCCTATTTCTAAGCGAAAGACGTGGATTATTGTTAACGATCAAATAAAGGAATAGTAAAATGATCCAAATGGAAACTAGCTTAGCTGTGGCTGATAATTCTGGTGCCAAATCTGCTAAATGTATTAAGGTTCTTGGCGGTTCCAATCATATGATAACTGGAATTGCAGATGTTATTGTAGTTTCGATTACAAGTGCTATACCTGGTGGTAAGGTTAAAAAAGGTGATGTAGCACGAGGCGTGATTGTTAGAACTAAAAAGGAAATCATCAGACAAGATGGTAGTACTATTAGGTTTGATGAGAATGCTGTAGTCTTGATCAACAAGGATGGTACACCTGTTGGAACTCGTGTGTTTGGACCGGTGGCAAGAGAATTGAGAAATCAAGGATTTACTAAGATATTATCATTAGCACCAGAGGTATTGTAACATGACTGCTAGAATTAAGAAAGGTGATAACGTTATCGTTATTACTGGTAAAGACAAGGGTAGAACTGGAGAGGTTTTGAAAGTTTTACCAAAGGACAGTAAGGCGGTGGTTGCTGGAGTGAATATTAATAAAGTTCATAAAAAGCCTACTATGCAGAGTGCTGGCCAAATAATTGAAATAGAAAAGCCTATCCATATTTCCAATATTTCTCTAGTTGAGGATGGTAAACCAGTTCGAGTTAAATTTCAAAAAGAAGATGGAAAAACTGTTAGGATTTCTAAAAAAACTGGAAATAAGGTAGGTAAATAATGTCGTATTTAAAAGATAAATATAATAAAGAAATTAGAGGTAAACTCCAGAAAAAATTTGCTTTTAAAAATGAGATGGAAATTCCTTGTTTAAAAAAAGTAAGTTTAAATATAGCCTTCAAGGTAGCAGATGTTGACGGAAACTTCTTAAAGTACGTAGTTGATCAGTTGTCTAGTATAGCAGGCCAGAGAGCCGTGTTAGTGAAGGCTAGGAAGTCGATATCTACCTTTAAGTTAAGAGAAAACACACCTATAGCTTGTAGAGTTACACTAAGAGGTGATAGAATGTACGAATTTTTGGAAAGATTAATTTACATAGCCCTACCAAGAATTCGAGACTTTAGAGGTTTGTCTTCAAAGAACTTCAATCAAAGTGGACATTATAGTTTTGGTATAAAAGATCATACTATATTTCCGGAAATTGAATTAGACAAAGCTTATAAAGTTTTGGGTATGGATATTAATATAGTTACCTCAGCTAAGAATGCAGAAGAGTGCAAAGCTTTGTTAACTGAATTAAACTTTCCTTTAAAATAGAGTAAAATATTATGGCAAAAGTAAGTTCAATTGTAAAAAACAATAAAAGAAAAGCAAAAATAGAAAAGAGTGCCAACAAGAGACAAAAGCTAAAGACAACAGCAGAGGATTTAAATCTACCTGCAGAGGTAAGGCTTGCTGCAATGATTAAATTGTCTGAAATGCCTAGAAATTCTTCTAAAGTTAGGTTCAGAAACAGATGCGCTTTAACTGGAAGGCCAAGAAGTTATTATAGACAGTTTGGCGTATCAAGAATTATGTTGAGAGAATTGGCATCTTGGGGTAAGCTTTTAGGATTAACTAAATCAAGTTGGTAGAAAAAATGACAATGAATCATTCAGTATCTGAGCTAGTCACATGTCTAAAAAATGGACAAATGGCTAAAAAAGAGCGAGTTGTTACTACAAGTTCTAAAATTAAGACTGGTATTCTTAATGTTTTAAAGAAAGACGGTTTTATTAAAGACTTTGAAACATTTAACAATGGAAGTTTTGAACAGACAGAAATCACATTGGGTTATAGCCAAGGCGAGCCAGTTATAAGAGATATTAAGGTTATATCAAAACCAGGTAAGAGAATATATTCTCGTATGGTGGATATACCTGTGGTATATAATGGTCTTGGTGTTGTTATTTTATCTACACCAAAGGGCATACTACCTGATCACGAAGCTAAGGCCTTAAATTTAGGTGGTGAACTCTTGTTACAAATATTTTAATTGGAGGTTGAAAATATGTCTAGACTTGGAAAGTTACCAATTAAAATTGAAAAAGATCTTAATGTAGATATTAAGGACCATGTATTAACTATAAAGAAGGGTAACAAGCAGAAGAGCTACGATTTTGGTGATAAAGTTAAAGTAGAATTAGTAGATGATCATTTGGTTGTTTCTAAGATTAGAGAGGAAGATTCAAATTTTTGGGGACTTCATAGAAACAATATTAATAATCTAGTTCTTGGTTTAACTCAGGGTTTTAAAAATACTTTAGAATTTAATGGCGTTGGTTATAGAGCTAATGTCTTTGGTAATGTATTATTGTTAGGTTTAGGATATAGCCATGATATTGCTGTAGAAATTCCTAGCGATCTTAAAGTTACCATAGAAAAGCCAAATCTAATTGTCATCGAGGGTGATGATAAAGAATTAGTTGGTAGATTTGGTGCTAAAATTATTTCTTTTAGAAAGACTGAACCTTATAAAGGTAAGGGTATTAAAAAGCTCGGACAATACATTGTTAGAAAAGAAGGTAAAAAGAAATAAAGGATATTTATGTTAGAGGAAGTATTACAAAAAAGAAAATACAGAAATTCCTATAGAATTAAAGCAAGGAATAAGTCTAATAGACCTATGTTAACGGTTTATAAAAGTAACCAAAATATCTATGCTCAAATAGTTGAAGCTGATGGTAAAATCTTGACTACATTTTCTACAAAATCTAAGGATGCACAGGATCAGATTAAAAGTAAGACCGGTATTGAGAAGGCATACGAAGTTGGTAAGGGTATAGCTAAAAAGGCATTAGAAAGCGGTATTACCGAAGTAGTCTTTAATAGAGGACCTTATCTATATATTGGAAGAGTAAAGTCTTTGGCAACCGGCGCTAGAGATGGTGGTTTGCATTTTTAAATAAAATAGGTAGATAAATAATGTACAAAGGAAATAAAGAGACACTAAGCCTTATTGAAAAGCTAGTTTGTATAAACAAGGTGTCTAAAACCACTACTGGTGGAAAAAAGTTGTCTTTTGCGGCTTTAGTTATTGTTGGAGACGGCAAGGGTAGGGTTGGTTTTGGTGCAGGAAAGGCAAGAGAAATTGTAGATGCACGAAATAAAGCTATAGAGTCAGCTAAGAAGTCCTTACTCCGAGTTCCACTAAAGGAGAGTAGAACATTGCATCATGACTGTGAAGGTAAATTTGGATCTGGTCACGTATTGTTGAGAGTAGCTGTGCCTGGTACAGGTATTATTGCTGGCGGTCCTATGCGAGCTATTTTTGAATGTCTAGGTATAAAGGATATAGTAAGTAAATCCTTGGGTAGTAATAATCCATATAATATGATTAGAGCTACTTTTGAAGCCCTAAGAAAGATGAGTTCGCCAAAGATAGTAGCAGATAGAAGATCTAAACCTGTTAGTGAGATCGTTAAAAGACGAAATGTTATAATAGGAACCAATCATTCAGATCAAGGAGCCAATACTACAGAGGATCTTCAGGCAGAAACTGACCAGACTTCTACACAAGAGATTAATAATGAGCAGGAGTAAACATGTTAAAACTCGAAGAGATCGAAGGTAAAGAAGTTACAGTTACACAAACTAAGAGTCAAATAGCTACTACCGATATACAAAAGGCTAACCTAAAAGGTTTAGGATTGGGTAAAATTGGTCAAAGCGTTACGCTCAAGTGTACTCGTGATATTTATGGAATGTTAGTTAAAGTAGCTCACTTAATTGACGTAAAAACAAGGTAAAGATATGAAATTAAATGAAATGCCTCGTATAGCTAATCAGGACAAAAAAAGACTTGGAAAAGGTATTGGTTCTGGTACTGGTAAGACAGCCGGTAGAGGTCATAAGGGTCAAAAGGCTAGAAGTGGTGTAGCAATCAAAGGTTTCGAGGGTGGACAAACACCTATTTATATGCGACTTCCTAAAAGGGGATTTGTAAATATCTTTAGTACTAAATATAAAGTATTTACAACAGATATGATTGCTGATTTTATCGATTCTGGTAAGTTGACTAAAGACATTACTAAGGAAGACTTAGTTACGGCCAAATTACTTAAGAATGACGAGAAGTCAAAGCTTATTATGGGTAAAAATGAAGTGAAGATCGATTTCAAGATAGAGGTTGATAAAGCTTCTAAAGAGGCAAGTAAATACAAAAAATAGTAAAATTAAAAATGAGTTCTGAATTACGAAATAGGATATTATTTACCTTATTGATATTATTTATATATAGATTTGGAACATTTATTCCTTTGCCCGGTATAGATGGTGAAATAATAGAAAGTTTTTTCAATAAGAATGCCAATTCTGTTTTTGGTATGTTGAATATGTTCTCTGGAGGGGCATTTCAGAGAATGAGTATATTCGCACTAAATATAATGCCATATATTACTTCATCCATTATCATACAGCTTTTAGGTTCTGTATATAAGAATATAGACGAATTGAGAAAAGAAGGAGAAGCTGGTAGGAGAAAGTTAAATCAGTATACAAAGTACTTGACCCTATTGCTTGGTTGTTTCCAGTCCATTGGTATATATTATGCTTTTTCTAATTTAGAACAATCTGCATTTATTAGTGATGCGAAGATATTTTTGTGGACCACGATTTTTAGTCTTCTAGGAAGTACTATGTTACTTATGTGGTTAGGTGATAAGATCACGCATCAAGGTATAGGTAATGGTATATCCGTTTTGATTTTTATAGGTATAGTAGCTGAGTTACCTAATAACATCTCTAATGTGGTGGCAACTCTTAAAAATGGGCAATATTCAACTGCATTTATAAGTGCTTTTGTCTTGTTTATATCTATATTTGTGATGTTTATAGTGTATGTTGAGAAAGCTATAAGAAATGTTAAGGTGCAATGTTCTGCTAATAGAAGTCTTGTTGTAAATCAAAAGAATATTTCATATATTCCTTTGAAGATAAATATATCAGGTGTAATACCTCCTATATTTGCCAGTTCAGTTTTAGTTTTTCCATTAATTTTGGTACAACTTTTTGGTGGAAAAGAAACTACGGTACAGGCTTTGTCGCGAATATTGGCTAAAGGCGGTTTACTATATACTGTTATATTTTCAGCATGCGTTATATTCTTTTCATTTTTCTACTCAGAAATAGTTTTCAATACGGAAGAGTTGGCTGATAATTTAAAAAATAGTGGTTGTTTTATACAGGGAGTAAGACCTGGTGTGAACACACAAAATTTTTTTAGTAAGGTTATTAACCATTTATCTTTAATAGGGTCGGTGTACCTATTAATAGTATGTATAATACCAGATATGTTCTTTGATAAATATGCCATTAAGTTGACCGTTGGAGGAACGAGCTTATTAATACTTATAAGCACAGTTATAGACTTGTTGGTTCAAGTAAATACTTACTTGTTATCAGAGAAGTATTCAAGTGTTACTAAAAGAAGGCGAATCAAGGTTAGATAAAGATATTTTTATGTTTAATATAATAATAATGGGCCCAGCAGGGTCCGGCAAAGGAGTGCAGTCAAAACTATTGGCTAGCGCATACTCTATTCCGCATATTTCTACTGGTACTCTACTAAGAAGTAGAGCGGAGGTTGATGACAATACCGGTAATACTATAAATTCCCTAATTTCCAATGGTAATTTAGTACCCGATGATCTTTTGTATGATATAGTACAAGAAAGATTAAATAATGCTGATTGTAAGAACGGTTTTATCTTAGATGGTTATCCAAGAACTCTAAAACAAGCAGAGGAATTTAGTGAAAAACTACAGACATCTAATGGTAAAGATCCGATAGTTCTTGTTCTAAAGGTACCAGATGAGATAGTAATTAAGAGAATTAGTGGTAGATATAATTGCAAAACATGTAAGGCTATATACAACAAGTTTTTTGAATTACCTAAGATTGATGGTGTATGTGATGTTTGTGGAGGTAGAGATTTTGTAGTTAGGTCTGACGATACAAATATGGAATCCATTAAGAAAAGATTAGACATATATAGAAAGACTTCTAAGCAAATAGAAGATTATTATATTAAAAAAGGCTTGATTTATTTTGTGGATGGTACTAAATTAAAGGGCAAAATTCACGAAGACATAAAGAATATTTTAAATAGTTATTAAATTTAATAATTAAGAGGTTTAGATTTTGGTTAGAATAGCCGGTGTAAATATACCGAATGACAAGAGATTTGTCATAGCTTTAACATATATTTACGGTATAGGAAGAACTCGTGCAGAGAAGATTTGCGACGAGTTGAAGATAGATAAACAACTAAGGACATCAAATATTTCAGAAGATGTCTTATTAAAAGTTAGAGATTTAATAAATAAGCAGGCTAGTGAGGACTTCGAGGGTTCTAGTGAAGTAGGTTTGATCGAAGGTGACTTAAGAAGAAGGGTTCAAACCAATATCAAGACTCTAGTTGGTTTAAGTTGTTACAAGGGAATTAGACACGTGAAGAAATTACCGGTAAGGGGTCAAAGGACCCATACGAATGCTCGTACTAAGCGAGGTAAGAGAATAGCTATTGCTGGTAAAAAGAAATAATTAAGGAAAGTTTATGGTAAAAAAAGCACAACAAGGTAAAAAGATATCAGCAAGTAGAAAGAGACGAAATATAGTAGTTGGTTCTGTTTCCATTCTAGCTACCTTTAACAATACAATTGTTTCTATTTCTGACGTTCAAGGTAACGTTATAGCTTGGTCTTCCGCGGGCAAAATGGGTTTTAAGGGTTCCAGAAAAGCTACTCCTTATGCTGCCCAAGTTACTGCTACTGATGCTATTGAAAAGGCCAAAGAATATGGATTACAGGCTGTTGATGTGACAGTTAGAGGTCCAGGTATAGGAAGAGAATCATCTTTGCGTGCATTACAAGGTACAGGAATAGTTGTAACTTCAATTACCGATAATACGTATCATCCACACAATGGATGTAGACCACCAAAAAGAAGAAGAAGGTAATTATTTATTTTATTATTTAATAAGTAGAAAAGATGACTGTTTTACAAAAGAATTGGAAGGAATTAATTAAACCGTCTTCTATAGAGGTGACAAACAATGATAATTCTAGGAATAAGGCAACAATAACAGTATCTCCTTTAGAGAGGGGTTTTGGTAATACGATAGGTAATGCCCTAAGAAGGATCTTGTTATCGTCAATAGGGGGTTTTGCAGTAACATCTGTTAAAATTGGTGGTATTCTACATGAATTTAGTTTAATAGATGGGATTAAAGAGGATGTAGTTGATATTATAATGAACATAAAATCTCTTATAATTGACAAGGCTACAGCAAATCCTGGTAATATGCATCTAAGAGCTAGTGGCAAGTCAATAGTATATGCTAAGGATATAGAATTAGATGCAGGCATCAAAATCCTAAACCCTGATTTGGTTATATGTCATATTGAAGATGATAGTGTTTCTTTGAATATTGATATGACAGTTGAGTATGGTATTGGCTATGCTTTAGCTGGCGAGAAACACGGCGATACTAAAGATGTATCTATCATATATCTTGATGCTTTATTTAATCCTGTTAAGAAAGTGGCTTATCGTATTGAAAATGCCAGAATTGGTCAAAAGACAGACTATGATAAGTTGATAATGGATGTGGAAACCAATGGATCTATTTCTCCAGAAGACGCCGTAGGCTTAGGAGCACGAATTATACAAGAACAATTGTCCTTTTTTGTAAATTTTGATGTTATTAATAGTCCATTAATGGATGGTGCCGATGGAAGTCCAAGATATAACTTCAACGAAAATCTTCTTAAAAAAATTGACGAGATGGAGTTATCTGTTAGATCTTATAACTGTTTAAGTGGAGAAAACATCGTATATATAGCTGATCTAGTACAAAAGACAGAAAATGAAATGCTAAAATTGCCTAATTTCGGTAGAAAGTCATTGAATGAGTTACGCGATAATCTTAAGGCAATGGGCCTAAACTTTGGAATGAATCTAGATAATATAAAAGAGGAATTAACTAAAGAGTTGACCGAGCATAGGGCTAGACTTGTAAAGCAAAATAATGGTTAATAAATTGGTATTGTAATTATGAGACATGGTATAAAGGGTAGAAAATTAAATAGAAGTAGCGCACATAGAAAAGCCTTGTTGATGAACTTATCTAATTCATTGATTAAGCATGGTAGGATTAAGACAACACTTCCTAAAGCAAAGGAATTAAAACCTTTTGTTGAGAAGATGATTACTCTAGGTAAAAAAGGCGATCTAAATAGTCGAAGAATTTTAGCTTCTATATTAAGAGATAGTGAAGCAGTTATGAAAGTGTTTAGTGAACTAGCTGAAAATTTTAAAGAGAGACATGGTGGATATACCAGAATAATGAAGTATGGTTATAGATTTGGCGATAATGCACCTATGGCAATTATAGAATTTGTTAGTGAATAAGAGGTTTTTATGAATACAATAGAAAAATTTAATGAAAAACAGGTACAGAACTTAAGTGCTAACAAGGAGAAGTATTGCAGTTTTAAACCTGGTGACACCGTAGTTGTTAGTTACAAGATCACTGAAGGAAGTACAACTAGGATTCAAAACTTTGAAGGTGTAGTTATAGCAAAGAGTGGACAGCAAAAAAGTTATAATAGTAGTTTTGTAGTAAGGAAAATTAGTCATGGTGTTGGTGTAGAAAGAAAGTTCTTGTTCCATTCTCCTTTGATAGAAAACATAGTCCTTTTGAACAAGGGTGTGGTAAGAAGAGGTAAGCTATATTACCTAAGGGACTTAAAAGGTAAGTCTGCTAGAATTAAGAAAAAGGTTGATGATAAAAAAGTAGGAACATTATAGTCTTAATGGCAAATCTTTAGGATTTGCCATTTTTTATTATGTATTATTTCTTTTTATAAGTGTATTTGACTTTCTAATTTGAATTAATATTCAAGGCATTGAAGTTAAAGCAAGAGGTATTTCTCTTAAAAGTTAAATACGTATAATTATAATAATAGCCAACCAAGGGACATTACTGGCCCTTGAGAAGGTTTATGTTATAAAGATCTTGTATTGGCATGTGGTAAGTGACGACTTCTATCTTCAAACCAATCTGGTGCGATTCCCGAATATCTTTTTGGTATGTCACGATATTTTCTTGAATCTTCTGGACTATACTCTTGGATATTTTTACATAGCTTGTGTATATGCGCCATCATTTTAATTTTGGATACTTTTGGTGATATAAACCTAAATATACCTTTTGTAGTGGATGGTTCTATATCCAATATAACATCATTAATAAATTTTTCAGATAATTTATTAAGAGCCTCAGATCCCTGTTTGCGTGTTTTTATGTATTCTGTACAATAGATACATAACAGTTCGGTAAGTATTTTATCGCTTTTAGTTTTAGGTAGGTTATCTTCCAAAAATTTTTTAACCAGGATAAACGGCTTGTATAAAGATTCTAATTTTTCTAAATTATCGTTATTTGTAAGATTTTGGGATTCTAAGTCCAAAATAAATAGATCAAGATTTTCTAAAATTTGATTTTGTTTATCTGGATTTATAGTATTTGCAGCCATATCTAACATGTCTGTCATAAAGCGGTTGTATATATTATCAGTACTTGTACGTAGAGAGATTTGACTTGCAAAATTAAATACACGAGTAAAGGTTTGCAGTCTATCGACAAAACAATCCGTGCTTGGTAATGATGGCAGTATTGCGGCTAACTCTTGGTCGTTTGTTGTGGTAAGTATTTCTCTAAAAGTTTTTTTATAATTAGGGCTAGTTGTACTAAATCTTAAATAAGGACCTGACAGATTGGATCTTGCTCTTCGTTTCATTGATTCTGCTTGGGTGAGATCAGGATTTTCGTCTATAATACTTAATAGTAAATTGTTTATTTTGTCTCTAAAAAAAGTATTAATATGTGCTAGGTTTTTATTATCTGGCGTTTGTAAATGTAATTGGTATGTTTCCATTAAAGTAGTAAAAAAATCATAATTTTGAATACTATCTGATGTAGAAGGAGCTAAACATCCTTGGTTTAGTTTATACCAAAAGACTTTAAGAGCTCTTGCAGAGTTCCCATCTAGATTTCCAAATGTGGTTATGTTGCGTGCACAAGTTTCAACAATATTTCTCATTTTACTTGGATTGCCATATGATTCTGCTAGTTCTTTTAATGCGTGTTCAATAATATTTTGAAATATAAATGGTGGTTGTTCAGTTTTTGGTTAAGAGGCGGAGGGGACATACAAATCTGTACCTGACAAGGGAATAGTATTCCACGA
>CAZAFD010000022.1:0-11851 GCA_964484785.1 uncultured Rhizobiaceae bacterium | reverse complement strand
TAATAGTATTATTAGTAGTAGTATATATAGATATATAGATATATACATATAATATTATAGTAATATATAATATTAGTAATATACATATATAGAAAATAAATAACCTAGTAGGAAAAACTTCTATGAAAGATATTAATAATATTCCTATTAGAAATGATATAGCATTTAAAATGATATTTGCTGATCCAAAGCATGAGCGTGTATTAATTCATTTCTTAAACTGTGCTATAGAATCATCTAAAGATCCAATTAAGAAGGTTCATATTTTAAATAATGAAGTTATTAAAAAACATATAACACAAAAGGATACTCGTTTAGATATTTAGCAGAAACAGATAGTGGTATAAAGATTGATATAGAGATGCAGGTTGCAAGAGATCCTAATATGGTTGGACGTACTCTATTCTATTGGTCTCAATTGTTTGTGGGTAGTCTTAGTGTTAGTGAAGCATATAAGAATTAAGACGTACAATATCTATTTCTATTTTAAGTTTTGAATTATTTACTCAAGATAATAATTATTGGCATAAATGTCATATTACAGATGATCTAACACATAAAAGAATAACTGATCTATTAGAAATACAGTTTGTTGAAATAGATAAGGTTCATAAATTTAATAAAGAGAGTCCTATTACATTCTGGATAGAGTTCTTTAAGAATCCATATTCAAAAGCTTGTAATGAATTATATAAGTTTGTTCCAGAGCTTAAAGAAGCTAAAGATATATTTGAAGCAGCTAAAGCTGATCCTAAAAAAGAAGGATAATGCAAGAACGTGAGAATGCTATTAGAAACTATAATAATGATTTAACCATTGCTAAAGAAGAAGGTATAGAAGAAGGAAGAAGAGAGGGAATGGAGAAGGGAGAAAACAAGAAAGCTATTGAGATAGCCACAAAAATGCTTGATAAAGGTATGAATATTAATGATATCTCAGAACTATCTGGATTGTCTGTTGAGGAGATAGAGGGGCTGGGGAAAAAACAACAAGATAATCATTAGTAAGTATTATATCATATCATTATCTAAAAAAGAGCTGGTGGGTATAGATATCTTATATTTATACTTCAGCTATAGGTAATATTAAAACAAATCAGAATAAACAAGAAATTATACGGTGGCAGCGTTAGCGCAGAACCAGCAAATAAACTATGATTATAAGGTGCTTAACAACTTTACTTTTGCAAAATACAGACTATCATTAATGGATAAAAGTAATCAAGTTATTTTATAATGTTAGATATAGAGTTTGGTCAAAAAAAATATAGTTTTGACTCGGAACTAAATGGTTTTCAATTAGCCAAAGAACTAAAAGATGAATCCAATAAAAAAATTGTAGCTATAAAAATAAATGATGAAATAAAGGATTTGGCTACCAAAATAACACAAAACTCTAAAATAGAATTTGTTACTTCAGATACAGAAGATGGCTTAAAAATTCTAAGACATTCCTCTGCTCATCTTATGGCATATGCCATTAAGAAACTTTTTAAAAACGTTAAGCTGGCTGTGGGCCCGTCTATAGAAAATGGTTTCTATTACGATATGGATTTAGATACATCTATATCCGAGGCTGATTTTGCCAAAATAGAAGACCAAATGAATCTCATTGTTAAATCCGACGAAAAATTCATTTGTGAGGAATGGACTAAAAAAGCAGCAATAGATTTTTTCAAAAATAGCCAAGATCTTTACAAGGTAGAAATATTAAACGAATTAGCCGATACAGAAAAGATTACCGTCTATAAACTTGGTGATTTTATAGATCTCTGCCGAGGTCCTCATGTACCATCTACCAGGTATTTAAAATATTTTAAACTAACCAAACTAGCTGGAGCCTATTGGAAAGGTGATTCTAAAAATAAAATGTTACAAAGAATTTATGGTACTGCCTGGGATACAAAAGAAAAACTTGAAGAATATTTCGCATTTTTAGAGGAAGCAGAAAAACGTGATCATAGAAAAATCTGCAAAATCATGGATTTAATGCATTTAGAGCCAGATTACGCTCCAGGTGCACCCTTCTTCCATCCTAAAGGTCTTTTTATATTTAATACTCTTGTTAAACATATGCGTCAAAGACAAGAGCAGAATGGTTATATAGAAATATCAACACCAAGAATAATGGACCGTATTCTTTGGGAAATCTCTGGTCATTGGGAACATTACGGCGCTCATAACTACTCAGGCAAAACAGAAGACGATAAGCAGTTTTGTATCAAACCAATGAACTGTCCTGGTTGTATTTTATATTATAAACAAGGACTAAAGTCTTATAGGGATTTGCCTCTAAGAATAGCAGAATTTGGTAAGGTAAATCGTTATGAAGCTAGTGGTTCACTACTTGGTTTATTGCGAGTGAGAGAGTTTACGCAGGATGACGCACATATCTTCTGTACAACAAAGCAAATAGAAACCGAATGTGAAGCAATGATTAACTTTTTGTTAGATACATACAAGACCTTTGGTTTTAACAAAGTAATCATTAAATTATCTACTAGACCAGAAAGCCGTATAGGTAGCGACGATATTTGGGATTTAGCAGAACAGTCCTTGGCTAATGTATTAGACAAGATGTCTTTAGATTACACAGTATTCCCAGGAGAAGGTGCATTTTATGGACCTAAATTAGAATTTGTTCTACGAGACGCAATTGGCCGTGACTGGCAGTGTGGTACTATACAACTAGATATGAATCTGCCACAAAGATTTGATATTAGTTATATAGGCGAAGATGGTAAAAAACATCAACCTATAATGTTACATAGAGCTGTTTTCGGTTCTCTTGAAAGATTTATGGGAATTTTAATCGAAGAAACCGAAGGTAAATTTCCATTGTGGTTAAATCCATTACAGATAGTTGTGGCCACAATAACTAAAGAAGCCGACGAATATGCATCCAAACTATGCGCTCGATTAAAACAAGAAGGTTTAAGAGTTGAATTTGACGATTCTAACGAGAAGATTAATTATAAGATAAGAAATCATTCTCTAAAGAGAGTTCCATATATCTTTACAATTGGTAAGAAAGAAGTAGAAAACAATTCTATTAATGTAAGAATTTTGGGACAAGACGCTACTCTAAACTTACCTCAAGAAGAAGTATTAAAACGAATTAAAAATAAAGTAGCTACAAAGGATACAAGCTATAGCCTGTAAAGTCATTTAAAAGTATATGAATAAAAATATTTTGAATAAACTACCTAGATTTACCATAAAACAAAATCGTTTTTTAAATAGTGTATACAAGTATTTATTCAAAATATTTAAAATTATTTTTTTAGCTTTTTTTACTGTAGTTTGTTTAGCTATAGCCCTACTCTTCAACGAGCCCCGAAATATTACATCTCTTAATATATATGTGAAGAGTAAGCTCACAAAAGTAGAAAGTAACATAAAATACATGGACTTTTCCGGAGCAAATTTGTTTTTAGACAACAAATTAAATCTTGTTTACGATATGAAAAAATTCAAGATTAAATTTGCCAATAATCATGTCCTTGTTTTACCTCATGTGATATGTAGAATATCCCTAGCTAGATTTCTAATGCTTAGATTTGTCTTTAATAGTGTAACAATTGAGGATTTATCGATTAAGTTAAAAGCAATGCCAGATATTAATAGTTTTAGGACTAGTGGAGAATTTAGTTTGCACAAACTACATCCATACCTAGACTATATAATAACTAAATCCGTACCTCTGGACAAATTTATTGTTAACAAATCCGCAGTCATAGTAAAGCAAAGCGGAGTAATAAAACTTGATTATTTAGTCTTTGATCTGGGCAAGTTTTCCAGAAAAAATAAGTTCTTAAATGTTTACGGAGCAATTGGTACAAATTCTAAAAATAGTACTATTCTATTAAAAAATAGATGTCTTTTGAATAAAGCAAAGGCCATTGAATGTAGTTCTGATATACAAAATATTAATATTAAAACATTAATGCCATTTGGTAAAAACTACCAATATATACGTCCTTATATTAATAATATTGATACAAACTTGCATGGAACAGCAAGTCTTAAATTAACCAATTACACTCATTTAGAAAATCTAGAATTTCGTTTAGATACCAAACCTGGTTTTTTTAATTTAAAAAAATTCTTCTCTAAAAAAATATATTTTAGAAACCTACAAATATTTGGACGTGTTAAAAATAACTTCAACCACATTAAGTTGGATATAAGAAATACAAAATTTCTTTTTAAAGAATACAAAAAGCCGACAAACTTCTCCTTATCGCTACTAAAAAGTAGTGCATCTCCAACAAATAAAAATATAGTTTTAAGAATAGAAGTACTAAATGCACCAATCAATAAATTGGACACACTTTGGCCGGTTTTCTTAGACCAAAAAGATATTAGGCCTTGGGTAATAGGACATTTTAAAGATGGTTTAATTACCAAGGCTTATGCCAATATGCATTATAAGTTGCAAGATTCACAATATAACCTACACACCATCAAGTCTGAAGTTAACTTCGACGATACGCGTTTGGCTTACGTTGATTTTTTACCTGCTTTAAAGATAAACGCGGCTAAAGCTGTCTTCACTAAACATGGAATGCAAATATATGTCAAACAAGGTGTACACGATAATACTACAATTTCAGATGCATTAGTCCAAAGTGACTTTGATGCCAATATCACTACGTTAGATATTGTAGCCAAATCACTTGGACCAGTACATGAATTATTTTACTATGTAGATAATACTAACAAACTCAAGGTTAAAAATATCGTAAATAACTTTTTTAATGGTTCATCTGAAGGATTGATTCATGTTAGAGTACCTTTATTAGATGTTATTAATTTAGAAGATGTAGCCATTGAGGTTAATTCACATATCACAAAAAATAACACCTTTATTTTTAATAAAGACTCAGATATTTATATAAATATAAAAAAACCTGCAGATTCTAGTATATTTAAAGGTAATATAGATCTAACTAATGCCAATATCTATTTCCCAATTATAAAACTAGACAAAAAAAAGAATCTTGCCACCATTCTGGATTTCGATTTAGATACACAAGACGCAGATAAACTAATAATTAATAACATTCACACTAAGCCGGATAATTATATAAAAATATTAAACGGAACCTCAGAATTAGATAAAGGTTCAATAAGAACCCTAACCCTGAAAGGTATTGAATATCCAGAAAATCATTATGATTTATCCTTTACTGCTTTTGATAATCAAAATCTGTATATTGTTGGAGAAGAAATAGCCTTACCGAATAATTTTAAAAATCATCTAACTATTTTTAATAAAGCTTATAATTTTAAAGATGTCTCCAATCTAGAAGTTGGAATAATCGCTAAAAAATTTAATTTTGGTAATAAATCTATTTTTAATAACATTAATTCATTTCTATCAGTCGAAAATTCTGTTATCCAAGCTCTAGATATAAAAGGATTTTTTGGTGATAAAGAAACCATTATGTTAAATTACAATGGAGCAGATCACAACGGTGTAAGAGCCAACATCTCAGATATTGGTGCATTATTAAATAAACTGGATTTTACCAATAAAATTTTAGCCAAACAATTAACCTTTATTGGAAATTATGAACCGAACAAGGCAGCCATTGACGGAAACTTGATATTAAAAGATGGTTTAACACTATTAACAGATAATAATATACAAAAAAATACCATTGTAAGATCCGTATTAGAAAACGAACGCATTCCAAAAAATGTTAAAAAATCTCTTTTAGAAAAAAATACTGTAAAGTTTTCTAAAATTGAAGCTAATCTTATCATTAACAAAACAACCATTGAAATAGAAGAACTATTAGCAAGAGGTAATATGCTTAGCATAGATCTTACAGCTACTGGTCAATATAATTTCAAAACCGGAGAAACTAACCTTGCAGGTCTAATAGTCCCAGCCGGAAGGATTAATCGTCTCTTTTTTATAGACAGAATTCCCATACTAAACACACTTATCCTAGGCGGAAAAAATGGCGCTCTTTTCGCATTAGAATATGAATTTATTAAAAAAGACTTTGCCTCAGATGCCAGATTTAGCATAGACGGCTTTTCCTTACTAAAACCAGGAGTATTAAGAAGTTTATTCAATAAACTATAGGGTCCATATTGGAAGTAATTAAATCAACCGGTCATATTTAAGTAGATTTTAAATTAATCTATCACATGCCTTTTCAAAAATTAACTAATCTTAATGGTAAAATTTTTTTCTAATTTTCTCGTACTTTAATATTTAATTATAGATTATTTTTGCTCTTACTCAAGTTTTCTGTTAAAATACCACGTAGAAAACCCCAGACTAACAATAGATAATACAATTAGAGGCCATAGATTTTCAAAAATCATAGCAAAGGTCATATCTTTAGAAAAAATACCTTTATTTAATACTAGAAAGTGTCTTACTGGATTTATAAGAGTAATTTTTTGTAAAAATATAGGCATATTCTCTACAGGACTAATATATCCAGATAGCAACATACATGGCATCATAACCACAAAAACCCCTAAAATTGCTTGCTGCTGCGTTCTACAAATTGTAGAAATAAACAAACCTATAGCTGACATAGCTAATAAAAAAACTAGAACACTTATTAGTAAATAAAGAATAGAACCCACAAAGGGTATCCTAAATCCAAATATAGCAATAAATAAAATCAAGGTCATAACTGTTAAAGAAAAACACATGGCTGGAATAGTTTTAGCCAATAAAATTTCCCATGGTTTTAGGGGCGATACAATAATTTGATTAAAGGTACCAAACTCTCTTTCCTTAGCTACAGCTAAGGCTGTTAAACTCAGAACCATTGACATGGTAAGAGTACCACACATACTTATTACAATAAACCATCTATAATTTAAGTTTGAATTAAACCAATTCCTTACCTGTACATTAATCTTAGACGAAATCTGTCTACCAGATAATTCGCTTTGAAATTCATTTATAATTGAATTGGCGTAACCTAAAACAATTGAAGCCGCATTCGTCTTGCGTCCATCTAGGATAAACTGTACCTTAGCGTTATTATTAGCATATAAATCATGTGCAAAATTATTTGGAATAGTCATGGCAATAAAAACCTTTTGGGAATTTATTAACCGATTCAAGTCCTCTCGACTATTCACATAATATATACGTACAAACCTTGGGGAACCTTGAAACTTAGAAACCAGTTCCTTACTAATAGTTGTATTATCCTTATCTTGTACAACCATAGTAATATTTTTAACCTCTAGTGTGGCAGTAAAAGCAAACAATACTAGTTGTACTACCGGTGGTATAAACAACATATTTCTGTTTCTTTTGTCAGTTAATACCGCTTGAAACTCTTTAATCATTAAGGCTTTAATTCTGGTCCATCTGTCTAAAAATCTTTCCCACATATTTTACTATTATATAAATTATTCTAATCTTTTATTGGTCTTGTGATAAATGATTCCAAATAGAATACTACTGCAAGCCATTAAGTATAAACTTTGTTTAAATAACAACTTTAATGTATTGCCAGCTAAAAATAAATCACTGACACATACCGTATAGTATCTAGCCGGTACTATATATGTAAAAATACGTAATATCGGCGGCATTGAAGAAATTTCATACATTGCCCCAGAAAACATAGTGGCCGGCATAAAACCAATTGATGCGGCGGTAATACAAGCTAAAAATTGGTTTTTTGTTAAGGTAGAGATTAACAAACCCTGTCCTAAAGATGTCAATAAAAAGAAGCTAGATGTAATAAAATATAAAATAAAACTACCTCTAAAAGGTACACCAAAAATAACCGTACATATTACAAAACAGAAGATTGTAGAGAACATACCCAAAACGTAGTATGGAATGTATTTACCAAGTATAATATCCAGTCTTGTGGCTTTAGTAGTTAACAAGGCCTCCATAGTGCCTCTTTCCCATTCTCGTGCCACAACAAGAGCGGTTAGAATCATACCTATCAAAGTCATAATAATAGAAATTGACGTTGGAAGTAAGATATATCTACTCTTCAATTCTGGATTAAACCAAATTCTAGACTCTACATCAATTAAGGCTCCTTGAGGTATCCCTTTCTCTGTAGCATAAATCTTTTGCCAATTACCGACAACAGCTGTAATATAATTTTGTACAAAAATAGCCGTATTTGTTTCAGAACCATCTGTAACAACTTCTATGCTCGCAGTCTTGTCTGGATTATTAAAGTTTTTAGCAAAATCACTTGGAAAAATAACCATACCCCTAATTTTTCCAGCAACTAAACCGTCTGCCATGTCCTTTCTATTAGAAAATCGCACCACATCTAAAAACTTAGTATTTTCAAAACTGGAAACTATATCTGTAATTTCCTTATCATTGTTTTCTGTATAAAGACCTATTCTAATCTTATTGTTATCGAGATTAACACCATACCCAAAAATAAAGAGTAATAAAAGAGGCATAACAACAGAAATTAAGACACTACTAGGATCTCTTACAATCTGATAAAATTCTTTTTTTATTAAGGATATCAAAATACTCATTTGCTTAATCAATCTATTTGTTTATCCATATCATATTCTTGAATAATCCTCACAAAGGCGTCTTCCATGGTTTCTCCAGGCAACTTTATTTCATTTGGAGAACCAGTCTTAATAGCTTGTCCTTTATATATTAAAGCTATTCTATCACAGTACTCCGCTTCATCCATAAAGTGAGTTGTAACCATAACAGTTACGCCCTTTTCTACCATAGAATTTATATGATTCCAAAACTCTCTTCGAGTTAATGGATCAACACCGCTTGTGGGTTCGTCCAAAAACAAAATTGGAGGGCTATGCATTATAGCGCATGCTAAAGCCAACCTCTGTTTAAAACCTAAGGGCAATAATTCACTATTAGTATCAAGATAATCTCCTAAATCAAAAACATCTATCATCTCTTTTATCTTTTGCTTCTGGAAGGCACCACTTAGACCATACACCCCTGAAAAGAATCTTAAATTATTATAAACACTTAAACTTCCGAATAAAGAAAACTTCTGAGCCATATAGCCTAACTGAGATCTGGCTTCAGATGGATGTGTCTTCATATTATATCCCATAATATAGGCTTCCCCACCACTTGGTCTTATTAAACCACACATCATACCAAAGGAAGTTGACTTGCCTGCGCCATTAGGTCCCAACAAACCAAAAATTTCACCCTTCTTTATAGAAAAACTTATATCCTTAGTTGCCATAAAATCACCATAGATCTTGGTTAAGTTTTTAGCCTCAATAACCACGTCCATAGTATTTTTTATATTAATATCATTCGCAACCTTTGAACCTCCTAAAGGACAACCTCCAAGAGCCTTAATAACAGCATCCTCAAATCTAGGTTTAACCGGTTGTAAGTTATCCGCAAACCTATTGGATAACTTCTTATCAATTACTAGTCTAACTGCATCACCTTCAATAACAGCATCAATTACCTTTTTTTTACTTTTTAAAATCCTTCTCAAGAGACTTCTATTTTTTACTCGAATATCTTTTGTTATAAAAACATCTCCATCTACTGTTTTAGTAAGATCACCCGGAACACCATTAAATAGTGTCCTACCTTCATTAAGCAAAATAACTTCATCAAAATTTTCAGCTTCATCTAGATAAGAGGTAGACCATAAAATGGTCATACCGTTACCACTTAATTTTCGCACCATAGCCATAAGGTCTCTTCTAGATATAGGATCTACCCCAACTCCGGGCTCGTCTAATAATAAAAATTGCGGCTCACCGAGTAGAGAACAAGCTAAACCCAATTTCTGCTTCATACCACCAGATAATTTACCGCTTAATCTATCAATAAAGGGCTCAAGATTTGTAAATTTTAAAACAGTACTAAAATACTGCTGTCTTTTTTCTTGAGAAATTTCCTTTAAATCGGCATAAAGGTTCAAGTTCTCTTGCACAGTTAAATCCTCATAAAGACCAAATTTTTGTGGCATATAACCAACAACATTATGCAGCTCTTCTGTATCCCTAACTGGATCATAACCAAGAATATTGATAGAACCCGAAGTAGGAACTAGCAAGCCTAACATTAGTCTGATCAAGGTAGTCTTTCCCGCGCCATCTGGACCAATTAAACCAACAATTTTTCCCTTGTTTATAGTTAGATTAAGATTATTTATTGCTAAATTATCTTTAAAATTCTTATATAAATTACTAATAGTGGCTACTCTATCCATAACTTTCTTAATTAAAGAGATCCTATTCTACAAATAACTTTTAAGTTATACTGATGGTAAAATTAAATCAATATTATTTAGATAAATACGCTGTTTTATTTAAGAAATACCAAGCTAATCCATAATTATAAAAATCTAAACTAATAGTTAAGGCAAATAAAGATTTTAATAATTTCACTAAACGATTAAAAAAATTAAATTTTTCTAACCAGGATTGATAATAAAGAATTTTAGTTCTGAACCTTGTAAAAAAAATTAAAATCACTATATTATTATAGAGTTGTACAAAATCTACATTTAATATACTTTAATTTAACAATCATGACTAGAGATTTTTACGAAGTTTTAGGAGTAAGTAAAAGCGCTACGGCCGAAGAATTAAAAAAGGCCTATAGGAAGAAGGCTATGCAGTATCATCCAGACAGAAATCCAGGAGACAAAGAAGCAGAAGCAAAATTTAAAGAAGTAAATGAAGCTTATGAAATATTAAAGGATGATCAAAAAAGAGCTGCCTACGATAAGTTTGGTCATGCAGCCTTTGAAGCTGGCGGTATGGGCAGCGGTAGCGGTTTTGGTGACGCCGGTGGATTTGGTGGTTTTGCTTCTGGTTTTGGCGACTTCACAGACATATTTAGTCAATTTTCTAGTATGTTTAATGATGGAGAAGACGATTCAATTAGAGGAAATAGGAGCAATCAACAAAGAGGATCAGATTTAAGATATGACCTTGATGTAAGTTTAGAAGATGCTCTTAAGGGTAAAAATGTAGATATTTCTTTCACCTCAAGCGTAAAATGTGACACATGTGACGGTTCAGGATCCAAGGATAAAAATGCCAACACAAAATGTCCTGAATGTAATGGAAAGGGTAACGTCAGAAAACAGCAAGGCTTCTTTATTTTTGAGCAACCTTGTCGAAGATGTAGAGGTACTGGTAAAATTATTCAAAATCCATGTGGTAAATGTCATGGTACAGGTCGATACAATAAAGATCGAACTTTAAATATAAAAATACCAAGCGGTGTAGATACAGGTAATAAGATAAAATTGAGTGGTCAAGGTGAAGCTGGAACAAATAGCGGCACAAATGGAGATCTATACATCTTTATAAATGTAAAGGATCATACAACTTTTAAGCGCGACAAAACCGACTTATTACTAAATATAAATATTATGCCAACTACCGCTATTCTTGGCGGAGAAGTAGAGGTACCAACAATTGATGGTAATAACGTTATGTTAAAAATACCAGCTGGTACACAATATAACACAAAAATAAGACTAAAGGGTAAAGGCATGCCAAGTCTTGGCAATCCAGAGAAACGGGGAGATTTGGTTGTAACAGTAAAGATTAATATTCCAATAAATCTAACAACAGAAGAAAAAGACTTAGTACAACAACTCGATAAGTCCTTTCAAGAAAAAAAAGATAGCGGCTTCTTCAAGAAATGGTTTAAGTAAATTAAACCATTTCAAGTTGAAAATCATATCCTAGTTCCAGATTTAATAAAAGGATACTTTAGTATACGAAATTTGATAATTTACACATCTTTTTACTAATTATATATTATTTCACTATAAATTCATTTATTACAAAGACTATAAGTGTCCTATTAGTAAATAACATTGAAAAAAACTATAAACATAGATCAT
>CAZAFD010000021.1:0-12562 GCA_964484785.1 uncultured Rhizobiaceae bacterium | reverse complement strand
CTTGCTGACTATCCAATACCGGAGTATAGATATTTTCGGTATTGCAGATAACTCTATTGATTGTTACTATCAACCTTTCCTAAAAAATTTAATTTTTGTGGCAATATTAAACTATAGGCTATTTTAATATCGCCTAGCTCAGGTTGTTTAATATCTTTTCCATTATACAAGTAGCCATCTGCTATTTTAAACTTATCAATATATAGTGTGTTTTGATCAGATAAAGTGGTTTTTTCATAAACATACGCATCCAAATCTTGTATTTCACCATGATGTGTAGTTTTTTGTGTTTCGCGATGCATCTTCTTGCCATTGAAGACCTTGTTTTTATCTAAATAGTTTTCTAACTTTATTTCGGTAAAATCTGGTACATTATATGAAGTTTTTATAAAAAATTTATCCACATAAGAGTACTCTGGTACAGATAACATATCTGAATACATAGTTGGTTCTGACAAATCTTTTTGTGGTATCCACTTTTTATTGTTATCATTATCTAAACTATAACGGTAAACAACTTTCTTAAAACCAAAACCTTTTAACTTAAAATGAAAGTCATTATCCTCAAATTCTTGTTCATTTTGTAATGGTTTACTAAAGTAAACTAACGTGTTGTCGGTTTTATTAAAAATTTTACCTAAAAGGCTACCTTGTAACCTTAGATATAAACGATCCTGAGTTGCGGACATAACCAAAGGTATTGCAAATAAAATTATTGCGAGGTTAAAGTATAGAATTTTCGTAAGTTTATCTCCCATAAAACACTTTTTAATAAGTTAGATATTAACATCAAATTAGATAATGGAAAAATATTATTTTTTCAATAAGGAAAAAAACTAGACTTGTTGGCAGATATTTTATAGTCCTGGAATAAAAATTTATCTATTGAATTATTCATTTCCATTTCTTACTATAGAATAGTATATTTCACCCCTTTTAGTGGGTTCCTGATTTTTTAATTAATGCTGAAGAAGAGGAAAATAAAATGAAAGTTGTAGCTTCTATCAAAAATAGTAAAAGCAGAGACAAGAACTGTAAAGTTGTAAGAAGAAAAAAAACAAGAGCTGATGGTTCACAAAAGACTGTTCTTGTTGTAATTAATAAAGTTAATCCAAGATTTAAAACCTCACAAGGATAAAATGGAGGTATCTGTCAGATACCTTTATAAACGCGCGTCTTATGAAAAAACTCCTCCTATTTATCCTATTTTGTCTATTTATACTTCCTGTTAGTGGAAGATCTTCTGAATATGAGCCCCTTAGTGTATATGGCGAGTGGGCGATATTTAAGACTACACAAGACGGTAAGGTTTTATGTTATGCTATGAATATAGGAGAAAAGAGCAAGAGTAACTACGCTAATAGGGGGGTACCGTTTTTTCTTTTAATAAAACAAAAGGGGATACCTGCCGTAGAGGTTAATACATCTGTAGGCTATATAATTAATGACACAGCTGGTAGCTGTGAAATTGAAATAAATAATAAAATTTTTCCTTTAATAAATTTTATGGATATGGCTTGGGCTTACTCCTTAGAAGATGATGAAAGTATTTTAGAAGAGTTTAAGAAGTCTGCTGTATTTTCTATATATGCTAAGTCCACAACCGATAAATATTCTCTAGATATATATTCTTTAAATGGTTTTAAAGAGGCGTATCAGGAAATCCAAAACTTGTGTAATTAACAATTTAGGTTAATAATATGTTCAAATCAAAATTTCTGCAGGAAGCAGAAGCCCGTGGATTTATAAATCAATGTACAAATATTGATGAACTAGATAGACGTCTTTCTTCTAATAAACCTGTTGTTGCCTATTGGGGTACCGATCCTACTGCGCAGTCTTTACACGTTGGTCACTTATATTCTTTAATGTTATTGCGTCTTTTTCAACGTTGTGGTAACAAACCAATTGTTCTACTGGGAGGAGCTACTGGTTTGGTAGGCGATCCAAGTTTTAAAGACAAAACTAGACCTATGTTGTCTCCAGAACAGATTCGTGGACATGAAACAGGAATTCGATATTCTATTGAAAAGTTTATAAAATTTGGTGACAAAGATAATGATGCTGTATTAGTAAATAATATAGATTGGTTTGCAGATAAAAAATATCTAGAGATTCTACGAGAAATTGGTCCGCATGTTTCTGTGAACAGAATGTTATCATTTGAATCTGTAAAACTAAGATTAGCTAAGGAAGAACATTTGAGCTTTTTGGAGTTTAATTATATGATCCTACAAGCTTATGACTTTTATCACTTATACAAAAAATATGGTTGTACTTTACAACTTTGTGGTGCTGACCAGTGGGGTAACGCTGTTGCGGGTGTAGATTTGATTAGAAGGTTACAATATATTAATAATCTTAATACACAAGAAACCAATATTCAGAGCTCAGAGGTTATTACTTTGTCTACGGCTCTGTTAGTAGATAGTAAGGGCAAAAAGGTTGGAAAGAGTGAAGGTAATGCTATTTGGTTAAATGAACAATTATTAGATCCTTACAAGTACTATCAGTATTTTAGAAATATTGATGATAATGATGTGGTTAGGTTTCTAAAAGTTTATACGGATTTTGATTTAGACCAAATAGCCGGCTTACAAAAGACTTATAGTAATATAAACGATCTTAAAAAGATTTTGGCTTTTGAAGCTACTCGACTTTGTCACGGAGAAGATAATGCTAAAAAAGCTCATGAAAAGGCTGTACAGATTTTTGAAAATTCTAGCATAGATCATTTAGATGTTTTAAATTATAACTTACCAACAGTGAAAACAAAGTTATCAACTATGTTGAAAGATCTAGACCTCTCGCCTTCTCTTAGCGAAGCCAGAAGGTTGATTGCTGGAGGCGCAGTAAGGATTAATGATGTTAAAACTGCTGATATAATTTTAGGCGATGACTTGGAATTTAAACTATCACTTGGTAAGAAAAAAATGTTTTTAATCAAGCTTAGCAAGTAATCAAAAAGTATTTAGTGCCTTAGATTAAGCCATCTTTGATGGCTTTTTCTATTGTATCATCGAATTGTTTAGTGCCATCCCTGATTAATACCAATCTTTTTGCGTATCTACCTATATCTGGTTCATGTGTTACCATAACAATAGTAATTCCGTACTTATCGTTCAGTTCTTGAAATATACGCATGATTTCTATACTGGTGTTTGTATCTAGGTTACCTGTTGGTTCATCGGCCAAGAGTACAGCAGGATCATTTATTAGGGCTCTGGCTATAGCTGTTCTTTGTTGCATTCCTCCGGATAACTGGCTTGGATAATGGGTCATAAATTTATCCAATTTGACAGCTTTTAAAATATTCACGATTTTTTCCTTGTGATTTGAAATAAAATGGTCTGAATATATTAATGGTAAAGCTACATTATCAAATACACTACGCTTTTGTAAAAGATTGAAGCCTTGAAATACAAAACCTAGACTTTTGTTTCTTATATTTGCGAGTTCGTCGCTGGTTGCATTACTTATATCTTTATTATTTAGATAATACTTACCGCTTGTTGCTGTATCAAGGCAACCAATTATATTCATTGTTGTGGTTTTTCCGCAACCAGATGGTCCCATTATTGCTACAAAGTCACCTTTGTTTACTTCTAGATTCAAACCTTTTAAGGCATGATAAATATTATCGCCGGCAATATTATAGTCTTTATAAATATTATCTAGTTTTATAACACATGTCATCTTAATTGTATAAATAATCTGTTATTATAGTGTCGCCCTTCTTGATATTATCTCCGCTAATCTCTGTGTAGGTTATATCAGACAAACCCTTGGTAACTACCATTGGAATAATTTTTTTACCAGATAGTTTATATATTAGTACCCTATTACTATCTTTTTTTAGCTCTTTACTAATTTCTGGATGTTTTTTTAGATACTTGTCTATACCTAAGATCTTTTTTATTCTGTTATTTGGTTTAAACTTAATGGCTATATTTTTTATTTTATAAACATCTTCCACTGTATCGGTTATTACGTTGACATATGCAGACATTCCTGGAAGGAATAAATTTTCTGAATTATCAATACTAACAACAACACTATAGACAGCTATGTTTTGTACAACATTGGCATATAATCTAATTTCCTTGATAGTTCCATCGAAGATACGATTTTGGTAAGTATCTACACTAAAGGTTATTTTTTGCCCTGTTTTAATATTACTTATATCTGCTTCTGATATACTTGCCAGAATCTGCATCTTAGTTAAATCTTCTGCTATTCTAAATAGTGTTGGCGTAGAGAAGCCTGCAGCTACAGTTTGTCCTTTATCAACCTCTCTAGAAATTACTGTGCCTGCTAAAGGTGAAGTAATGTTGGTGTAATTTAAATTAACCTTAGCTTTTTCATGTCTCAATTTATACATGTTATAATTTTCTTTTGCTGTAGTGTATTCATCTTGCGATATTTCTAATTCGTGCTTAGAGATGTAATTGTTTTCGTAAAGTTCTTCGTTTCTTTTTAATTCTAAGCTTTTAAGATTTAACCGTGATTTAGCCTGTTGTAGAGCGGCTTCAAATTCTTCAACATCTCGTTTTAAAATATCTGGGTCTATTTTTGCTAGAATATCACCCTTTTTAACAACACTGTTGTAGTCAACATATATTTCTTTTATTTGACCAGAAACCTGTGCACCTACTTGAACTATATTAACAGGATCAATGACTCCGCTTGCCTCCACTGTTTTATATATATTACCAAATTCAATATTTTCTGTATCAATTTTGTTATAATCTAACTTGTCCTTTTTATATATATAACATACATACCCTAAAATCAGTACAAAGGTGGATATACCTATTTTTGTAATTCTACGCATTATTATTCCCCACAATATTTAATAGTGTTTGAACATTAAGTTCGCCTGTTGATGCAAACAGATTTAGTTTATTATTTATTAAATTATACTTATATTTAATTACGTTAGACTTAGCCTTTGCGTGGTTACTTTGAGCGGTTAGCAGATCAAGTATTGATGCTTTACCGTTTTTATACATACCCATAACCAAACTTTGATTTTTTTCTGCTGTTAATAAAAGTGCCAAACTTGTGTTATATCCTTCATATGCAGATTTGTAATCTTGATATGCATTCCATACCTCTAATGATACTTTCTTATATTCTTGTAATATATTAATTTCAGCAAGATTTATTTCGTTTCTAATTAATTTTATTTGGTTATATTTTGCAAAGCCTACAAATATTGGCATAGATATACTTATTCCGAAACTAGATGACCAGCCATAATCATTTACCTTTAATAAGGCATTATCAAAATGTTGTCTAACAAAGTTTTTTTGCCTAATACTGCTGGCCTTGAAATTTATACTAGGAAGATTTGAAAGTTGAGCTTCCAGTAATTTATAATTAAGCATAGTTTTTTGTTTATTTAGTGAAAGGATTTCACTTCTGTTTTGTTTAGCTTTTATTATATAATCTTCTACATCATTTAAATTGTTTTCTACCTGGATTTTGTGTTTTGCCAAAATCACTTTGGTATTAGGTTCAACATTTAATAAATTATTTAAAGCTGCGTGGGCCTTGTTGATACTATTAACTATATTAATAGTATTCAATTTGGTTTGAGAATATGAACTTTCTGCTTGTAGTACATCGTTTAAAGTTACTAGGCCAAGTCGATGTTTTAATTGCGCTGCATGTAATGTTTCTAAATAGGCTTCTTCTGTTGACAAGGCTGCTGCATGTTCTTCATAAAGACTTAATATAGTATAGTATTGTATGGATATTTCTAGAATTAGATTTCTAATTAATGTGGTTTGATCCAATTCTGCTTTTTCAGTATCACTCTTAACTGCATGATAAGAAGCTAGGTCTTTACCAAAATTAAATACATTATAACTTAAGCTTACTCCGGAGTTCGCTGTTCTAACTGTTTGATCTAGTGTATGACTGTGGTTGACATCTTGACTATGACTTAAACTTACTTGTGGTAGAAAGTTGCTTCTTGATATATTTAATTCTGTTTTTTTATTTATTAGCTCTAAAGAGGCCTTGTTCTTTGTTAAATTGCGTTTAAGTGCAATTTCTATTAGATTGTATAATTCTAGTGGTCTTGTCTCTTGAGATAAAACTTGTGCCCATAACGTCTTATTATAGACCAATAATAATAGTGTTATTATACTGATAACTCGCCATCTTTGGTGACTATACACAATATACAAACATTGTTTTCTTAAAAGAAAGATCATACTAAATTTGTATAAAAGTCAATGTCTAGTGGCTAGGCTAAACTCAAAGCTTTCGTTTTTTTGCCTTTGCTTGACAGATAATACTTATTATATAACATGAATCATTATTAGAATAATAAAACTGAGGATAAGAATGGAGAATTCATACTTAAGAAAAAATCATATTACATATGATGCTCAGCTGGCCAGCTATATGTCTGGAGTCTATAAAAACATAGGTGCTGGTTTACTACTTAGTGGTTTGGTAGCCTGGATAGTTGGCAGCAGTCCTGTTTTATTAAAGTTATTTTTTGATAATAAAATTATAGCTTTATTGATTGCCTTTTTGCCATTAATATTTTCTATATATTTTGGTAGTCAGATTTTATCTAAGCCTATAGAAGAATGTAAAAGGTTGTTTTACATTTTTGCTTCAGTTATGGGACTATCGCTATCCACAATTTTTGTGGTATATGCTCATGCTAGTATTGTACAAACGTTTCTTGTGACAGCAGGTACCTTTGGTGTAATGAGTATATATGGATATAATACTAAAAAAGATATTACGTCTTTAAGATCTTTTTTATTTATGGGTCTAATAGGTCTTTTGATAGCATCTATTGTTAATATCTTTCTAAAAAGTCCGGGCTTTGATTTTAGTCTTTCTTTAATAGGCGTTATTTTATTTACCTTGTTTACTGTCTATGATGTAAATAAAGTTAAACAATTATATCTCAGGGCTAACGGTAATTCAGAGTTAATCGATAAGCTGGCTTTATTGGGTGCTTTTGAGCTTTACTTAGATTTTGTAAATCTTTTTCTATACATCTTAAGGTTTGTAGGAAGAAACGAACGTTCTTAATATAAAACATTCTTAATATAGAACCTCCTTTAAGAGGTTTTATATTAAGAAGTGATGTCCAAACGCTATTTACTACTTGATTTTTTTCGCCACCTAGGGCATGTTTATCGTCGACTACCAACCCTGCTTGCCGTTGGCATCGACAAAATTCCATGTGTTGCCCATATTTCCACATTAACGCCATCGGGATTACTCAGAAGGTAAACTCGATAGTTTTTGTTGAACTGAGAGTCCAACTTGATTTCATTTTTTGATTTTGTTCAAAACATAAAATCACCCTTATGATAAAGACTTCATTTTTAAAATACAACCTCTATTTGTATTTTTAATATAATTTATTTTTATTAAATAAAACTTGCTTTATAACGTTATATATATAGTATGATTCTTATCATTTTATCAAAATTAAAAGAAATACATGGTAAAGCTTACAAGATTAAATATAGAAATTTCTGAAGATTTACAAAAAAAAATTAAAGAATTTTCTGATAAAAGAGACATTAGTATAAAGCAGTTTGTTACCAGGGTGATAGAAAAGGAAGTTAATAGGTCATATCCAGCTGAGAATAGACACAAAAACGTACCTGATACATTTACTTTAGCTATTGTTTGTGGAGGCCCTTCTGAAGAGCGAGGTATATCCTTAAATTCTGCTCGTTCTGTGGCTGACCATATGGATTTTTCTGAAATTAGTTTAGTTATTTATTATATAGATCAATCAAGATACATATATAGAATTAATCGATCGCAATTATATTCTAATACTCCTTCTGATTTTGACTTTAAATTAAGTCTGCATGGAAAAAAATTATCAAATGATCAATTTATTGCTGAGTTAGAAAATGTCAGCTTAGTATTTCCAATGATTCACGGCGAGTTTGGTGAAGATGGCGAACTTCAAACCATGTTAGAAGAAAATAACATACCTTTTGTAGGTAGCGGTAGCAAGGCTTGCGAAAATGGTTTTAATAAGGTCAGAGCTTCACAGATTTTAAGAGGCCATGGGTTCTTTACATTTCCTAGCGTAAGTTTTGATAAAGATTTACCAGAAAATTTAGAGGTTTTAAAAAGGTTTTTTGATCTTAATAAATTAAAAAAAGTTGTGGTAAAACCGGTTAATGGCGGTTCCTCTATTGGTGTTTTTTGCGCTTATTCTGCCTTAGAAGCTTTAGAAAAAGTTAAACATCTGTTTAAACGTGGCTTCACTCCTATTATGGTTGAGCCATTTTGTAAGGGTACAGAATTTACTACAATAGTTCTCCAAAGTTTGAAAAATCAGCAGCCCGTGGCTTTAATGCCTTCTGAAATTGAAATGAAGTACGATAAGTATCAAATATTTGATTATAGACGCAAGTATTTACCGACAGAACAAACTAAATCTTATACTCCAGCAAGGTTTGCAGATGAAGTAGTAGAAAAAATTAAATATTATAGTGAAAAAATATTTAGCCTTATGAACTTTAAGGATATAGTTCGTATTGACGGTTGGCTATTAGATGATGGTAGAATATGGTTTTCTGATATAAACATAGCTGCCGGCATGGAACAAAATAGCTTTGTATTTCAGCAGAGTACTAGATGCGGTTTAGATCATGCTGAATTAATACAATATGTAATTAAATCTGCTTGTAAAAGGTATAGTATTAAATTTCCTAAGATTGCCAAGGATACTTCTGTTAGGAAGAAGGTTAGCGTTTTATTTGGCGGTAGTAATGCCGAGCGCCAAGTATCTTTAATGAGTGGTACTAATGTATGGTTGAAATTGTTAAAATCTAAGATTTATAAACCATCTCCGTATCTTTTGGACAAGGATTTTAATGTATGGTCTTTACCATATATGTATTGTTTAAATCATACTGTTGAAGAGATTTACGAGAACTGTATTAGGGCAGAAGATAATAATGCTAAAATTAAAGTATTTGCGAAAACTATTTGTGACAACCTTGGTATTAATAATCCAGAACTAGTAAGTCCTAAAAAATATACCTTTAATGAATTCCTTAGTCTAGTAAAAAAAGAGAATGCTTTTGTTTTCTTAGGTCTACATGGAGGCAAGGGTGAAGATGGTACCATACAAAGAATGTTAAGCGAACATAATATAAGCTATAATGGTTCCGATGGATATGGATCACAGCTAGGAATGGACAAGTATAAGGTTGGTAAGATAATAGAAGAACTGAACGATAGCACTCTAATTAGTATACCTAAGATTCAGTTTTTTATAAAAGACTTTGCAGGATATAAAACAGAAGACTATCTTGCCTTCTGGGATAATGCTGTAGAAAAATTAAAATTTCCTAACTTTATTGTAAAACCAGCACGAGACGGATCTTCAGCTGGGGCGGTTAGGATTTTTGATGCTAGTGACTTAAGGGTGTATGTAGAATTATTACTGGACTGTGCTCCTTATATACCAAGTAACACCTTTAAAAAACAGAGTAATATCGTTGAAATGCCAAGTAATATTGAGCAACCATTCTTGCTAGAGGGTTTTATAGATACAGATAATATCTTGGTAAATAACAATACTTTAGTGAGAATTCCAACTACTAATTGGTTGGAATTAACTGCTGGTGTAATAGAGAGAAGTGGTGTTTATCATTCTTTTAATCCTAGTATCACTATAGCAGAAAGCGATATTTTAAGTCTCGAAGAAAAGTTTCAGGGTGGAACAGGAATTAATTTAACACCTCCTCCTGAAGAGATTATAAGCAAGGAAGATGTTAATATAATTAAAAAGTGTGTAGAACAGGCTGCGAAAGCCCTAAAAATTAGGAATTATGCTAGACTAGACTTATTCTTTAACACCGAAATGAAGAAGGTAATCTTGATAGAACCTAATACCTTACCAGCTCTTACTCCATCAACTGTTATTTATCATCAAGCGCTTGCTGAGGAGGATTGCATAGACCCTAAGAAATTCCTAGAGAATATCATTACTTATAAATTGATTGACGACGAGAAAGCCAAAAAATAAACTTTAAAATTAGGTAGAATTGTAAAATTCTACCTTGCTTTGTTGTATTGATTATTTTTTGTCTTAATATACTTTTATCCCAGTTAAAATTTATAAAGTTTATATGTATAGCTTTGATGTAGTATCCCAGGTGGATATGCAGGAGGTAGACAATGCGATCAATACTGTTATGCGTGAGCTTATAAATCGATATGATTTTAAGAGTGTTAAATGGTCGATAGAGCTTAACAAGAAAGATAAACAAATTGAAATAAGTGCTGAAGGCAATTATTACCTTGAACAGGTACAAAATTCATTGAAATCAGCCTTTATCAAAAGAAAACTTGATCCAATATCTCTACATTTTAATGATCCAGAAAAAGCTGGCGGTGGTACATTGCGACAAATTATAAATATAAAACAAGGTATAGATCAAGAGAATGCTAAAAAAATAACGAAGTATTTTAAACAGTCTAAACTTAAGGTGCAGGCATCTATATATGGTGATGAGGTTAGAATATCTGGTAGGTCTAAAGATGATTTACAGGCTGCTATACAAGAAGTTAAGAACATGCAACTTGATCTAGCCTTACAATTTATTAATTTCAGAGGTTAATTAAATTATGAAAAAAGCCTTTATTTTTCCTGGACAAGGAACTCAAACCATTGGTATGGCAAAAGAATTTTACGATAATTTTGAAGTTGCAAGAAGTGTTTTTGAGGAAGTAAATGAAGTCCTAAAGAAAGACCTAAGCAAAATAATGTTTGAAGGACCGGGGGATGTTCTTAATTCTACAGAAAACACCCAACCCGCTATTATGTGTGCTTCTATGGCTATATTGCGCGTACTACAGAAAGAAACAGGTTGCGATATTACTGAACAATGTTCTTTTGTTGCTGGGCATTCTCTCGGTGAATATACAGCTTTATGCGCGAGTGAAGCAATAAGTCTTAGTGATACTGCTAGTCTGTTAAAAATTAGAGGTGAGGCTTTTTATAATGTAGGAAAAGAATCTAAAGGAGCTATGTTGGTACTAACTGGTGCCGCTATAGAAGATATTAATGAATTAATTAAGCAAGTTACAGCAGATGGATCTATTTGTCAGATAGCAAATGATAATACAATTGGTCAATTTGTTATTAGCGGTGATGCTAAATGTATAGACAAAGCTGCCGAATTAGCTAATGATATGCCAATAAGAAGAAGTGTTAAATTAGCTGTTAGTGGGGCTTTTCATTCCAAACTTATGCAGTCAGCTTGTCTTACTATGGAGGAAGCTTTAAAAAATATTCAGATTAATAAACCACTAGTACCAGTTATTTCAAATTATACAGCTCAACTGGAGGACCTTGCTTCTATTAAAAATAATCTAGTCTTACAAATTACCAATACAGTTAGATGGAGAGAAACAATGATATATCTAGCAGAACAGGGTTGTGAAGAGTTTGTAGAGATTGGAGTGAGCAGAATCTTAAAAAATATGGCCGCCAAGGCTGAACTTAATGTAAAGGCCGTTAATATAAACTCTATTGAAGCCATGAAGCAATTTATAGAAGAACAATGCTAGATTTTATTGAAAGTAGTCCATTTAATCATAAGAAACCAAGGAAATTGGTAATTTTGTTGCATGGATATGGTTCTAATAAATATGATATTTTTCCATTAATGGACAGCTTTTTGGATATACTAGTAGATGCTCAATGTATATCTGTAAATGCTCCGTTTAATTGTGAGTTTGGTCAGGGTTTTCAATGGTTCCCTTTAAAGAATATGAAATATGATTATATTTATAAGGAGATCAAGAAAAATTATAAGATTTTACAGGATTTTATAGACACGCAGATAAAAAGATTTAATCTGGACTATAAAGATGTATTGTTAATAGGTTTTTCTCAAGGTGCTATGTTAGCTTTATATGCTGGTTTACGTATTCCGCACAAATTAAGAGGTATTATAGCCTTTTCTGGACTTTTAGTTGATAACTTTAAAAGTTTGAGCAATGAGCTAAAATGTAAACAAGATATAATGCTAATATATGGCACAGACGACGAGGTTATCCCTCCTGAATATTTTGCTTTTAGTGAAAAATTGCTTTTATCTTTGGGTATAAACTTCTTTTCAGAACAGGTTATTGGCCTCGATCATTCGATAGACATACGGGCTATTCAAAAAGCTAGAGAATTTATAAGAGGTATTTGGTACCCCCAGTCAGACTCGAACTGACACACCTCGCGGTAATAGATTTTGAGTCTATCGCGTCTACCAATTCCGCCATGGGGGCATGCTGGGGCAAGCGATGGGGATTGAACCCACGACCAGCGGAGCCACAACCCGCTGCTCTACCACTGAGCTACACTTGCCACACTAAGCAGATTTAATAATAGAATTAATAGATTTTTAAGTCAACGAGATTTTATCTCCACCAAGAATTGAGTTGGTTTTGCAAAAAAATATTTTTTATAAAACTAATTATTAATTTACTTTCCCCTTCGGATTAATCCATGATAAGTTACCATCTGGTCTCTTATAGACTACATTAA
>CAZAFD010000020.1:0-12738 GCA_964484785.1 uncultured Rhizobiaceae bacterium | reverse complement strand
TTATTAGTGCAGTAATAGGAGGAAGAGCTTTAATTGATCAGGCTAAGATTATAACTATAAGGAATGAAATAGAAGAGGTAAAGTTAATCTTTCAACAATTCGAGAACAATGGTGGTAAACTTCTTACTACATATGGGTCCACACGCAGTAATGATATATGGACAGACATTAAAAACATGGGAATTATCAAACCATCTCAACTAGACACATATAGACGTGAATATAAATCTAGAATTCGTCTAAAATCCAAAACATATTTATGGACAAACTGGTCAGAACCAGCAAACTATTATAAAAATAAACATGGACAAAATCTAAAAGTTTTAATGAACTATGGGGCATATATCGCAGATAAGTATAGTTATGGTTATAGCAATTATGGCTTAACACCTAAATTCTGCAAAAAACTTGTTTACAAAATAAGATCAATGTATGGAGAAGAACTTGGAAATACACCAGAAAATTTAGGTGTAACACACTATAGTAAAATTGGAATCTGGTGCTGGTGTTATAGGGCAAATGGATACACAGATAGTGGTTGTAATAGTCGGGAACCCGGTGCAACCGCATTCATTGACGTATGGTTTTGGGATCTCAATTAATTTGATACAAATTGCGTCTAACCGAATTGTTTAAAAAATAAACCATTGAATTACCTATTATAGAAACCGATATTTTTATAAGAGCACTTGTCTTGCAAATAAAACAAATTGCATCAAGGCGCAACAAACAACTTTAAATCGTCGTACCGCAAACAGCTTCGCCTAGACCATTACCTCACTTTTCTAGACCAAGTCAAGTTGTATATATATTGATCACCATAATAAAGCCATAAATAATTTTAGTTTTCATCAAACAAACCCAGTTATACTTTGCTTTTAAACTGATCATCTAATAAAAACACTTAATGTAAGTGATAGTTAATTTAAAGTTATTAAACAATAAATTCTATTGCTTTAAAAGAATTTAATTTTAACTACTAAAGATTAAACATAACGAAAGGCAAAATATTTAATAAATTAACTAACAAAAAACTAATTTTGTGTTCATGCACATAAACTATTTTCCAACTGATTTTTAGAAGAAGTTATAAATTAGCGAATAATTATTTATTAGAACTATTTTGTAAAATATAAGACATCTTTAGAAAATCATTTACCTCCAAATTCTCAGGTCTAAGATTAAAATCTATCTTAAGATCGGACAATATATTTTTAGCTACTATATCGCTGTAGATAGTCTTAAGATTATTTAAAATAGTTTTACGTCTTTGATTAAAAATAATACGACATAAATAAGACAAACTATTCACTATTGAAAGATCTATATCTCTTTTAGGTTTTAAGTATACTACAGACGATACAACCTTAGGTTGAGGTAAAAATAGTCCTGGAGCAACATCAAAACATTTTTTTACATCACACAAGTATTGGCATATAACACTTAGTCTACCATAATCTTTAGTGTTTTTCGGTGCTACTATTCTATCAACTACCTCTTTCTGAAGAAGAAGTACCATATCTTCTATCTTATTAATGGAATTTTCTAACCACTTGAATAACAAGGTTGTACCTATATTATATGGCAAGTTAGATATTATCTTAAAATTACCATTAAATAATTTTGTTTCATCAATTTCTAAAGCATCTGCATTTATTATTTCAAAATTATTGAAATAAGGTTTTAATTCTTTTTCAGCTATATCAATAAATCTTTTATCTATATCCAAACTAATAAGACCCAGGGGATTTTTAGTTAAAATACTTTGGGTTAAACCACAGGGACCCATCCCAACCTCTAATACATAACTAGAACTTAGATCACCACTAACACCTACTATTCTATCCAAAATATTTTGATCAAAAAGAAAATTTTGTCCAAAAGACTTATTTGCACGAAGCTGATACTTTTTAATAATATCAAGAACTTTCATGCAAACAAATAATTATTTTAAGAATTTTAAAGGATCAACAGCCTTTCTGCCTTCTCTTATACTAAAATATAGTTGTGGACTTGTAACGTTACCAGTACTACCAACAGTAGCAATAATATCACCTTGTTTTACTTTGTCACCAACCTTAACTTTTATTTCATCACAATAGGCATATATAGAAAGCCAATTGTTTGGATGTCTCACTATAACTATATTACCGTAACTTTTTAATTCATTACCAGCATAGGCTACATCACCTGTCTTAGCAGCCTTAATTGCAGTACCAGTATCTGCTTTAATATTTATACCATCATGATAGTTTTCTTTCAACTTATCACCAAACTTGGCAAGTATGGTACCTCTTACAGGCCAAATAAAGCTTTCTGAAAGATTAGTGCTTGTTGTAGCAGGAGATGTGGCAACTACAGCTTTATTGTCAGCAACAACCTCATTGCCTTTATTCAAAAGCAATTTCTGCCCAATATATAAATTGTATGGTTTTTGTAGATTGTTTAAATCTATAATATTATTCATAGCTATATTATACGCTCTTGAAATACTATATAAAGTCTCGCCCTTTTTAACTATATGATAATTAGTGTTACTAGTTTGAACCTTCACTGGTGTACCAGTCCCATTATCTCCTGAAGAAGTACCAGGCACCTTTAACTTCTGCCCTACATATATGCTTGGTTCTGATAAATTGTTAAGCTTAAGTAATACATCAACAGATGTATTATAATTTTTAGCAATTCTATATAAACTATCCCCTGGTTTTACAATAATATAGGTATAATTCTGCATATTATTACTAATATCACTTGTAGACCTAGTCTCTGATTTTTTTACACCAGCCCCATCCTCAGAAGATGGTCTATTCGCACTAATATCCCTAACCACTCTACCAGATGGTGAAGTCCTATATTCACCACGATTATAATCTATATCGGAATATACATTTTTACTGTGTATTTGATCATCATAAACTAGCTTGCTAGGAGCCTGCACACAGGCTGCCAAAGGCAAAATAAAACCCAATAACAAATAAGTTTTTTTAAAAATAAACATCTATGTACCAATAGTTCAATTAAATTAATAATTTAAAAAGTCCCTACTCTCCTCTATAATTTGTTTTTCTCCATCAAGAACCTGCATCACAAAGAAATTTCTTTCAATCAATCCATTTGGCAAGAATCGAAATTTCCCCTCAATACCATCAAAACCTAAAGGATTAAATAATTGTGTAGTATCAAGCACATAGTGATTGTTCTTAAATGTATAAAACTTGTCAAGAACCCTTATTAAATCATATAACAAGGTAGAAATATTAATTGGTCTTGCCGGTTTAAGATTATAGGCGCTTTGGTAGCTATTTTGGAATTTTGCACGTAGTTCTGGATTACCTCCTGTAAATATAGCTCCATTTAGATATGGGTTCTTTTCAATATTTGTAGTAGTATCCAACTTAGTAATGCCAACTATCTTTATATTTCTTGTATTTTTCAAATGTTTGTAAACAATCTTGCCGACAGCTTCTGATATCTTGTCGCCCTCAGCTATAAATAAAACATCTGGATATATCTTGTCTGGTTCATTAACTATATAGGCCGGTTGTTTACCATCTGTAGACTCGTTCTTACTCTCTTCATATTTTTGATTAAATTCATCCGATGTCCTATAAGCCCGCAATAAGTTAGCTAACTTTTTTTCAAAACTTGTCTCGTCATTCTTTAAATAAAAATCAGCCTTAATTAAGGTAGCATCCTTTGCTTTTATCTTACGCTTTAAAATATTATGTATTGTAGCACCATACACATCGTTAGGTAAAAAAGCTAGATAATTTAAATTATTTTCTTCCACTAATTTTGTTAATAACTGTTCTATTTCCTGTTCGGCGATAGCTCCTGTTACAAATACATTATCTGTACCACGTAATCTTTCTTCATTTGATAAAGAAAAAACTAATATATTATTATTTTTTGCAATACCAGCTATTGCCCTGGTTTCAGCATAAAACAATGGTCCGACCACAACATTCACACCATCCTCTATAGCTTTATTAATTGCACTTACAGCTCCAAAATCAGTACCCTCTGTATCATATACCCGCAATAAGATATTTTTCTTATTGTGTTCAAATAAAGCTAAAGTAGCAGTATTAAATAAGGAAAGCCCCACACTCATGGCATCACCGGATAGTGGCAATAAGAATCCTACTTTAAGTTTTTTGTAGGCATCGCTCTTATAATCTGTAGTAAAAATATTTGACTCCGAGATATCCTTTGGTTCTTTATAAACAACATCCTTATCTCTTAGGCCGCATCCGTATAAGCAAAAGACACATAATAAAATCAAAAGTATATTCTTTTTAAGCATCGCTCCCTTCATCAAAATCGGTCTATTATTGTTTTTTTAAAAAAGATATGTACTCTCCTCATAATAAGTAAAATAAAACAATATGCAAGATATTTTTCAGTCTAAAGTAGAAAGAGTCGAATTAGAGACTGGATTATATATTATAGCCTCTCCAATAGGAAATTTAAAAGATATTAGTCTAAGAGGGTTAGAAGTACTAAAGAGTCTTGACATCATCTTTTGCGAAGACACTCGCGTAACAAGCGCTTTACTTTCACACTTTAATATAAGTGGTAAGAAATTGTATACATATAACAATTACAGTGATCATGATGTCAGAGAAACGATAACTGATATCATTACTAAAGATAAAGTACCGGTAGGCTTAATATCTGACGCAGGTACGCCACTAATATCTGACCCAGGATACAAATTAGTTAGTTTGTGTACAAAACTAAAAATCAAGGTTATACCTATACCCGGACCCTGTGCTATAATAACAGCACTAAGCGCTTCTGGAATTTCTTCGGATAAGTTTATGTTTTATGGTTTTTTATCTTCTAAAAAAACAGAAAAACATGAACAACTACAGGAAATTTTAAACAATCGTCACACTACAATCTGTTATGAAACAGCTAATAGATTACTCACTTCCCTCACAGATATAGTGGAAATAGATCCTGATAGAAAGATATGTGTTGCTAGAGAATTAACAAAACTTCATGAAGAAATCATCTCTGACACAGCACAAAATATCTTAAATTATTTCAATAATAATCCAGATAAGTTACGAGGTGAGATTGTTTTGCTTATAGAAAAAAATACCAAGACCTTAGAACTTGATTTAATCATAGATAATGATACTATTAAGAAGTATTTAAAATTTTTACGTCCAAAGGACTGCGCTAGTCTTTTAAGCGAAATTTCAGGCGTAAATAAAAAGAATATATATAACAACATTATAAAATTAACTAGTGGTAAGTAAATGCAAGATAAAGGTGCTTTGATATTGTTAATAGTATTCTTAATTATTCTTGGTATATACTTTGGCCTATATGGTTTCAGTCATGATGCAAGCACTAGACTTGGCCAATACGCCGGGCTTGGCTTAACAATTTATTTCACGCTGGACGAATTATTTAAAGAATAGATGGCTAAGTCTTTAGAAAAAACCACTGCTTTAAATAACTACATAGCGGAAATTAGTAAAATACCTATGTTAACTGAAGAAGAAGAACGAAGATATGCTCTTCTTAAGGAACAAGGTGACATAAATGCCGCAAAAATTTTAGTAAAAAGCCATCTTAAATTAGTTGTAAAAATTGCCAATAAATATAAAAATTATGGCTTGTGCATGAGCGATTTAATAGCTGAAGGCAATCTTGGTTTAATGAAGGCGGTAAAGGATTTTTCATTAAGTAAAGGGTGTAGAGTAGCTACCTATGCCATGTGGTGGATCAAAGCCAACATACAAGAATATATATTGAGAAGTTGGTCTCTAGTAAAAATTGGCACCACGCTAGATCAAAAAAAACTTTTCTTTAATCTAGGTAAGATCAAAAATAAGCTACTTTCTTATAACAACAAGCGTTACCTTGATAACCAGGACGTAAAACAAATAGCAAACTATTTAAATGTTCAAGAAAAGGAAGTGATAGAGATGGATCAAAGAATGTTTAATTCAGATGTCTCTATAAACAAATTAATTGCTTCATCTACCGACGGAGAAAAAAAAGAATTAGGCGAATTTCTGCCCTCCAAAGAAATCAGGCAAGATAACTTAATAGATCTTCGTCGGGAAAAACTTAGAAGAATTAAATTATTACAAGAAGCCCTATCAATACTTAACGATAGAGAAAGAGATATAGTACAAAACAGACAACTTGATCCGCAAGGCAAACCACTTAAAGATTTCTCTCAAAAGTACAATATCTCTATAGAAAGAGTTAGACAAATAGAGGAACAGGGTATTAAAAAAATGAAACAATTTATACTAAATAAACTGAATTCTGAAAATGGCAAATGACGAAATAGTAGCACAAATAAAAAAGATTATTAAAGAAAAAATCAGACCTGTCTTGGTAATGGATGGGGGTAATATAGAATTTGTAAACTATACCGAAGACCATGTAGTGCAAGTAAAACTGATAGGCGCCTGTCATGGTTGTCCAATGGCAGCTATAACATTAAAGCATAGCGTAGAAGAAACGCTTAAGGAATATATATCAGAAATATCTTCTGTAGAAAATTTAGAATTTGAAGAAGATGAGCTTGAATGATATTCAAGCTCATTCAAGTTATTCCTCTGTTTGGATAGTGTCTTCCTCTATAGCGGTCTCCAAGATAAGAGGATCTTTATTTTTTAGTTTTTCTCTAATCTTAGTTTCAATTTCCTTATAAACCTTAGGATTATTTTTTAAATACTCCTTAACGTTTTCTCGGCCTTGAGCAATTTTTTGATCGTTGTACGAATACCATGAACCTGATTTATCTATGATATCATAAGCAACACCTAAGTCTACTACCTCTCCAGTTTTAGAAATACCCTCTCCAAAACAAATCTCGAATTTTGCCGTTCTAAAAGGAGGTGCTACCTTATTTTTTACAATTTTAACCAAGGTCTCATTTCCTGTAACTTCTTCTTTATTTTTTACAGAACCAGTTCTTCTAACATCTATTCTGACAGAAGCATAGAACTTTAATGCATTACCTCCAGTAGTAGTTTCTGGAGAACCAAACATTATACCTATCTTCATTCTGATTTGGTTAATAAAGATAACTGTAGAATTTGTTTTAGAAATTGAACCAGTAATCTTTCTGAGAGCCTTACTCATTAATCTAGCCTGTAGTCCCATCTGATTATCTTCCATGGCTCCCTCTAGTTCAACCTTAGGTACTAAAGCAGCAACAGAGTCTATAACAATAAGATCAACTGCCCCCGATCTAACCAATGTATCAGCAATCTCTAGTCCTTCTTCGCCACAGTTTGGCTGTGAAATAATGAGTTCATTTAAATCTAATCCTAATTTAGAAGCATACACAGGATCAAATGCATGTTCCGCATCTATAAAAGCGCAAGTTAAACCTTGCCTTTGTGCTTCAGCTATAGCATGTAAAGTAAGAGTTGTTTTACCAGAACTTTCTGGGCCGAATATTTCAATTATTCTACCACGTGGATAACCACCAACACCTAACGCAGCATCAATAGCTAACGAACCAGATGGTATCACTGCTATATCTTCTATAGGTTTTTGTCCAAATCTCATGGCAGATCCCTTACCAAATTGCTTATCTATCTGAGCAAGAGCAACGTCCAGTGCTTTTCTTCTATCGTTGTTTTTTTCCTCTGTCACAACACTATTTTTTATTAAAAATGTGTATTTATTTAAGCACAGATCAATTTAAAAAGCAATCTAGTAGTCATCGTTTATTACTTATATAAAATTTGTACGAATATAAATCCAATCATCATATATTTTATATTTTATCAATTCTAGATATATCTGTCGTAAACCTCAATCGATATAGATTTTGTGGTGTAATAAAATAATTGTCCGGTAAGGTAACGTCCTTTTGTGTACCATTTGCTTCTATAGTAAGAGTAATCTTGGTAAACTTTTCCTTATCAAGAGCCACACAATTAGATATTATTCTGTACACCTGTTCTAATTGCCTTTCGTTCTGAATATAGATTCTTATACCTTGATAGTATTCTATTGGGGCAGCAATCTTTTCTTCATGGGCATATAAGGACTTTTTGTTAAAATTCCGCGTAGAAGGCTTAATTATTTTATTTTCTACTGGAAAATTCTTTATAAAATCGTCAAGAGTTATGATTTCCTTAGCCGCAAGTTTTGTTCCACTATCATCTTTTCTAATATTACATATAAAAACCACGTGATTGTGGGCATTTTCATTTAAAAGATCCTTATTTGGAGTAATCAAATCATTATTAAAAATACCAACATCAAATAAACCATAATTATCGGATAGCGTCACATAAGCATATCTACCTCTTGGCCCGGCCTTGATTGATGTTGCAATTATAACTCCAGCAACTTTTATAGTACAATTATCTTCTATTGCTGGATCTTCTAGTTCTTTAGAAAAAACTATATTTTTACGAATTAATTGATCTTCTATAGAACTAAGAGGATGGTTTAACAAATAAAAACCAAAGGCGTTAAACTCTTCCTGTGTTCTTTCATATCCTTCCCAATCAGGTATATTCACTAGTTTTGGCAAATTTTTAACACCAATATCCCAAGCCTCAAAGAGACTAATCTGTTTAGAATTATCGTCCTGTTTTTGAGACTTACAGTAATTGCTTAATATTTCATAAGAATCACTTATCTGTCTTCTGTTAGAATGAATCAAATCAAACGCACCACATTTAGCTAAAGATTCTATTGTTTTTTTATTAACGATCTTGGGATCCATTCTTTCGCAAAAATCAAAAATTGATTTAAATTCTCCATTTTTATTCCTCTCTGCTACTATTTCATCCACTACAGCTATTCCAACACCCTTAATTGCCCCTAAGCCATATCTAATAGCTATCTCTTTATTGTTATGATATCTTGTTATCTCTGGTTCATACTTATCAGTCATATCAATCAGTTCCGGCCTAAAATAGGCGTAAGATCTATTAATATCAGGATTTAATATTTTAATATTGTGCTTTTTGACGTCTTGCAAATAGAAACTAACCTTATCCGTTAAGCCTATTTCCATATTTATGGTGGCCGTCAAAAATTCTACCATATAGTGGTATTTTAAATAGGCAGTTTGATAACTAATTACTGCATAAGAAGCTGCATGAGCCTTATTGAAGCCGTATTCAGCAAACTTAGCAAGCAAGTCGAATATTTCATTCGAAAGCTTTTCGTTAATATCGTTAAATTTCCTACAGCCCTCAACAAATACAGCTCTTTGTTTATCCATTTCCTCCTTAATCTTTTTACCCATGGCTCTTCTTAATAAATCAGCACCACCTAGGGTATAGCCTGCTAATGTTTTAGCTATATTCATCACCTGCTCTTGGTATATAATTATACCAAATGTATCCTTAAGAATAGGCTCCATCTTGGGATGCATATATTCAACCTTTTCTACGCCATGCTTTCTTTTGATATAAACAGGAATATTTTCTAGAGGGCCAGGTCTAAAAAGTGAAATAAGAGCTACAATATCTTCTATATTATCGGGTTTTATTTGTTTTAACATACCCTGCATTCCACTAGACTCAATTTGAAAAACCCCTATAGAGTCTGGAATTTGTAACATCTTGTAAACTCCAGAATCATCCAGAGGTATATTGTCTATATCTACATCAACATTTCTAATTTCCTTAATAAAGTCTATTGTATCTTTAATGGTAGTTAAAGTCTTAAGACCTAAAAAATCGAATTTTACCAGACCAACTTCTTCGGCATATTTTTTATCATACTGAGTTACAGGCATATCCGAATTATCATCGTAATACAGAGGACAAATTTCTTTTAATGGCTTGTCACCTATTACTATACCTGCTGCATGTACAGATGTGTGTCTATTTAAGCCCTCTAATTGCAAAGCAATATTCAACAATCTTTGTATCTCCGGATCGGTGGCCCTTTGTTTCTTTAATTCATCATCCTGCTCTAAAGCTTCTTCTAGGGTGTTGCCAAAGGGGATCATTTTAGAAATTTTATCAACCTCGCTATATCCCATCTGTAAAACTCTACCAACATCTTTAACTACAGCCTTGGCTTGAAGTTTTCCAAAGGTAATAATCTGGGCAACCATATCCTTACCATACTTTTCCTGAACATATTCTATACTTCTAGCCCTACCCCTTTGACAAAAATCCACATCAAAATCAGGCAAGGAAACACGTTCTGGATTTAGAAATCTCTCAAAAAATAAAGAAAATTTAATGGGATCAAGGTTAGTAATTTTTAAAGCCCAAGCTACTACCGAACCAGCTCCAGAACCCCTACCAGGCCCTATTGGCACACCATGCGTTTTACTCCACACTATAAAGTCCGCCACTATCAAAAAATATCCCTGAAAGTGCATACCAATTATGGTATTAATCTCGAATTCTAACTGATCAAAATATTGTTTTCTAACAATCTCCTGTTCCTTAAGATCCGTAATTTGTTCCAATAAAAATTTTTTTTCCAATCTCTCTTCTAGACCTAATCTACTAAGTCTAATCATTTCATCTGCTTCAGTAACTCCTTCTGGCAAATCAAAATGAGGAAAGGTTGGTTTTCTAGTACGTGCACATGTATGTATCTTTTTTGCTATTACGATAGTATTTTCGATAGCCTCTGGCAAGTCTCGGAAGAGCTCTATCATTTCTTCTTCCGATTTAAAATAGTGTTCAGGACTTAATCTTTTTCTATCTGTTTGAGTAACATATTTTGAAGCGCCAATACACGATAAAGCATCTTGTGCTTCAAACATATCTTTTTTTAAAAAATAGCAATCATTTGTTGCCACCAAAGGAATGTTATATTTATAAGCCAGTTCTAAAAACTTATCCTCTGTATTTAATTCATCTTCTTGCCCATGTCTTAGAATTTCTATATAGAAATCATCTTTAAAATTATCTAAAAAATATTGAGTTATTTCGTCTAAATTTTTTGATTGATTCAAAATGGCCTTACCCAATATTCCCTCCGGACCACCAGATAGAATAATTAGACCTTCTTTATGTTTTTCTAGGGCTTCCAAGGTTATATGAGGATCTATAGCGCTCTGCCTATGAATATAACTATCACTAATTAAGGCTATTAAATTTAAAAATCCTTGATCGGTCTTAGCTAAAATGACTATTTTACACAAACCTTCTTCTCTTTGCTCATTAGTTCGCAATCCACTATAGCTATTAAATAAAAAATTACTTCCATCTATTATTACTTCACAACCTACAATTGGTTGTACTCCATTTTTTGCTGCTGCCATGGAAAATTCCAGGGCCCCAAAAAGATTATGACAATCGGTTATGCTTGCTGCTGGAATTTTTAGGCTATTGGATAAGGCTACTAACTTTTTTAATCTTATAGTTCCACTACAAAGAGAATACTCGCTATGGTTTCTTAAATGTATAAATTTACACACTATATGCTTTTAGAACAAAATTGATCAATTGCCTTAGATAATATACAATATTTTTTTAAATCAAAATTAATTTTTTATTAAATTAGCAAATAATTGCTTGCACCAATCGATTTTTTGTAATATACTATTTGAAATGAATTTAACAACTAATTACATTATTTATGGAAACTAGACAAGAACTAGAGGGAGCAACTCTAGAAACTGTAGTATTGCAGCAAGAACTTGCAGACAAGTTACCTAATATAACTCCTTATCAAGAGGTTATTCATAAAAAAATAGAGCTTCAAGCTGCCTATAAAAAGGTATTGGATAAAATACCTGTATACCCAAGCACTTCTCCAATTATTACGGCCTTGACTAACGATCCTGCTTTTCGTGAAACCATCAGATTTATAGCACAAGATCAAGATATGGATTTTGAGGATAGGATAGAATATTTAAAAATTTATAGATATTTTTTAAATAAAATTTCTCGAAGTAAGAACGAGAAGGAGCTAAACAGATTAATAGATTGTTTCAAGGCTTTATATTTAGACACAAAAGATCCTGTAAAGGCATATGAGCAAATAGACAACCTTCATAAACCTCTTTCAGAAATAGCAAAAACTATTTTTAGTCAAGACCCCAATCACACAAATGTATTATGCAGCGAACTTGTTGATGCAATGTGTGAATATATTGACAACCATCGCAAAATAGAACAACAAATAACAGATCCAACTATTAGAAATCAAGCTATAAATAAACTAGAACGTCAATCTCACAAAACTATCGAAAGTTATTTTAAGCATGATAAGCTTTATAGACTTACCGCTACAGGAGCTAGAATATCTGCAGTAAAAACCGTAGTATTCTTTGCAATCTTCTTGTTAACATTACATAGCTTTGGTATAGCCTCGGTGGTATTACTTGCATTTTCAGGTATGTTTAGTCTTGCCGCACAAATATGTAGTGGAATGAATAGATTTCATGCAAACAAATCTCAAGATATCAGCAAAAACATGCATTGTGACCTACCAAAAATAGTAAAAAAACTTACTGAAGCTAAAGCAAATTCTATGGGCACAAACTTATTGCCTTTACACAAAACATTAGCGCTAACACACAAACAATCTGTTGTTGAAATGCCCGCAATGAAATTATGTCCAGCCGGCATCCCAGAAACATATCAATTAAACGATTGTTTAGTATTAGCAAATAGAGACCTTTCTTATACTACATCACGTAATATATAATATATAAACAACAGAAAATATATTTTATACAGTAACATAACTAATACATATGTATTAGTTATGTGTACAAAGGGCGGTTTCTTATACAATCATTTACTTATTTAC
>CAZAFD010000019.1:0-13563 GCA_964484785.1 uncultured Rhizobiaceae bacterium | reverse complement strand
GTTGAATAGAGGTATTTATTATACAAAACTATACAAGTTTGGGTTGGGTAGGTTATCGATACGTTTTTCTAGTTGTATCGGATTTTATTATTCGATACTTACTAAAAATAGTGATTTTGTTATTTTGAAGAATTTTAATCTTTTGAATGTAATCAAAGGAATCTTTTGATTCCTTTGATAGTTCTTTATATTAAACTTGTGCCAGTCATTAATTTTGGTTGCTCTATTTGCATTTCCTTTAATATAGTTGGTGCTATATCACATAGAGAACCATCTTTAATGTTTTTACCCACTGATTTATTTGATACATAAATAAAAGGTACAGGGTTTGTTGTATGTGCGGTATGTGGCTGTCCTGTTTTTTCATCAAACATTTTTTCTATATTACCGTGATCTGCTGTAATAAAGATAGTTCCATCTTTCTGCAAAACAGTCTCAACTAGTTTTTTTAATAGGATATCTATTGTTTCACATGCCTTGGTTGCGGCTTCCATAATTCCTGTGTGGCCAACCATGTCTGGATTTGCAAAGTTAACCGTTAGATAATCAAATTTATCTGATTTAATAGCCTCTATTAGATTATCGCAAACAGGATTTGCAGACATTTCTGGTTGTAAGTCGTATGTAGCTACATTTGGAGACTTGATAAGAATGCGCTCCTCTCCGTTAAATGGGGTTTCTCTGCCACAATTAAAAAAGAACGTTACATGAGCATATTTCTCTGTTTCTGCAATTCTTAATTGTTTTAATTTTTTATTTGATATAACCTCTCCGAGACAATCTTTAATATCTTCTGGTCCAAAAATTGTATCTAAAAAAGCATTATGTTCACTAGAATATTCTGTCATTTGCACCTTGGCAGAAAATTTAATTACTTTATGTCTTTGAAATTCGTTAAAGTCTTCTTTGCCAAGAGCCATAGTTATTTGTCTAGCTCTATCCGCTCTATAATTGCAGAAGATAAAGCTATCACCATCCTTCATGCCCTTATACTTATTTATAGCTTTTGGTTCTACAAACTCATCTGTTATATTGTTTGCGTAGGAATTTTGTAATTCTTTAAAAGGATCCTTGTTTGTTCCATCACCTTCTACAATAACATTATAGGCTTTTTCTATACGATCCCATCTTTTATCTCTATCCATGCCATAGTATCTACCGCCTATAGTTACCAACTTTATATTAGAAAATGATTTTGTTTCTTTTATGAAGTTTTGAATATAGGTTTCTGCTGATTTTTGAGGCGTATCTCTACCATCTAGGAAGGCGTGCACTAATACCTCTAATCCTTCTTTAGCTAATGTCTTAGCTAATTCTATAATGTGATTTATATGAGAATGTACTCCACCGTCAGATAAAAGTCCTAGTAAATGAATTCTACCACTACCGCTCTTTGTAAGTCTTATTGTTTTAGTTATTATTTGGTTTTCTAAAAAGCGATGTTCAGCAACGCATTTATCTATTCTAGGTAAGTCCTGTAAGACGATCCTACCTGCTCCAATATTCATATGTCCAACTTCCGAGTTTCCCATTTGGCCTTCTGGAAGACCCACAAACTTACCGGAAGCGTTTAACTTGGAATTCGGATATTTTTGCATTAAATAATCAAAAAATGGTGTATTTGCCTGGGCTATAGCAGAGTACTTCTTATCGTCAGTTAAACCCCAACCATCTAATATACATAAAACAACAGGTTTTGTCATAAAATCTTTGTTAATTAGAATAAATTGGGAAAATTTTAAATCATTGGTTTCTCTTTTACAAGATATTTTATGGCTTGTAAATTATATTTATTTCTATACAGTGACTGACACATGCATCATTCAAAGACACAAATGGATATAAATAGGCTTAATTTATTTTTAATAGTAGCAAAGGTTTTAAATAAGATATTATTCTATGAGATTTGCCATTTTCCTCTTATCGTTATATGGTTAATTTGTGTCGCTGTATATTTTTCTGTGAAGCTGGGTTTTCCAAATGTAAGGTTATTCAAACATGCTATTGATGTCTTAAAGGGTAAGTTTTATTCGGAGAAGTTACAAGGTGTAATAAAGCCTTATCAAGGTTTATTAATGGGGGCTTCTTCTACTATGGGTCTTGGTAGCATAGCTGGAATTGCCATAGCTGTTAGTTTAGCAGGTCCTGGTAGTATTATATGGATTATGATTTTCGGCTTTTTCAGTATGAATCTAGTGTTTTCAGAAGTGGTATTAAGTTTAAAATATAGAAGAATTAATGGTGATGATGTTGAATCAGGACCTTTAAGATATTTGAGATATGGTTTGGCTGATCTTGGCCTAAAAAAACTTGGTTTTATTTTGGCCAGCGCATATTCTATATTATCTGTTGTTGGAATAGTAACTTCGGGAGCTACATTTCAGGCTCATGAAGCTATTAATGTGGCCAGTGATTATATATCTTCTTCTGGTAGTCTTTATGTATTACCCTTAATCTTAAGCGTTTTTGCCTTCTTAATGATTAGAAGTACTTTAGAAACTAGTATTAGAGTTATAGAAAAAATAATACCACTAATGATAGGAATATACAGTACTATGGGACTTTTTGTTATTATTAGTAGGTTAGGGCAAATACCTAGTGCTATTTTGCTTATGTTGAAAGAAGCCTTCAACTTTAAAGCGGTAGGAGCTGGTTTGTGTTATGCTATTGTTATGGGGGCTAGGCGTTCCTTTATGTCGAATGAAGCTGGTTTAGGTAATCTAGGTATAGCGCATGGTGCAGCTAAAACTCAACATCCTGTTCAGCAGGCAGCTGTTTCTGCTTTAAACCCATGTATTTCTACGATGCTTTTTAGTTTCTTAAATGGTTTAATTGTTGTAATCGGTGGTTTGTATCTAGATTCTACACATGGTAATGGTGTTGTCCTTATTAAAAATTCTTTTAGTGCTGCTTGTAGTTGGTTTCCACATATAATAAGTTTTATATTGCTAATGATAGCATGTTGTGTAATAATTAGCTTTGCTAATTATTTAAAGAATATATGGATAGGTTTATTTGATGGTAAGTATCTTTACGGTTGTTATTTTCTATATTCTTTAGCGATTTTTTTATCTGGTTTTTTAAATTTAGATCAATTGCTGATTATTAGTGAAAACTTCTTTTTGGCTATATCAATTCCAAATGTTATAGGACTATATCTAATGAGAAATGTGATCAAGAAGGAATGCGATGATTATATTGGTCTTTTAGAAGAAAAAAGAATGGAGTAAGAAACCCAATTAGTATTACTTATAACTGCTTCTTTTCAGATCTGATTCATTCGCAAACTAAATGCCCTCTTACTCCAAGAAACGATAGTAGATCTTTCTTGTTGAAAAGTAAAGCACTTTTTAATTGAAATTATTTTTAGTCTTAATATCATATTCCTAATCTTTTTTATTAATTGTTTAATATGTCTTATATTATAGAAGGAAAAACCGGTAAATGGGAAGTTGTGATTGGCCTTGAGGTACATTGTCAACTTAAAACAGAATCCAAATTATTTTCTAGAAGCTCCACAGAGTTTGGTAAGAAACAGAATACTAATGTATCTTTTTATGATGCAGCTATGCCTGGACAACTTCCTGTTTTAAATGAGAATGCGGTTAGACAAGCAGTTAAAACCGGTTTAGGTTTAAATGCACATTTTAATCTTAAGTCTGTATTTGATAGAAAAAATTATTTTTATGCCGATTTGCCTTCTGGTTACCAGATAACCCAGTTTTTCTACCCAATTATTAAAGATGGTTGGTTGGAAATTGAAGACGAAACTAACACATGTAAAAAAATAGGTATACGTGAGGCCCACATAGAACAAGATGCTGCTAAATTATTGCATGATCAACATCCCTTATATAGCTTTTTAGATCTTAATAGAAGTGGTGTTTGCTTGTTAGAGATTGTGTCACAACCAGATTTAAGAAGTCCTGAAGAAGCCATGAGTTACTTAAGAAAACTCAGAGCCTTGGTGAGAGCTTTAGATACATGCGATGGTAATATGGACGAAGGAAGTATGAGGTGTGATGCGAATGTTTCAGTTATGCCTCTTGGTAGCAAGGTTTTTGGCACAAGATGTGAGATAAAAAATGTAAATTCTATAAAGAATGTTGGGATAGCCATTACCTATGAGGCACACAGACAAGTTGAACTGTTAGAGCAAAACATAAAAATTAAACAGGAAACTAGAAAGTTTAATGCCCTGACTGGTACTACAAGCAGTATGAGAAGTAAAGAAGATACCGTGGATTATAGATACTTTCCTGATCCAGATTTGGCTCCCTTGATTATAGATGAGGCTTTTATTGAAGATGTTAGAAGTGAAATGCCAGAACTACCTGATGTTAAGAAAAGAAGGTATATTGAAACACTTGGTTTATCAGACTATGATGCTACAGTGCTAACATCTAGCAAGGATGTGTCTAACTTTTTTGAGAAGCTAATACAAAAGCATAGCGTAAAGTTATCGACTACATGGTTAACATCTGAACTTTTTGGTAGGCTTAACAAAATGGCTATAAGTATTGCGCAAAGTCCTGTAACAGCAGAGATGTTAATAGAACTATTAGATCTTATGGTTGAAGATACTATATCTGGCAAGATTGCTAAGGAAGTTTTGGATATAATGCTTGAAACTGGGCAAAGTGCAAAACAAATCGTTGAAGAAAGAGGTTTAAAACAAGACTCCAATGAGGAAGAGATAAATAAGCTTATTGATGACATTATTCAAAATAATGCCAAGCAAGTAGCAGAGTACAAGGGCGGTAACGAGAGAATATTTGGTTTCTTTGTTGGACAGGTCATGAAGGCTAGTCAGGGAAAAATTAATCCTAAAATGGCGAACGATTTATTAAAAAAACGATTAAATTAAAGAAGAGTTACTTTGCGAAATATAAGTTGACTTATAAAAATTTGTCTAGTACAATCACTAAACAGTGAGGGCGATTAGCTCAGTTGGTTAGAGCATCTGCCTTACAAGCAGAGGGTCACAAGTTCGAGTCTTGTATCGCCCACCACGCGGATGTAGCTCAGTTGGTTAGAGCGCCTGCCTGTCACGCAGGAGGTCGCGAGTTCAAGTCTCGTCATTCGCGCCATTTGGCAAGTCTAAATTTCTTGGTTTCTTGGTTCTAGATTTAAAAGAGGTATAGTGCTTCTGATTATGTCTCCTGTTAGTGGAGCTGCTATAGAGCCACCTGTTCCTGGTTTACCGCTAAAAGGATTTATGCCTGAATCAATTAAAACAAATATTGAGTATTGTGGATCTTCTATTGGGAAGGCGGCTATAAAGGATGCCTTGTTAAGACTTTCGTCGTATTTACCATGTTTGGATATTTTTTCTGCTGTACCACTTTTGCCGCCGACATTATAACCATTAATGTTTGCTAGTTTTCCGGTGCCTTTAATTGTTGTAGTCTTAAATAATTCTCTTATTATCTTTGATGTGCGATGACTAGTTATCTGTTTTTGGTTCTGGCTTTTGTTATAGGTAAATCTAGGTGTAATGAGAGTACCATTATTTAAAATAGCGTTAACAGCTGTTACGAAGTTTAACGGACTTACCGCAAGCCCATAACCATATGATATTGTATAGGCATTAATTTCCTTCCATATACGTGGTTGCATTGGAAATGCTACTTCATTTAGATCTGTGTCTACCTTTTCTAGAAGACCAAGGTTTTCAAAGAAATTTAGTTGTCTCTTTGTACCAAGCATCTTAGAAATATGTACTGTTCCTATATTGGAAGATAGAGCAAAGATTTCTTCGGCAGTTAATATTTTTTTCTTAATATGTGATAGGTCCTTGATTTTAAAAGTACCATATTCAATTGGCTTGGATACATCTACTAATGTATCCTTTTTTATTAAATTATGATTAAAGGCTGCGGCTATGGTAAATATTTTAAAAACAGAACCCATTTCATATAGGCCGTAAGTAATCTTATTAAAAATATTATCAGGGTTACTTTCCGCTATTTTATTTGGGTTAAAATCTGGAACGGATACTGCTGCTAATATATCCCCTGTTTTAACATTTGATAAAATAGCTATAACAAACTTTGCTTTATATTTATCTATAGCTTTTAAACTTGCTTCTCTAATTGCGGCTTGAAGTGTTATATCTAGTGTTAGTTTTAAAGGAGTGTTAAATGGATTTGATAAATAGTTATTGTAGTATCCTTCTATACCAGTCATACCTTCGCGATCTATATTTGTATAACCAATTATATGAGAGAGCAGGTTATTTTGCGGGTAAAAACGCAGGAGATCCTTTTCAAAAATGGTGGCAGCTATACCAAGTTTTTTAATTTTTAACTCTTCTTCTGGTGTCAGATGGCGTTTTATAAGAATAAGATTGGTTTTTGTTTTTGTTATAATCTTTTTATGTATAGTAACCTTATCTAAATGTAATGCATTTGAAATTTGCTTGGCTATTTGGGCTGGATTGTCTATTAAAGATTTATTTAAGTAAAATGATCTAGTTTCAATATCTGTAGCCACTAAGACATTATTTTTATCCACTATATCTATTCTTTTTGGTATAGCATCATGGAGACCAGATTTAGGGCTGTCTTTGGAATGTTGTATAGTGAAGAGAGATAATCTGGTTGCAACAAGAATATAATACGTGATTAGTGCAAATATGATTATGTATTGTCTAAAGCGATTATCTGTCTTTATCATTTTTAGAAGTAGCAAAGGATTTGTTTTTTTGTAAAGACTTACTTTTGGCTAAGTAATACTCTTTCAACCTATTTATATTTTTAATCTGATTTACGGATACTTTTGTTTGCTTGGTTAAATTTGCAACAACCTCTATTTGAGGCAAGTTCTGTAAATCTTTATATATAGCTTGTAGCCTTGTTGGGTTTGTTAAAAAGGCTAATTCTGTTTCTAAAACATTATTTTCTTGGTGAAGAAGAGCTATTTCCTTTTCTATACCCCTTATATTAATCTTTTGTTTGTATAAAATAAATTTTACACTTAAGAGGCTAAACAATAGGAATACAGATGATGTTATTAAAAAATACTTTATTAGTCTGATTGCTTTTAACATCTTATGACTCCTCTCAATTTAGCACTTCTAGATCTAACATTTTTTTCTACTTCTTGATCAGAAACCATTATAGGTTTTTTTGTGAGAACCTTAAACACAAAGTGTTGTTGCGTATTTGATTTGTATTTATTTAGTTTTTCTGTATTTAGATCCGACTTTTCTTTTATAAAATTTTTTACAATTCTGTCTTCAAGCGAGTGGAATGTTATTACCACAAGTCTACCACCTGTTTTTAACAGATTTATGGAGTCATTTAAAATTGTTTGTAGTTCTTGGACTTCATTGTTAACATAAATTCTTATGGCTTGAAAGGTTTTTGTAGCTGGGTGAATTTTATAGTAACCCTTTGGATAGCAAGCGCTAACTATTTCTGCTAATTCTAGAGTAGTATTTATTGCTTGTTTTTGTCTATAGCAACAAATAGCTTCTGCTATTTTTTTGCTTTTACTTTCGTCACTATAAGTATAGATTATATCTGCTAGTTTTTCTGATGGATAAGAATTCACTACTTCGTGTGCCGTGATCTTATTTAACCCCATGGCCATACTCAATGGTGCCTCTTTGTTAAAAGAAAAGCCGCGTTCTCCATTATCTAGCTGCATGGAGGATACACCAAGATCAAGAACTATTCCATCTAAACTACTTTCGCTTATAAAATCTTTAGTTTGGCTAAAACATATATTAAGAAATTGGAATCTATTTCCGTAAGTGTTTTTTATATTTTCTGTAAAGGGTCTTACTTTTTCATCACGATCTATAGCTATAACCTTACAGTCTGCAATGTCTAAAATAGCCTTGGTATAACCACCAGCACCAAAAGTACAATCAAGAATTGTTTGATCCTTCTTGGGTTGTAAAAGTTTAAGCATCTCCTCTACCATCACTGGGACATGTGGCACGTTAGACATTGTATAAAAAATAATAAATTAATAATTTGACATTAACTCGCTATATCTTATGGTAAGATATTTGAAGTAAAATTCAATAATCAAAATTCATTTTTTGTATTAAAAATTTATATAGTTTTTACAAAGTTTTTAGGCGTATATCTTATAGCATATATTATGATTCTGAAGAAATTATAGTAGAGTGATTATTACGCAGGCTTGTAAAAAGTTGAACAATTTTGTGTATAATAAATTACTTAGCCTGATGATGCTAAATATGATTTATTTAGATTGGGACTGTTTATTGAGTTTTTGTAATAAAAGATCCCTTACCTTGCTTCTATTATATTTTTCTGCTAAATCAAAAACAGTTTCACCTCTAGAATTTGCTTGAGAGAAGTTTTGCTCAAATTCTATTAGGTAAGTAGCTATGTCGTTCTTGCCTTCTACAATACTTAACATTAAAGGTGTATAGCCATATACATTAAAAATATCTAATCTAGCGTTATTTTTAGCTAGTAACTTTATTGCATACTTTTGGTTTTGCATAATAGCATTGTGCAATGCTGTATTACCCAAGATATTTTGTATATTAAGATTAGCACCACTATAAATCAGATATCTGAGAATGTCTTCGTGTTGTGTAGCGGCCGTATAGTTTAAAAGTGTTTGGCCATTTTCTAGAAGGTAGTCTGGATTTTTTGTAAGATCTACTATACCTCTAATTACATTTAAGTCCCCATTATCAATAGCTGTTTTGGCTATACTCTGCAGATCACCTGTTGACAGAATTAAGGGTATGTGTTTGTTATCGTCACTTCTAGTATTGTTTAACAATTCGCTTGGTATATCGCTTGTTGTAAACTTATTAATTTGTTTTTCTGTGGGATATAGAGTTGGTGTAGTATCTTGATTGTTTTCTACATCTGGTAGTTGTAATCTCGTATCCTTAATCATTTTTCTGTACTTTTCAAAATCTATATCTTCTTTATTGACTCCGGTATCTGTAATATTAAAATACTCGGCTTCATCAATATCCTTTGATATATTAGCTTTTTTTGCTCTTTTTAGTTCTTCTTCATATATTTTTTTATGTTCTATATCTTCTTTTGTTTCGGTCAGAATAGGGCTATTAGCTGTTTGGAGCACATTGAGGTCTAGTTGTTCTAATTGTGCAGAATTTGTTTTTTGATTTGTGGTGGTCTGTTGTTTTAGGTCTTCGTTACAGATACCTGTTTGTATAGTAAAAAATACCGATATCAAGAAATATAAAAAAAAATCCATTTGATACTTTATTTTATATAAATACCATTTATTATCGAAATGATAGATTTATGTTATGTAAAATCAAGAAGAGAAAATGAATTTTTTGAAAAACTCCTTTGTTGTTAGTATTTGTACTTTAATAGTCAGAATCTTTGGCTTTATTAGGGATATGTTCTTTGCCAAGTACCTTGGAACAGGGGTAAATTCTGATGTTTTTTTAACGGCCTTTAAACTGCCGAATTTGTTTAGAAATGTTTTTGCGGAAGGTGCTTTTAATCCAGTTTTCGTGCCGATGTTTTCTAATGGTCTAGTGAAGGATGGTAAGGAAGAAACAGAGAGGTTTTCTAGGAACTTATTTTCTATATTACTGTATGCTTTATTGATATTTACATTAATAATAGAGTTGTTTATGCCCTTTTTGGTTAGAATAATAGCTCCTGGTTTTGTACATGAGTTTTCTAAATATTCTTTATCAATAAAATTAAGCAGGATTACATTTCCTTATTTGATATTTATATCTCTTGTTAGTTTTTTATCTGGTATATTGAATTCCCTCAATAAATTTGCCTGTGTCTCGATTTGTCCGGTTATATTAAATATAACCTTTATATTCTTTTGTTGGTTGGCCGGATGTTTTAAAACAGATATACTATACACCTTGTCTTATGCCGTTGTGGTTGGTGGAATACTCCAATTAGCATGGCTCTTCTATTTTTCAGTAAAAAATAAAGTTATTATGTATCCGGTTTATCCGAAGATGGATAAGAACGTAAATTTATTTTTTTCTAAATTTGTAAATAGTTTTATAGGTTGTGGTGTATTACAGATAAATTCCATGATAGATACTATTATGGCTTCCGGTATAGTTGGCGGTATTTCGTATATTTATTATTCTGATCGTATTATACAGTTACCCTTGGTCTTAATAGGTACAGCTTTAAGTATTGGTGTATTGCCGCACCTAGCTCAAGTTATAGCTAGCGGTAATAATGAGGATATAGCTAAAGTTCAAGATACATCTATTTTAGTGGCTTTGTTTTTTGGTTTACCAGCTGCTGTAGGTATTTATGTTTTGTCTGAATATTTTATACCTGTTTTATTTCAAAGAGGAGAGTTCGGTTATAGTGATTCTTTGGCCGTTATAAGTTTACTAAAGATTTACGCCTTTGCCTTACCTTTATTTATCTTAAACAAAATTGTCCAGGCCATTTTCTATGCCCATAATGATACAAGAACACCTATGCATATGACAGTTGTTTCCTTGATAGTTAATGTCATACTTAATTATTGTTTTATGAAGGTTTTTAGTTATAGAGGTATAGTTTTATCAACAGCAATAGCCTCTTTGTTAAGTCTGGCTTGTTTATCTTTTTTAGCTGTTAAACAAGGAAAGCTCAAAATATCAGATAATTTATTATTTAAATCTATAAAGATTCTTTATTGTACTATAGTTATGTATCTAATACTTGTCGTATGTAAAAAACTTGTTTTAGATATACCTGGTAGGTTTGTGGTTAGGCTTGGTACTATAGCAACAAGTGCTTTTATAGCTGGTGTATTTTACTTATTTCTCAGCAATTTTATAGGTGTTTTTAGACATAATATGTTTAGTGTTTTAAAACTAGGGTCGGATACAAACGTTTTAGAAAACGATAGTGAACTTTAGGAAGTATTGTATATAGGTAAGACTTGATGATGAATACGATTAATAATTTTTTAAATAAAGAATTAAAGCTCTGTTTCAGAGATTTAAATTTAAATGAGGATTTTGCTTTTTTTCAGTACTCGAATAGGCCGGATTTGAGTGATTTTCAGACTAATTGCGCCATGCCTCTAGCTAAGATTTTACATCAAAATCCTAGAGACATAGCTAGTAAGATTCTTGAATATTTTAAAGATAAATCCTTTGTAGAGAGTATAAGTATTGATGGGCCGGGCTTTATCAATCTAACAGTTAAAAATGATATACTTTTAAGTTATATAAATGCATGTATCACAGATGATAAACTTGGCTACTCTAGACAAAAAGGCAAAAGAAAAGTTATTATTGATTTTGCAGCACCCAATGTAGCCAAGGAAATGCATGTTGGTCACTTAAGATCTACAGTTATTGGTGAAAGTCTAAGAAGGATTTATTCCTTCTGTGGTGATGAAGTTATAAGTGATATGCACCAGGGCGATTGGGGTTCAAATATGGGTGTTGTTATTGAATCAATACGTTTGAAGTATCCTAATTTGAAGTGTTTTAAACCTGGTTTTGATGAAAATCTTATCGATGATCTACAACTTAGTGCTAGTGAATTAACAGATATCTATAGACTTGGTGCAGCCAAGGCAAAGGAAGATCCTGATTTTTTTAAAAAAACAAGAGAGGCTACAAAATTATTACAAGATGGTTACAAGCCCTACAGAGTCCTATGGGAGTACTTTTCTGAGGTGTCACTAGATGATATAAGGGATATATGTTGTGGTATTTTTTCTAGTCATTTTGATTTATTTAATGGAGAAAGTTCTGTTCATTATTTAATTCAACCAATGATTGATGACTTAGTTAGTCAGGGTTATATAGTTGAGTCTGATGGTGCCAAGGTTATAGATTTATCAGAAGATAATCTATTGCCATTAATTGTACAAAAGAGCGATGGGGCCTTTTTATATGCAACAACAGATATGGCTAGTTTATTATTCAGGACTACAGAGTATAAACCTGATCTAATTTTATATGTTGTTGATGGTAGACAGAGTGAATATTTTAGACAGATACTTGCGGCAGGTAAAAAGGTTGGTTATCTCAATGATCATACTAAGGCTATTCATTGTGCTTTTGGTACAATGAATGGAAAGGATGGTAAACCCTATAAGACTAGAAGTGGTGATATTGTTCGTTTAAGATATCTTGTTGATGAAACAATTTCGAAGGTTTCAGAAAAGTCTAAAGTTAAAGATAAAGAGTGTATAAAGAATATTGCAGTAGCCTGTATTAAATTTGCGGATCTAATTAATTATAGAGAACTTGATTACATATTTGATTTAGAAAGGTTTACATCCTTTGATGGTAAGACAGGAGCCTATATTCTTTATAATTTAGTTAGAATTAATTCTATATTGGAATCATATGATTCCTTTGATTATATGGTTACTCAAATAAATAATAAAGCCGAAAGAAATCTAGTGTTTAATCTTATGAGATTTGTTGAGGTAGTAGAAAATTCTTATGTAAAACAATCTCCAAACTTTATAGCTGATTATGCATATAGTTTAGCTAAGGATTTTAGCAGCTTTTATACCATTTGTAATATCAATAATGAAAAGGATCCTGTATATAAAAAATCCAAGTTATCCTTGTTATTTTTAACCAAAAGGAGTATAGAGACATGTCTTTATCTTTTAGGTATAAAACCAGTAGATAGAATGTAACTTGTTAGAATTACGGTAATGTATATGGAAAAGATAAAAAATTTTATAAATAAGCTAAAGTTAAATCTTGGATTAAATGCTTATATTATATTATTCAGTCTTTTGACTTTTTTGTTGTATGGTCATCTTGTTGTTAACCATATGATACATGCTAATTATAATCAATATATGGCTGTTTTAGTATATCTATTGTTGATAGATATTTTAGTCTTTACTTATTCAATATTTTTCTATAATAGAACCGCTAAATTTTTTGTGTACTTTTTTAGTATTGGCAACTCTATAGCCTATTACTTTATGAAGAAATACAATGTACCAATTAGCAGTAATATGTTGATGAATTTATTCCAGACTGATGTTACTGAGGCGAAAGAATTTATTAATCTTGGTTTTTGTTTACATATATTGTTACTAGGCGTATTACCAGGTATTATCTTTACTAAGATGATATCACTTGATACAAAAAAGACTAAGAGGCCTATTTTAAGTAAATTTTTGATGTGGATAATGACATTATTATTTTTTACCTTAAATGTCTCGATATTTTTTGTTTATAGACCATACTTTTATTATTTAAGACAAAATAAACGAATAGTTAATCAAGTTATACCATTCAACTATATTGGTGGTACATTTAAGATTATAGGTGATAGAGTCTCTGGTTATCTTCAAAAGAATAGGCTGATATCTATTACTGATGACATAGATCCAGAGCAAAAGCTTGATTTTTTTGATAATGGTAAACGTAATTTGGTTGTTTTTGTTTTGGGAGAATCAGCAAGATCAGATCATTTTTCTTTAAACGGATACAGTCGTGAAACAAACAAACCATTAGAAGGACAGGAACTAATAAACTTTCCTAACTTTTATTCCTGTGCCACGGCAACTTATATGAGTATGCCATGCATTTTTTCTCATTTAAAAAGAAGTAAGTTTTCTTAT
>CAZAFD010000018.1:0-15032 GCA_964484785.1 uncultured Rhizobiaceae bacterium | reverse complement strand
TATATACGCAAATATACATATAGATAAAAGATAATTAAATAATGGTCCAGCAAAAGCTACACTCAAACGTGTCAAAGGATCTCTCAAATATAGGCACTTTTTTTGATCGTCTAGTGTCAACATTTTTAATTTTGATAAATTGTGTTGTGTTGAAGCAGCATCGTCATCTCCCCACATTTTTACATAACCGCCAAGAGGCAATACACACACGCTCCATCTAGTAGAATGCTTATCTGTCCAACCAAATATTTCCTTGCCAAAACCGAGAGAAAAACTCTCTACTTTAACTCCATTTATTCTTGCAAAAATATAGTGTCCAAATTCATGAACAAAAACAACTATGGATAGTATAATTATAAAAGCACCAATATCAGTCAAAATACTTAAAAGGGTTAACATTTCAAACCACTAAAATTAATAAATAATTAAGTTATCCGCATTAGAAGTGCTACAACAATCGCGCGCACGAAAGCGTATAAAATTAGAATTTTCTTACTCGCTAAATTTTAAATGGAAACAAATACAAAGTAAACAAGTCGCGACAAAAAAATTACATTTAAAGTAGATTATTTGCTCAATTTTTTAATCTTTTTTATTACTTTAAAAGTATTTTTTAAGATTTACTTTAAAAGTATATAAAATTAACTTTAAGTTTTTTCTAATTTGTCTTGTTTTAAAAGCTTTTCTATTTTATTTTTAGTTTTTAACTTTTTATGTTTTACTTTAAAAGTTAATTTTTATTGTTTTATTTTTGTTTTGTTTTTGTTTTTTCATATTTCTCTTGCATTTATTGTACTTTTAGCTGTTTTCTTAAATATTATTTAATTTATTACTTTAGAAGTATTTAATTTGTTGCTTTCTTAAAGTTTGAATATATATTTATATAATATATAATAGCTGTATTCTTCTTTAAAAATGCCAAATTTTAGTCAAAAATTTTATAATATTATAAAATTACCTCAAAAAACTACAGAAACTATTTCTTCTAATATACTGGGAAAATTCTCCGATCAACTCAAAACCGCACCAGATTTGGAGGCACTTCGAATAGCCTATGAAACTAGCGACTTAGACGAAATTATTAAAAATGCTGAATATATTAGACAAAATTTTGAACATATTGTTCTACTTGGTATAGGTGGCTCTAGTCTTGGAGCTAAAACACTTCTTAGTCTTAGAAAGACTAAACACGTTATAATTTTGGAATCCATAGATTCACATACAGTAAACTCGGTAATAAAAAGTTTAAACTTAGAAAGAACTGCTTTTTTGACAATAAGTAAATCAGGTAAAACTGTAGAGTGCATATCGCAAACTCTCCTATTAATGCAAATTGTTGAAGAAATGCTCGGTAAGGAAAAAATTAGTAAACATTTCTTTTTTTTAACAGAAGACAAGGAAAGTCCTTTAACAAATTTAGCCAAAAAGTTAGATATACCTATATTTTTTCACAATAAGCAAATTGGTGGACGATTTTCTTATTTATCAAACGTAGCCCTACTCCCGGCTTGTATTGACGGTTTGAATATAAAAGCCATAAGACAAGGAGCTATGGAAATTATAGATTGTTTTCTTGAAGATAAAAATAATTTTATCTTACAGGCATGCCTAGCACAACATGAGTTATTCTCCCATGGTATCGTCGAAACCGTAATAATGCCTTATATTGATAGATTTAAACATTTAACAGAATGGTATAGACAAATTTTTGCCGAATCTTTGGGTAAAAATGGTTTTGGTATTACTCCAGTTGACGCTATGGGTACAGTAGATCAGCATAGTCAGCTGCAATTATATATTGATGGTCCAAAAAACAAATTTTTTACCTTTGTTTTAAATAAAGATGACCCTATAAAATTAAAAATCTCTAACGCTTATGAAAAGGAATTTAATTATTTGTTAAATATGTCATTACACGATATTCAACAAATAGAAGCTTCTACTACAATAGAAATTTTACAAAATAAAAATCTTCCAATTCGAGTTATTAATTTTGAAACAATCGATGAAAAGTCATTGTCTCAATTTATGATGCAATTAATGATAGAAACAATAGTTATAGGTCAACTACATAATATAAATCCATTTGGACAACCTGGTGTTGAAGAAAGAAAAAAGCTGGCAGCTCAAGCTTTTCAAAATTTTAAAAAATAAAAGTCGCAAGTCATATATAAACATTCTGTCTATTTATACTCTATGTAAATAGATAAAGTGTTTATATATTTTTTATAGTTGTTTAATTAAATTATTAACCTTAGTGCTAGCTTTTGTCATTATATCCTGCATTAAATCTGCATCATGTGCTTCAACCATGACTCGAATAACAGGTTCTGTTCCAGAAATTCTTAGTAATATTCTACCATTAGATCCAAGCTGTTTTCTAAATAAATCAAGCTGTTCATCTAAAAGCTGGATATCAATTTTGTTACGCAAAATAGGATTATATGCTATATTTTTAATACCCTGCGGGAAAGCAGTATATAAATTACTAAATTCACTAAATGGTATTGAACTTTTTTGTTTAAAAAACATACTCAATATATGCAAAGCGCAACAAATTCCGTCTCCAGTACTCGAACATTCTCGAAGAATAATATGTCCAGACTGTTCTCCGCCGAGACTATAATCGTTATTCCACATCTCTTCTGCCACATATTTATCTCCAACTTGAGTTCTTATCAAATTAATACCTAAATTTTTTAAGTATATTTCCAGCCCCAAATTGGACATTTGAGTTACAACAACACTTTGCTTATTTAATTTATTTTCTTGCCACAATTGCGTAGCAATCAAGCCTATTATCTTATCTCCATCTACAATATCACCTTTTTCATCAACTAATATAATCCTATCAGCATCACCATCCAAAGCTAAACCAAGATCACTCTTATTTTTTATAACTGCTTCCTGCAAAAAATCTGTATGGGTAGCACCACAATTATCGTTTATGTTTTTGCCATTTGGTGAACAACACATCTCTATCACTTCTACACCACAATCACGTAATATTAATGGTGCAATTTTAGAAGCTGCTCCATTAGCGCAATCAAGAACAACTTTCAATCCAGTAAGGTTTGTAATATTTTTTACATGTTCTTTTATATATTGAAAATATTTAGATGCATAATCAATTTCATCCATGGTATATACTGTGCCAATTTGGTCATTTAACACCAATTGGTCTGACAGATCTGAATCGATTAGGCCCTCTAACTGTTCTTCTATTTCGTTTGGAAATTTTCTACCATATTTGTCAAATAACTTAATACCATTATCATAATAAGGATTATGGGAAGCAGAAATCATAAGGCCTAAGCCACACTGCATTTCTCTAACTAAAATAGATATAGCAGGTGTAGGTATAATGCCAGCCTTTAACACAGATATACCAACACTTGTCAAACCAGCAACTATAGCGTTTTCAAGCATAATACCAGAAAGTCTAGTATCTCTTCCAATAATAACAGTGGAAGTACTATCATGTTTTTTTAAATAAATACCTATAGCTCTACCACATCTTAAGGCAAAATCTGCCGTCATCGGAAATACGTTAGCACGAGCCCTAATTCCATCTGTTCCAAAATATTTTCTAACCATTTATCTATATCAATTATCATGTTGAAACTATTTTCTAGATTAAATTAAACCTAAAAACAATATTGTTATAAAAAATAAAAATCCTTCCTTCTGTTATGTAAATTTGACACAATTTTTTATAAAAATGAATAAGATCGAAATATTACTAACCTTCATAAGCATAAAATATATATAATATAGCTATTATATAATATCATACGGATTTATATCTACTCTCACTTGCACACTACCCAAGCTAATTTTAGCTAGAACATTTTTAATTAGTTTTTGTAGGTTTAAATTACTTGGAGTTTTAATTATCAATTTATATCTATAAGTATTATTTAATTTTGAAATTACAGCCGGGCTTGGTCCCAATACTTCTATATTGGTATTATATGGTATTATTGATACTATTTCTTTAGATTTTTTATACACTTCCTGTTCTTGGCGTCCAGATATTATAAGCAGAGCCATTTTACCATATGGAGGTAAATTTATTAATTGACGATTCTGTTTGTCAAATTCAGTTATAGTATTTTTATTATTATCTTTTATCGCCTTTACTATTATATTCTCAGGCGAATATGTTTGTATAATAGCCTCACCCGGTTTTTCTGCGCGGCCTACTCTACCAATTACCTGAGTAAGTCCTTGATATGTTTTTTCTAAAGCCTTAAACTGCCCGCCAAATAAACCAGCATCAGCATCCAATACTCCAACCAAGGTTAAGTCTGGAAAGTTATATCCTTTAGTAATAATTTGTGTGCCAATAATGACATCAATTTTTCTATTAATAATATTTGATATAACATTTTTCATGTTGTTTACATTCAGCACTGTATCACTAGTAATTATGGCTGTATTTTTATCTGGAAAAATTTTGTGTATATACTCCTCTACCCTCTCTACACCAATACCAAAGAATACTATACCATCTTCTACACCACAATTGGGACATTTATGCGGTAATTCCGTAGTATAACCACACTGGTGGCAAATCATTTTATTTTTATTTTTATGATTTGTAAGAGTGCAAGTACAATGTGGACAGGTAAATTTAAAACCACATTTATTACATAATACTATCGGGCTATAACCTCTTTTATTTAAAAATAAAAGAATTTGGTTTTTTGCAGACAAGTGTTCCGTCATCTTATCTAATAAAAACCTGGAGATAAAACAGTTATTTGTCTTTAGTTTTTCTGCTTTTAAATCCACAATATGCACTCGCGGAAACACAGCCTTACCAAATCTATTCTGTAGAAAAACCTTATAGTACTTGCCATTTTCTACATTAATTAGACTTTCTAAACTCGGGGTAGCAGAACCAAGAATAATCGGTATATTATTCAGTTTGGCCCTTAAAACAGCCATATCCCTAGCATTGTAACAACCATTTTCTATTTGTTTATACGAGATATCGTGTTCTTCATCAACTATAATTAAACACAACTTATTAAATGGCAAAAATAACGCAGAACGTGTCCCCAATACAACTTTAACTTTATTGTTTAAAATTCCCTGCCATATACATCTTTTTTGAGCACTAGATATATTTGAGTGCCATACAGCTATGTTACTACCAAATTGTGTATTTAGTCTGTCGACCAGTTGTGAACTAAGAGCTATTTCTGGTATTAAAAATAAAATTTGTTGATCAGTTTTCAGATATTCGGCTATCATATGAAAATATATCTCGGTTTTACCAGAACCAGTAATACCCTCTAGTAAAACTGGCTTACAAGATGCAGAAATTAAAGAATTTATTTGGTTCAAAACGGCATTTTGTTCTGCATTTAGAGAATTTAGTTTTATTCGATTTGTATTTATGACAAAATCATATTCACAAACCCTCTCCTTGCAAAGAGATGCGTATTTATATTTTACTAATGTATTAATAACTGAACGCCCAATATTCACATACTTTTTTATTTCATTTTCTGTATAAGCAGAGTTTGGATTCTCTTTTAGAAAACTAAGAAGCCTGTCTTGTTTCTCTGTTAACTTCAAAGTATTATTAGATTGTAAAAATTTAAATTTATTAACTGTTTTGTCTTCGGTGTTAAATAATGATAGGGGTAATAAAAATTTAAAAACCGCCCCCAGTGGAATTAAATTGTAATCACTAACCCACTTAATAAAATTAATATTTTCTGCGGTTAACTTTGTCAGAGGTACAACTTTCAAAATTTCCTTTAACGCGAAACTGGGCTCACCATCTTGAGAATATATTTCTATAACAAGTCCAGTATATATTTTTTTGCCGAATGATACCTCAACAAAGGTTCCTATTTGAACTTTTTGTTCTTTGCTTACCAAATAATCAAAAACACCGTCAAGAGGAACTGGTATGACAACCCGCGCAACATTTGGCATTATAGTAATATGTATTAACTAAAATTTATTATTTTTATTGCTACTTTGGTTTCTAGTATAAGCAGGACTAATATATGCCTCAAAATCTATATCTTCACTATCATTTTTAATACTAATCTGAGGTTTTTTTACTTCAGTTTTTTTAATTGGGAATATATCTGAAAATCTACCAAAAAAACCTGTTTTCTTACTTGTCTTATTTTGCTGTTCTTTCAAATAATACGATAGTGGATTTTCTTCCTGACTAGTATTGTTGGTAGCCGTGATACGTTCTTCCTCAAAATTCCAGATTGAACCAACACTTGATTCTGTATCTTCTTCACCTTCTAATGAAGTAAATTGATCTTCAAAATTGTCGTGACTTTCTTCTTCCTCTTGTTCTTCGAAACCGAGATCGTAGTCATCTTCTATACCAGTTGCAAACACGGATATACGCACACTGTCGCCCATATTTTCATTTAAAGCATTACCAATTATAATCATCGCATTAGGATCTGCTTCGTCCTTTATTTTTTTAGTAGCTTCTTCATATTCAAACAGAGTAAAATTTGGAGAGGCAGTAATATTAACAACGATACCTTTTGCGCCTTTAATAGAACTATTATCTAAAAGAGGATTTGATATAGCTGCTTGAGCTGCATTAATGGCCCTATCTTTACCGGAAGCCTCACCCATCCCCATCATAGACTTTCCCATTTTTTTCATGATGGTTTTTATATCTGCAAAGTCTAGATTTACCAATCCAGACTGTGTAATTAAGTCAGTAATACCTTTAACACCGAGTTTTAAAACATCGTCCACCATTTTAAATGATTCTTTTAAAGTAGTAGTCTCTGTAGCGATCTTATAAAGATTTTGATTTGGTACTATTATTAAAGTATCAACATATCTTCTTAATTCCTCAATACCCTTCTCTGCAACAAGCATTCTTTGATTATTTTCATGATCAAAAGGTTTCGTGACTACGGCTGCCGTCAAAATATCTCTTTCTTTAGCCATTTTTGCAATAACAGGTGCCGCCCCTGTACCAGTACCTCCGCCCATACCGGCCGTAATAAAAATCATATTTGCGCCATCTAAATAGGACGCTATCTCTTCTGCAACTTCCTCAGTGGCTTCTCGACCAATTTCTGGTTGCATACCAGCCCCTAAACCCTTAGTTGTCTTAGGACCAAGTTGTATTTTGTTTTTTGCTAGAGATGTACACAAAGCTTGTGCATCTGTATTGGCAACTATAAAATCAACTCCATCAAAATCATCACTAATCATGTTATTAACAGCATTGGTTCCAGCTCCACCGATACCAAAAACTAGAATCTTAGGTCTTAAAATTTGATAATTTTGATTTAATAAACTTAAACCTATATCTTTATTGTCGTTTTCCATTTTAATAACATCTTTATTATGAAATAAGTAGCTTTACTAAAGAATTAAAAAACTTATTTATTTTGGAATTCTTCATATTTTTATAATCCTCTTGTCTAGCGCTTAATGTTTTTTGCATATTTAAAATAAGACCAATGGCACAAGAAAATACTGGGTTTCTTATTTTTGTTGTCTGAATACTATTATTAGTTATAACACTAAAATCCGGCATGCCAACTCTTGTGTCAATGTTAACCAATCTACTAACAAAATAATCTACAGCATTTACGGAAGCACTGCCACCAGTTAATACTATCTTCTTAACTTTTGTTACTAGTGATTTTTTCTTCAAAATATCGATAATAATTAAGATTATTTCCTTTATTCGCTCTTTATAAATATTATTAATTATTTTTTTATTTACCTTTAAAATATGACTATAGGACTCGGGTACACCTGTTCCTAATTGAATGGTAGCTAGTTCCTCATTCTTATCTAAAGTCAAGTTTGTATTTAAAACCTTAATTCTCTCCGCTATATCCATATCAATCTTTAGAATTGTAGCAATATCTCTTGTAATTATATTTCCGCCCAAAGGAATGGATCCACCGAATATAAACAAATTATCGTGCATTACAGCAAATGATGTATTACCAGCTCCAATATCTATCAATAGAGTACCAGACTCCTTTTCCATAGCAGATAAACACGCTAAAGCTGAGGCATATGGAGTATAAATAAACTTTGTAATCTTTATTGGGGTTTTCTTTAGGGACGACTTTATATTATTAAATTTTAAAGCGTCCGAATAAACTGTGTTAAAATCTACTCTAAATTGGTTACTAACCATGTCAAAAGGTCTGTTAACCTTAACCGAATCTACATAATAACCAGTGGGGATTAAATGAATCAATTCCTTCTTATTTTTTGCATACTCTGTTTCTAAAGAGCTAGCTATTTTTAACACATCAGCCTTGGTAATAGCTCTGTTATTAAGGCTAATCTCTGAAGTAGAAGTAGACGATCTAACACCATTACCACAAATGTTAACAACAACCTCGTCAATATTACACTTAGCCATACTTTCAGCCGCAGAGATAGCTTTGACTATGGCCTTTCTTAAGGTCTTTATATCATCGATTTCTCCATTTTTAATACCTCTAGCCTCTTTGTGTCCAATTCCTTTTATATAGAGTTGGCCCTCGGTATTCAAAAAACCTATTAAACAAACTATCTTACTAGAACCTATATCTAAACTGGCTATAATATTGTTATGTACGGCCTGCATTCTTTATATTAAAATTAAAATTATTTTATGGTTATTATTTCTTTAATTGCACTGTTAGAGTACTGCAAAAAAATTTTATTTTCAATTCTCAAATCAATAAATTTTAGATTAGAATCCAGTTCTGGAATTTTTAAAAGCTTATCTAAAATATTCCACGCTTCAAATAAATTATGATCTTCTTCTGGAAGTTTTACTATCACACCATTTCTTAATACCAGATTCCACCTTCTATTTCCTACTCTCGTAGCCTTCACTGTATAAAAAGCTATTTCACTATAAATAGAAAACAAATTGAACAAATCATAAACTTCTGTTTTCAAATTGTCACCAACAACAATTAATAGATTTTCAAAAAGTCCAATTTCTTTTTTGCTGATTTTAATTTCATCGCCATATTCATCAATTAACTTATACTCGCCTTTATTATTTATCCATACAGCGAAAGGGTTATATTCTTTTATTCTGATTCTCAATGTATCAGGTAACTTCTTATGTATAGTAACATTTTTTACCCATGGATCCAATAAAATATCTCTTTGCAAAGAAGTCATTGTATAGTTATATTCTTCACAATATCTGTTAATTTTATTTTGTAGCTCCAGATAGTTTACATATAGAATCCCATCTATATACAATCTTGAACAAACATTTTTATTTAAGGAGAAAGAATAATAATAGGTTCTATCAACAAATTTACTTAAATATTCATCAAGTTTTTTTTTCCTAAAAATAACAAAACACACTCCCACAACACATAGTAGAAATGCAATAAATTTAAAACATTTTTGTAAAAAATTAACGAAATATCTAAACTTATATTTTAATAATAAAAATCTATTATTATCCATTAAAGCCTAAGATTTGGTTATAAGCCTCATTATTCTCTAATTTTGTGTTCAACAAATCTTCATTAACCTTAAATAAAGCGTAAGAACACAAATCTTCAAATGGTATGTTATTTTCCAAGGCTAATTTCTGTATTTTTTCTAGAGCTTCTAGGACAGTATTTGGCACTTGTACTCCTTTTTCGCTGGATAACCATTTATTCTGAAAATATATAGGATGTTGATCCGCTTTAGGTTCGCCTATACTAAGTCTAACATTAACATTTCGTCCACCACTGGTGCATACGACATTAAAATTTGAAACCATACATAAATACAAATGAATCCTGTTTTATACAGGGTAGAAATTATTTTTAAAAAAGCAATGTTTTATTATTTCATTTTAAATTTTTTGAATATACACTGCCTATGAATTTTGTATCAATTGCAATAATTATATTTATGTTGTGGACTATATTAATTTTCATTGTAATACACACCAAAGTATCATTAGCAGATAATACTGTGAAAAATACTATTTTTTCCAATGAATTTCAGATAACCTCTTTAATGAAAGCGGCCGCCAATGACGATAAAAGAGCCATAGAAATATTTCTAAATAATGATGCAAATATCAACGAGACTAATCTTGCTGGTCAAACCGCTTTACATATAGCGGTTAGACACAGGTCACACGAAGCTTTATTGGCTCTATTACAATATAAACCAAAGATTAAGGTGGACGCTCAAGATTTTGAAGGCTGGACCCCATTAATGCGAGCTTGTTTATTTTCCGATCCAGAATCGGTAAGAATTTTAATTGAGAATCAAGCAAAGATCTTTCTCAAGAATAATTTTAATGAATCTTCTATTACAATAGCAGTAAGTTCGAATTGCGAGAAATGTGTGTATTTCATACTAAAAAATATGCCAGCAAAATGGCAAACCAACCAAATAATAGCTGAACAAATTAAAAAAGCAGAAAAAATTGTATCAAAAAAACAAAATTCGAAAATGACACAATTACTTGCAGATTTTAAGAATAATAAGCTTGGTAGTTATATATATGAAAACTCAATTGAAAACAACTTAGATATCAATACAAAAGAAATAGGTAATACAGAAGTTAGTACTGGTAAGTTGATAAAGAACAATAAAAGTTCTTCTACGAAAAAGTCAGGCAATACAAATGGAACGAGACGCAAGAAAGATATATAACAAAATTATCCAGTATTACGATATATCTGAGCAATTAATAGAAGAAATAAGGACAGCAGATAAGATTGACCCAATAAAAAAAGAAGATGTACTCATGCCTATAGCAATAACTATAAAACAGACTGCTGATGCCTTGATAGATTCATATATTATATATATAAAAAATAAAAATGATAAAAGTCTAAAACAAAATATTATAAAAATGCTAGATAAGTTGTTAGACGAAATTTCTGTTTGCAAAAACAAAATTTATAGCCTATATCTTAACTAGAAGTAAGTGTTTAATTATAATTAAGAATAAAGATGGAAAATATTTTATTAAAAGCACAAGATTTGATGCTAAAGTCGGTTGAATTTTTAAAGAGAGATCTAGCTAGCGTTAGTACAGGACGTGCACACCCAGATTTATTAAGCACAATAAAAGTCGAGAGCTATGGTTCAATCATGAAACTAAACCAATTAGCTAATATTACAGTAACAGATAGTTCGACTTTATTAGTACAAGTATGGGATAAATCAATGGTTACTCCTGTAGAAAAAGCTATATCAAGCGCAAATCTTGGATTTAATCCTAAAGTTGAAGGACAAACACTAAGGATTAGCATTCCTCGACTTACAGAAGAAAGAAGAAAGGAACTATGTAAAGTTGTTAAAAAATACGCAGAAGATGCCAAAATTTCTGTACGAAATGTTAGAAAAGATTTGATTAATGAAGTAAAAAAACAAAAAACTGCATATTCTGAAGACGAAATTAAAGCTACAAACGATAAAATTCAAAATGTAACAGATCAACATATTAAGAAAATTGAAGATCTACTAACCGCCAAGGAAAAAGATATTTTAAGCATCTAAATCATGGATAAAGACAATCGACCCGAACATATCGGTCTAATATTAGATGGCAACTCCCGATGGGCTAAACGATTTGGCAAACCCGCTAGTTACGGACATCGGATGGGAGCTAAAAATCTTATAAAGATAATAAGACATGCGAAGGATTTAGGAATAAAGTATCTAACTGTGTATGTTTTTTCAAAAGAAAATTGGAAAAGACCGCTCCAAGAGGTCAATTTTTTGAAAAAATTATTAAAGTTATATCTCAAAACCCAAGCACAGAATCTCATAAAAAATAAAATAAAGTTAAAGATTCTTGGCAACCTCGATGGCTTACCAGAGGAAATTGTATCCAGTATTAGAGACTTAGAAAAGCAAACTCAAGACTTTAGTGATTTTTATTTAAATGTTTGTTTCGGGTATAGTGGGCGACAAGAAATAATTGACGCCACAAAAACAATAGCGCAAAACGTAATTGAAAAACGTTTAAATTTGGATACTCTCACTGAAGACATTTTTAAACAATACACATATAACCCTCACGTACCATACCCAGACTTAATTGTGCGTACCGGCGGTAACATGAGAATAAGCAATTTTTTATTATGGCAGATAGCTTACGCGGAGTTATACTTTACTGACGTGTATTGGCCCGCTTTCTCTACTGGAGATTTAGATAAAGCTATCGATTCTTTCAAAAACAGGAAAAGGACTTATGGGGAAAGAAAAAATTAACATCATTATAGATAGTTTAAAATCAAAGTACGAAACTGCTAAAAATCATAAAGATGATATCTTAGCTATAGTCTATAACAAAACTGTTATGTTACTGGTACTTTTATTTCCATTATTTCTAATCATTTGTCATTTAAATAGCTTATTTATTATAGCTACAATGGCAACATTATTACATATAAGCTTCAAATTTTATACTAACCTAGAAAACATCAAAGATGATAGTCTATCAAATGTAAAGACGCTTGGGTATTTTTATTTACTTTTACCATTCGTGGCAACAAGCTTAATTTACAACAAACTCGGCCATAATTTTTGCCTTTGGTTTTTAACTTTAATAGTTTATGATATTACGGTTGAAAGAATTTATAAACTGTACACTGGTAAAGTGCAAGAAGAATTGTCGCCAGAAAATAATAAGAATGAAACAGCACCAACAATTGATACAGAAAGCAAAAACCCTAACAACATAGCTTCATCAAAATCTAGCTCTGAAAATACTCAGCCTGAGCCAGCTAATTTATTAACCAACAATATGCTTTTGTATAAATTAGGTTTTTTAATTCTACATAGCCTATTATTTAAATTCTTTATAGATTTAAGTTTATTAAAAATAATTAGCTTAAATTTATTAATCGAATTAATTCTCTTTTTAGAAAAAAATTTCATGATCAAAGTAAAAAACTTTTTACAAATTAGAAATAATCAGGATATACTTTTTGAATTAGACCGCTTCATACTAACAGGTATTCTTGTTAATATGTTACATATAATGGCTCTAATTTAGAATGTTAAATTAATAATGTTTTAATATCAGGGAGTAGAATTACTATGTCAGACAAGCCAATTATAAAAAACATTTTCTGGGATGTAGATGGTGTTTTAGCCAATTTAAACCACGCTTATTACGCTTTTATAAAAAATCATCAAAAATTTGCCAAACATTTCAAGGGTTTTGATTATAAAGATTTACCACTCGCTCTACCTATAGATACAAAAGTATATGGAGCTATGGAATTGAAAACTCACCCTACCCTAGGCAAGGAATTGGATAAGGTTTTTTGTAAAAGTAGAAATTATTATTTTGATAGACCCTTATATCCTGGTACCAGAGAAGTCTTAGAAGAATTAAACAAGCGTGGTTATCTACAAATGACAATGTCAGCTGGTTTTGATATTGTTAAAAAAACAATTTTATTAAAAAGGATTTTTGGAAATTTAACCAGTTTTTTACGCACAGAAGTTGTCGAGCATGACAAGAATGGTATGGAATGTGGAAGTACCAAAAAAACTAAAATGTTAGAGGTTCTAGCAAGACTTGGCGCTAAACCGGAGGAAACCGTATTGGTTGATGACAGAATCTATAATATATATGCCGCAAAAGAAGCTGGTATATTGCCAGTTAGGTTTAGAAGCGAATTTACAACAGATTCTCCAGAGGATTTAAAAGACGTTGTAGAGGTGAAAAACATTTATCAATTTAAAGATTGGTTATTAAACAACACACGTATGAAATAGTATTATGACACCAAGAGTTATTACAATTATACCAGCTAGACTAAAAGCTACGCGCTTACCTAACAAGCCGCTATTAGATATAAATGGCAAGACCGTCATTCAAATAGTTTGTGAAAACGTACAGAAATACATAAAAAGCGATATATATGTTGCAGCGGGCGATCAAGAAATAGTCGATGAATGTAATAAAATTGGTGTAAAAGCTATCCTAACAAATCCTTTGTTACCATCAGGAACTGATAGGATAGCCGAAGCTCTTAATAAAATAGATCCTGATGGAAGAAAATATGATATAGTAGTGAATTTTCAAGGGGATGGACTCAATGTGAATCCACTGGTAAATTTACCATTAATAGAAATGATAGAAAGGGATGATTGCGATATAGCTACATGTGGAATGATTTTTCAGAAAAAAGAAGACGCAGATAATCCAACCAATGTAAAAATTATTATGGGTTTGCGAGATAATGAAATCGAAGGTAGGGCTTTGTACTTTACAAGAGCAGCCAATTGTCCATTTACCAGAGATCCCAATAAAGTAAAAAATCAAGACATGTATCACCATATAGGTGTTTATGTTTATAAAGCTAGTTCTCTTAAAAGAATGGTATCTTTGCCAATTGGAGTGTTAGAAGAAAGAGAAGCTCTTGAACAACTAAGAGCTTTGGAGGCCGGTATGACAATTAAAGCAAGAATAATCAATAGAGAAGACATGAAACTAGTTCAGCAGGCTCCAGCCGATGTTAATACGCCTGAAGAACTAATAGAAGCTAGAAAATACATTAATCTTAATTCTTAGTAAATTTATATAATTATTAAATTTTAAGACATTGATGTATATCTCTTAAATTTGTTTATATTAAAAGTAATTAATATAACTTGTTTTAGGAATATTAATAAGTTAACTAGTGTTGTTTTTTATGTTTTTTAAATTAATCCGAAAGAAAGTTTCTAGTTATGTTGATTACCATGTATTATATTATAACCCAAAAATAAGTATATCCTCAACAAAATTATCAATTTTATGGCAAACGGTAATTATATCCCTATTGCCATACAGAAGGGGATTGAATCACAAATGAAGGAGCTGCGTACAATTATCAGAGATTTGCGCGAAGATAGAGATCTCAAACAGAAAACAGTTGCCCAATATCTTGGCGTGTCACAGCAGACTTACTCCAACTATGAAAACGGCCATCGGGGAATACCTATCTGGGTCGTTATTGAACTCTCAAAATATTATAAGGTCAGCACGGATTATCTGCTCGGCGCAAATACCGGATATCTGGGCAGCG
>CAZAFD010000017.1:0-15369 GCA_964484785.1 uncultured Rhizobiaceae bacterium | reverse complement strand
GTTGAATAGAGGTATTTATTATACAAAACTATACAAGTTTGGGTTGGGTAGGTTAGCATAATTCTATTTATTTTATTTACAGATTCTTTTGACATAAGTGCGCTATAGGACAAGAGTCGCATTTTGGTTTACGTGCTTGGCATATATAACGCCCTAATAAAACTAGGCAATGGTTTGTTATTATTTTATATTCATCTGGGATAATTTTATCTAGTATAATTTCTGTATTAAGAACATTGGTTGATTTGTTGGTCAAACCAATTCTGTTTGCTACTCTAAAAACATGTGTATCTACAGCTATACTAGGTATGTTGTATACAATATTTAGAATTATGTTAGCCGTTTTACGACCTACTCCATTGAGGCTCATTAAATCTTCTCTGGTGTTTGGTATTCTTGATTGGAAATTATCTATTAATTTATGACTCAGCGCTATGATATTCTTTGCTTTAGTATTATATAGATTTATAGACTTAATATAACCCTTTAACTTTTCCTCTCCTAATTTTATCATATCTTCAGGAGTTTGAATTATTTTAAATAAATCTGGGACTATTTTGTTAACACTTTTATCGGTAGCTTGCGCTGATAAAACCACAGCTACTAGTAGCGTATATGGATTAGTATATACTAGTTCTGTTTGTCCTCTATTAGAAATTTTTTCTAAAGCAAAGTCCTTGAGCAGAATTGAAAAAATAGACTTTATATCCATATACTTATTTTTATATTAAAATGATGACTGTTGAAATTATTTTATTTTATAATATTTTAAACTCAAAGATTTTAAGAATATAGAATATATGAGCGTTAGTAATAAGATAGTTATTACAACCGGTGGTTCTGGAGGACATATTTTCCCAGGTTTAGCTGTAGCCGATGATTTAGCGGCCAATGGTATAGATGTATTATTAATTGGTGATATGTGTTTAGATAAATATAAGAATCAAATTCATGTACCATATTATGCTATTCCCACCGGGAAGACGAAAAACATGAAATCTATATTTAGTATATTAAAGGCATTTTATAAGAGTTTTAAAATTTTGTGGTCAGAAAAGCCAAGTCTTGTAATAGGCTTTGGTAGTTATGCTTCGTTTCCGACCTTGTTGGCTGCTAGAATTTTAAGAATAAAGGTTATTTTACACGAACAAAACGTCGTTTTAGGAAAGGTTAATGCCTGGTTTGCCAAATATGCTAGCAAAATTTTAACTAGTTTTCCGGAGATATATAATTTTAACATTGAGAACGCAGATAAGATAGCTTATGTGGGGAATCCATTGAGAAGACAAATCAGTGGCATAGCTAATTTTGAATATAAGTATCCAGACTTTGATAAAGGTGAAAAGTTTAATATTTTTATTTTGGCCGGTAGTGGAGGAGCTAGTTTTTTTGGAAATGAATTCTTGCAATGTTTTAAAGCTTTAGATTCTTCGTTAAAGAAGAAAATTCACATAATTCAACAGGTACGTCAAGAAGATCTTATTAAGACAAAAGAATTTTATGTAGCTAATAATATAACCAATGAAGTTAAAGTTTTTTTTGATAATGTTAATGAGCAATATAGGAGAGCAAATTTAGTTATTTGCCGATCTGGCTCTACAACTATGTTTGAATTATTTAGTCTTGGTTTACCGACCATATTTATTCCTTCTCCACATGTTGTGAATAATCATCAATATATAAATGCTAAATTAGTTAGTGATAAGAAGGCCTGTATTTTAGTAGAAGAAGCAGATTTTAATCCTAGGTCCTTTAGTCAGCTATTAATAAACCTGATACATGATGAGGTTTTATTAAGAGGTTTAGCTAATGGTATTAAAAAATTTGCTAAGTTGGACGCTAATAGTTTGATAACTAAATTAGTTAAAGAGGTATTAAATGACGAATCAGAAAAGTCCAAAAAAATCTAATTTATCCACAATACTATTATTAATTATATTTGGAATATTAGCCAGTTTTTTTGGTGGTCTAGTATATAGATTAAGAGATAAAGGGCTTACAGAGAAAATTAATGCTCTTTTGGCTACACAATTACAAGTGTATAACGACAATTATAATCTTAAGTCTAGGGGCCCATCTATCAAAATTGATAAAGACATCCGGGTTATTGTCTTTCCAAAAGTAAGATTGCATATAAATAATATTGTTGTGAACAATATTCTTTTTAAGAATATTTATGTTAATGCCAATATACCAAATATTATAATTGAGCTTAAAGCAATTCCTTTATTATTTGGGTCCTATTCAGTTAAAACAATTACTATTGATAAGGCAAGTTATGTAATTGGAGATTCCAATTTAACTAAAAGTTATATTACTAAGGTTAAGAAACGTAGGAGCATTAAGATAGAAGATAACGAGGTAGGTGGTCTGGCACATAAAATGAAGGGCTTGCTTAACTTGGAACAAAATTATGATGGAGAAGCCGGATATAAGGAAATTGAGGTTTATGAAGATGAAACTGTAGCGGTTGATAATTCAAAAATCAAAGAGATGTTGCCAGATATTGTAAGGTATTTTTATAGTAAACTACAGAATGCTTTTAGTGCGAAGGTTATTTTAATACTTAAAGAACAAGGTATTTCAATTGTCTCTGGCAAATCTGTTATTCTGAAGGAGATTTCTGATATTAATGGCACTATCGAATGTAATAAGAAAAAAAATACACTAGCTAACCTACAGTACATTGTTAATGGTGATACAATTAAGTCTAACCTAGTTATTAACTTCAGAAATAATGGTAAGTTAAATCTAGATCTACAAAATTCTTCCAATAATATTAAATCGCTTTCACTAGTGTATAGAGGAGCCATTGCGAATCTTTTTGATTATAAAACATGGAAGGGTGATCTTTCCACGAAATTAGAAGTCACAAACTTAAATGAATTTGTTAGTTTATTTAAGTTTGAATCAAGCAAGGATAGCCATATCATCTTGAATGAAAATAAACTTGCTTTTAGTGGTTCTGTACGTTTTGATAAAGGGGTTTTAGAGACACAAAAGTTAAGTATTGATTCTCCAGACTTGGGAATGAGTTTTAAACTCAAGATGGATGACAAGATACAGATCGACAGTCAAATAAACAGAATAAATTTAAATAAATTTTTTATAGTCTCTAGCAACCTAAATGCTGTTAAGGTCCAAAGAGACGACGTGGTTATATTTAGTAAAAATTATTTACAAACCATCAAAGACTTAGACCTATTTTTTAGAAATGATAAACTTAATTTAAACTTAGTATCCTCTTTAAAAGATCTTGAATTAGGTGATATTAAATACAATACAGGTGCTATTGATATAGAATTGAATGCGTCTGGTTTAAAAATAAATAATTTTTCCCTTGAAGAGAATAATGGTAACCAGATTATTATAAATACTCCTCAAGTAGAAAACGATGTTTGTTATAATAAAATTTATATAAAAGATACAAATATTAAAGAGTTCTTGTCTATATTTAATTTAGATAATGATAATATTAAGGCAGAACCCTATGAATTTAATGCAAAATTTGTTTTACTAAAAGATCGAGCAATTTTTTATGATACTATAATTTCAAATTTTGCGTCTAGCCTGACTTTTGATTATGAACGTAAATTTGCCGGGGAGAACTTATATTCAGCTGTTAATTTAAAATTACGTGACTTTTCTTTGGGTTTTAAGTTTCCAAAAATTAATTCTGCTCTTAGTTTGAAGGCTAATTTAATGTTTTTGAATAATTTGCCAAAGAATTTTTTAATAAAAATTGATGCTAGAGAGATTAAGTTAAATGATTTCAAAGATAAAATAACCTTTGTTGCTGATGTGGTTACAAATGCAGGATTTTTATCGGTAGATAATCTTAATTTTAAGACAAGCACAATTAAGCCAATTACAGGAAACTTTAATTTAGATATTGTTCAAGCCAACTCTCAAATTAATTTCAATCTTGACTGCGAAGAGTTATTTTTGGAAGGTAATCTGGTCCCTATAGTTTTTAATATTGATAAATATACAAGAATTTTATCTCGAGGAGCTAAAGATGCTGACGATAGTGTAGCTAGTAAGTATTGGATTAGAAGAGTTTTTGGTATACCTGCCTTTACTAATATTTCCGGTAGGTTTGATCTTAAAGCTAAGAATATAGTCATAAACGATATACTTCTTACCGATTTTAATTTTGAGTCGAGTATTGATAATGGAAATGTTAATATTAGTAAATTTATCTTTGAAGGTTTAGGAGGTAACACCAATATTACTGGTGTGGTAGACTTGAATTCAAACAAGTCTATGACCTTGAAGTTGGATAAGAGTTTGTACAATATCGATGAAATTGAAAAACTTTTAACACGTAAAAATCCAGAAATGGCTGGCGTCATAGGTATAGGTGGTTATTTTAAGGCTAGTGGGAAAAATCCTGATGAATTTTCAAGGTCTATAAATAGTTATTTTGAGTTTGTGGGTGGTAATATGTATATAAAAGGACTTGGTTTGAATGCACTTCAAGAAAGTCTAATAAACATTCACTTGAGGCCCGAAGTTCTTGTTGATCTTAAACCAGCTGATGTGGTTTTCAAAGAGGATACAGGTACTCTTTTCGAGAAATTTAATGGTAACTTTTATGTCCGTAATGGGGTATCGAAACTAAACATTAGTGCTTCTGGAGAGGCTATAACGAATAAATTTGTAGCAAACATTAATAATAATAACGGTAATACCATAATAGATCTACTTAATACTTCTTGCTTATTGGCTGTTGTAGGTAGTGGTACAGTGCCATTATATATATCTATATCCTTTAAAGAGGATATGAAGAACAAAGCCTTACTAAAAGTAAATGTTGATCAAGTTGAACAATTCTTGAAACAAATTAGAGAACAAGTAAAAAATATATAGTATAAAGATACTAAAAGTTTAGTATACTATTTAGTAATATCCACATTTGTTGCATTTTGAGCACCCATTACATAATGTGCGGATAGTACAGTATTGACAGTGTTCTTTAAAGAACGAAATTTCCTTTTCAGGTTTAAAGAGATTTAGTTGTTGTGTTTCTTGTTTTGAGGAAATATTAAAGTTTAAAGCTTTTGAACTTTGGTAATTTAAATTTAAAAGGTACGCATATTTAGCTTGTTCTTTTCTGGAAGATAACTTAATTTCTTGATTATTATGTATAAAAGTATTTCCAGTTTCAAAAAAATTAAAATTTGTGTCAAATTTTTTACATTCGTCAGATAATTTTTTAACCCAATCATAGTACAAGGGTCTAGATCCATTATAATTTTCTCCACCACACCAAACATTATTAAAACTATTCCGTCTTAGATATCTTTCTAAAGATATTTCACCTATAAAAGGTGCTATCATAATTCCCTTGTGTTTAAGTGGTAAATTTATAAGGATTGGAATCCTTTCATCTGCTCTTTTTTGGTTTTCACATGTAACATTAAGCCATATATGGTCTAAATTTAATTTATTGGGCATTGAATCCAATATTCTTTCGGGCCTTTTGGTTATTAAAATGAAGATAACATCTGGACGTTGTTCCATAATATCCCAAGCTTCATTGCGCCACTCGTCTGCCTCCTTTAGAAAAAAGTCTGAAGTCATACATACGTATAAAATCTCCCCGCTTTTTATTTTGAAGTTTCCAGATTTATCTCTATGCAAAGGATAATCAAAATTACTCTTTACACGATAAATATCTGTACCAAGTTTATTTCTTTGTCTATCAAGAAAATACATGTAGCAGTTTTCACAGCCTTCGCTCTTTTTTATACAGCCATGCCATGGATTCCAAAAATTATGCATTACCGACCCAGTCATATAAAGATTAGACCGGTTAAATATATTTCATCTCTATTATGAAGTAAAGAGTCTTTATATAAATTAAATATTTGTTTCTAAAGTTGGCCACATCAATATGATATATGATGTATCTGGTTTGCCGGTATGCTTATAAGTAGGAAAAATAAAGTGCCATTTTTTATCTTTACTAATGGCTTCTATGCTGTTCTCTGTTGTGTATTTAGAAATTCTATCATCAAATTTAGATTTATATTTGTCTACAATCTTCTTAGCTACTTTGCTTCCCAGTTTAGCATCAACATAAATTCCAAAATCTCCATAGGTATTTTCTTCATCACGACGATATTCTAAGCGAAAAGTATGGATAAGCATGTTACTATCATAACAATTAGATATAAATGTCCAATAATGATACTTAATCTTAGATTTATAATAATAAAAGGTTCTATTATCTCCAGAGCCACTTGTTTCTCCTTCTACTAGTCTATTATTATTAGATAAATAACCTTTATCAGTTAAATACTTGAATACGCCAAGGCCTGGCGTACAACCGCAACTCCATTTATTACAACTTGAATGAGCTATGTTATTTACTCCCTTGGGATCATTTACTACTGCTTGTTGAACAGCTGTCATAATCTCATTAAACTCATTCATGATTGTAATTACTTTAGCTTGTTCTATCAAGGCTTTGCCTCCTATTACTGCACTAATAAGAAGACCTATTATGATAAGAACTATAGATAACTCAACTAAAGAAAAAGCAGATTTGTGGAAGGAATTAGTTAAAGATTGTTGTTTATTAATTTTTTCTTCTCTTTCTCTTTTTAGATTATTTAAATTGTTATAATATTGAAACATATTATGTTGTGTTGTATATGTTGTTTGTTTTAAAGAAAAGTTAGGTTCAGTTGGGGGGAATGTCAAGATAAGAGCTTGCTGTTATTGTGTCTGTACTTAACAATATAGTTATTAGTCTTACTAGTTTTATGTTAATTATATTTCTTCGATATATGTAGCATACAAATTGTTTAAAGTTTCCTGATCAAAGGTAAAATGAATGTTTTTTGGTGGTAATTCCTTAATTAAAGCAGTTACTTGGTGATGGTTGTAGTTTGGCTGAGATATTAGTAGTAATATGTCTGCAATATTTATAATTGCAGAATCATTCCAATTATATCTTGATATTTCTTGTAAACCTAGTCTTATACCAAAACCACCCTTAAATATAAGTTTTTCTTTAGTATTAAGTGTTACACCTTCTTCTACAGCGTTATAATACATTGTTTCCATTCCAATTTTTGTCATTTCAAGAAATACCTGATGTGTTTGGGTATAAAAACCATTTTTTTTAGTAACATTGAATCCTCTTAGCGTAAGTTCATGTCCCAATAAGTTAGCTAGACGTATAGTATTTTCTTGATACTTTTTACCAAAGTATTTCATTTCAATCATTGTGTGTAACAAACTAATTACCTGGTGTATCTGAATATTTCTTAGGTATTTTGGGTTTATTTCTTGATCAATTTTTGTGTATAAGTCTTCGTTATTTGTCATTATGATTCCATGTGCCGGTCCGGGCATGGTTTTGTGTGTGCCGCCATAAAGAATAGAATTTTTTAATTTATCTAATGGGTTTTCTAGTAAACCTGCTGCAATGATGCCAAGTATTTGTGAATAATCAAATAAAACTACGCAGTTTGAATCATCTATTTTGCTAAAGTTGTGCGGATATATTATATCACTTGGTGCTATATTTATGTATTTAATGTGTTTTTCTTTTATATATTGATTTAATAGATCATAATCAAAATCTTGTTCTTCAAGCTTAAATGGTGCATCAATAACATTTATACCAAGACGTTCAAAAGTTGGTTTCATTGAAGCATGACCCCCACAAGCGGTAGTTAATATCATCATATTATCACCAGGTTTGCATAAAGCGCTTATTAATATATTAGCGGCATTCATACCCGTTAAAGTTCTTGCGTCTGTGTATTTAGCGTGAAATAATTCATTACCCAACCTATCTATCATTTTGTAATAAGGTAATAAATAGTCTGCTCCCACAAAATTATCTTTCCTTGAAAAGTTATATGAGCTTCCCATAATATATCTTTCTTGAAAATCTTGAGACAAGGGCATTTTGACAAAGTCCGATAGAACATTCTCTGCGGCACACAAAGGTACTGATTTTTTGTGAAATTCTCTAAAATTTTTGTTTAGTTTTTTTAACTCCTGTAATTCTTTCATTATTCTAACTCCTTATTTATTAGGATCTATTATGGATCCTTGGTGTTCCAATATTTTATAGAACACAACAACAAAAACTGATGGGTTATATCAGTTGAAGTTTTGTTATGTTCTAACTGCTACTATTAGTTTTTAACTCCTGCTTTGCACATAAAGTACTAACTTTAAGTGCCAAGAATAATTTTCTTATAAGAATCGTAAAAATAAAAGTCAATCGTTGTATTTTTATGGAAGAATTTAGAAATTTAATGCCTAAACATAGACTAATAGTGTAACAACCTACTAAATATACTACCAAATAGTTATTTTGTTTTTAAATAATAAAATCCGTTGAAACAATGATTTTAGTTGTTAGACTATGTTTATATTATATTATATAGTATAATGGTCAAAGTTTTAGAGTTTATTTTAGTTTATATTCTGAGTGTTGTGGACTTCCTAATAATGTTGGCTCCTTTAACTTTAACTATTTTATTTTGTAGTTTGAAAGGACATCAAACTTTGTTCGTTTATACAAAATTTTTTTTAGTATCTTCAGTGGTCTTTAGTAGTACTGTGTTGTTGGTATTGCTTGTTTGTGATTACATTTTTGATAGAAGTAGTAAGTCATTTCAAAAAGGTTGTACTAAATTAACTAATGTTTACCCGGAACTAGCTGTTATTTTAGAGCAGGTAAGGAGTTCTTTTAATAAAAAAAATGTTAAATTTTTATTGAAAAATAGTCCGCAGGTAAATGCCTATGCAATAGGAGGATTAAGAAAAAATTGTGTTATAATAACTTCCAGCTTGATTTCTTTATACAAAAATGCTTCCAAGAATGATAAAAGAGCCTTTTTTATGCACATAAAGGTTATATTAAGCCACGAGATGTCGCATATAATAAATAAAGACTTTTTTCCTGGTTTGGTATTGGTTAATACCCAAAAGGCAAATTATTTTATTGGAAACATTATTAATAGGATATATTATATTCTTGTTAGAATAATAAGTTTTATTCCATTTTTAGGATATGTAGTGGCAAGATTGATATTATTATTTCAGAACATATTCAATAAAGTCTTAATGTTTGTATACTCGAAGGTTATTTTAAAAGTAAATAGTTTTATCAAGTTACAAATTAGTAAAAGTATAGAATATAGAGCTGATAGACAAAGCGCACAAGTTTGTGGAGGTAAAAATACAGCTACAACATTATCCTTGTTAGGAAATAGTGGCTATTTTACATTGTTTTCTAGTCATCCTAGCACTAGAAATAGAATTAAAGCTGTTAGCAAGATTACTATTGTTAAATATAAGATATATCCACAATTTATAAACAGTGTTCTGACACTAGTTTATCCATTAGTTATTGTATTGGTGATTCACATTGCTGTAAATCTAATAGATACTTCCATCATTAAATCCGACTATTATTCATTAATTGCTAAAATTCAGAATATATTTTTTGCCCTAACAAGGATGAGACAGAGTATTTTTGGAAAGTGATTTTATTCAGTAAAGGTAATTAGCAGTATTTGTAAATACCAACTTACGCTAAGGTCTTAGAATATGACAAAAATTGGGTAAACACTTGGTTGCGGGAGTAGGATTTGGACCTACGACCTTCAGGTTATGAGCCTGACGAGCTACCAGACTGCTCCATCCCGCGTTAAATAACAATGGCGCACCCTAGACGATTCGAACGTCTGACCCACAGCTTAGAAGGCTGTTGCTCTATCCTGCTGAGCTAAGGATGCTCTCCCTTTTATGATAGGTCTAGATAATTGTAAAGTCAATAGATTTTATCTTGTAGCTTATCTGAGCTTTAATCATACAACTTATATTTTTTAATGAAGCTTTATATGAAATATTTTAATGTAATGCATATCGTATGCTATTATATTAATATATTATTTATTGTTGTAAGTTTTTATGCAATTGCTTTGAATAAAAAACATTAGACTATTTAGATTAAAAACTCAAATAGTTTAGTGTTTTTAAAATATTTATTATGTTCTATATATATATATTTTAATTTATCACAAAATACCGGATCAAGATTAACACCACAAGTTTTCGTTGGAATTTTAAAGCACATTGCCTCGAATAACGCTTCTTTACCATTTTTGTTTTGTACGTTCCCCGCGCTATAACAAATAACCTTTTTACTGTTAAATCCTAGTAGACTGCCTGGATTAGTTTTGTATTATGCTATTGTCTGGTAAATATCCGCATTCTAGCAAAGGTTGTATGCTCATTTTTAAGTTACCTGCAGCCTTTGTTATTAAAGGTTTGTTGTTGCCTATATAATTAGGCAGAGTTATTCTTATTGTGTCAATTTCACGCGCGTATTATTACGTTTATTTTTGCCTGATCAATTAGTGCTTTACCGCTTATTACTGTGCTAATTAGGGGACTAATAATTATTAAAACTATGGAAAGCCCTGTAAGAGAAAAGCTTTTGCTTTTTTGTGACGCGCAATGCACTATGTTTTTTCTAAATTAACTTATCAATAGATATAGTGTTTTTAGTATTAAAAATCAATTATAACTATTTCTAAAAAGGCCCCGTAGCTTTTGTCATTCATAGCATATTGACATTCATCGCCATACAAACCAGCATTGTTACCACACCAACAAGAAAAGATATATTTACTATTTTTGCTAGCGTTTCGATCTTCCATATCCGCACCGATATCTCCACCATAATAACTTCTAAACTTTTGAACTAATTTTTTGCAAAATTTTGGGTCGAGAAGTTTTTCGTCGGTAGTTCCTTCTCCCATTACGCCATAGTGGACATAGGTTTTAGCTGTACGAGACCAGGTGTTCGGAGACCAACATTGTCTGTTACTCCATAGATTATAGTGATTAGTTTTACCTTTAATTTTGGACTTAAATGTACCCCATCCCTGCCTGATATACCTGGACTTATCTATATAACCAAGATCCTTCATTTCTTCCCATATACTCGTTTTACATAGGTAGTTATGGATATCAATAAAAGATCTGCCAGTGTTTTCATATTGTGATAGAGCAAATTTTATTTCTTCAAACTCATTCCTTATAGTTATAATCTTAGCTTCATCAATTAAAGCCCTTCCTCCTATTACTGCACTAATAAGAAGACCTATTATGATAAGAACTATAGATAACTCAACTAAAGAGAAGGCTGATGCAGATTGATTGAAGGACGGTGTATTGAGATTACTAAATAATAAGTTGTCTCCTACTAAATTAGTTTGTTTTCTTCTTCTGTTTATTGGATTATCGCCATATTGGAACATATTGTGTTGTATCATTTTTGAAAAAGTCTATAGAGATTTTGAAAAACGTCAATACTGTATAGTAAATAATATAGTCTTATAAGCTTTATGCAACTATAAATAACTAATGTTGTATACTTTCTTTGTGCATAACGTGTTTATAGTTATAGTACTATATAGGATATAGCTTATAACTACATAAGATTATAATATATAATATGTTATAAATTGTATATCAGAACATAAAATCCTGTTTTGGTAATTCCTTCCGATGAGCAATCAACTGTAGAAGAGTGTTTATCATCGAAGCAATTACATTTAAAAAACAGGTTGTTACTTTGTGTATTTGAGGCTACATTTTCCCCGTAACGAGATCTTAGTCTATCTTGTATTTTTAGACATAATTTCTTATCTAGAGACGCACCATACTTGCTGTATATACCTGCTTTTGTGGCTGTAGTCCATCCATACATAAGTTCAAGTTTCATGGATTTATTATACTTATTATTTTTGTTGTCAGATGACCATGTGTAGCAACCTTCATTATTAGTCCACACTAAATATCTATTACCACCGTATTTATTAGCCTGTATTTTGGATATATAACCTTGTTTACTTGGGTTATTTCCACTATTAGGATATTGAACATATTTATTTTTATCTATCAAACCAAGATCTTTTAATCTAGTAAATGTTCTGATATCATATTGTTTGCTACCACAAAGATGTTTATTTTCAGGCGCTTCTGGTATACTCTCGTATTGTTGCAGTGCAATTAATATTGTTTCAAACTCTTTTATAGCAATTTTTACTTTAGCCTCATCTATAAGCGCTCTTCCTCCTATTACTGCACTAATAAGAAGACCTATTATGATAAGAACTATAGATAACTCAACTAAAGAGAAGGCTGATTTAAATTGATTAAGAAAGAGTATATTATTATTGTTATTATTAATAATATTATTAATAATATTTACATTACTATAATTATTTAAATTTTCATTCCTATCTATTATTAGATTATTTAAGTTACTATTATATTGGGACATATATGTTGTGTTGTATAGGTTGTTTGTTTTAAGGAAAAGTTAGGTTTAGTTAGAGAGGATGTCAAGGTAATAGTATTAGAAGTAGGCTGCCGGCAATAAATTATATATTTGTTGCTTTCGCTATAGCTTAGTATAAACTATACAAAATAGTTTCCTATTTTAGTTATACTCTTGTAAAATAGTTTTATTTGCCGTTTTTATAGCCAATCAATAGTATTTTAAAGGCTTCCTCTATATTTTTTACGGGTAGTATTTTCATTTGTTCTTGTACCTTGGATGGTATTTTTTCTAGATCCTTAATATTTTCAAAAGGAATTATAACTTTCTTAATACCACCTCTAAGTGCTCCCAATAACTTTTCTTTCAAACCACCAATTGGTAAAACCTCGCCTGTTAGTGTGATTTCTCCTGTCATAGCTACTTCACCTCGAACTTTCATATCTGTTACTAGAGACATAAGTGCTCCTGCTATAGCTATTCCTGCAGAAGGTCCGTCTTTAGGGGTAGCTCCCTCTGGTACATGTAAATGAAAATCGTATTTATTAAATATTTCAGAAGTAATTCCAAAATTAATAGCCTTGGATCTTACATAGCTAAGAGCTGCTTCGACAGATTCTTTCATGACTTCACCTATTTTACCAGTAATTAATAGTTTGCCACTTCCATCAAATTTTAAGGCTTCTATGTATAGGATATCTCCGCCAAAATCTGTATAAGCTAAACCATTTGTTACTCCGACTACTGGTTCTTTTCTAGCTCTATTATAGCTATATTTACCTACTCCAAGGTAGTCTTTTAGGTTATCTTCTGTAATTTTAATGCTTTTTTTATTTTTATCTTCTACAAGTTTTTTTGTACACTTTCTAATTAGTGTTTCCAAGCTGCGCTCTAAATTTCGTACGCCAGCTTCAAAAGTATACTCGCGTATTATACGTAGTATGCTTTTATTATCTATTTTGAATTCTTTGGTTTTTAAGCCGTGCAATTCCAATAATTTTGGAATTATATGTCTTTTAGCAATTTCTAATTTTTCATCTTCAGTATATCCAGAAATTTTTATAATTTCCATTCTATCTCTTAAAGGTAGAGGGATAGAAGTCAAATCATTTGCTGTTGCGATGAACATGACATCAGATAAGTCATATTCAACTTCTAGAAAATGATCATGAAAGGCTTTATTTTGTTCTGGATCTAATACCTCCAACAAGGCTGATGCTGGGTCGCCCCTAACGTCTGAGGCCATTTTGTCTATTTCATCTAACAACATTAGAGGATTAGAGACTTTTGCCTTTCTCATTGATTGTATAATTTTACCAGGCATTGCTGCTACATAAGTTTTTCTGTGACCACGGATTTCTGCTTCATCGCGTACACCACCTAATGAAACTTTAATATATTTTCTATTTAATGCTTCTGCAATTGACCTGGCTAAAGAAGTTTTTCCAACACCTGGAGGACCCACTAGGCAAATAATTGGGCCATGCAATTTCTTTGTTTTACTATATACAGCGATGAATTCTAAAATTCTCTCTTTAACTTCTTCAAGACCATATTGATCCCTGTTTAAAATATCTTCCGCTTTTTTAACATCATTGGTTACAAGACTTTTTTTATTCCAAGGTAAGTCTATAAGCCACTCTATATGTTCTCTTATAGTTGAATATTCTGGTGAATATACTGGTATAGAAGCGAGTTTCTTAATTTCAGATTTGAATTTTTCTTCAGCTTCATCTGAAAATTTTATATTTTTGGCTCGCTTCTTAAAAGTGCCAATATCGCCTGCACCATCATCTTCATCGTCACAAGTTTTTAATTCTTTTTTGATAAGCTTGAGTTTTTCGCGTAGAAAGAACTGCTTTTGATTATCTTGGATCTTTTTTGCTATTCTTTCGTTTATTGTCTTTTCTGTATTAAAAAGATTAACCTGAGTTTCCAAATACTCATGTAGTTTATATAACTGTTTTAGTTTGGTTTTTTCTTCCAAAATAGCCTGCTTAGCATCCATTTCCAAATTAAGCAGTGCAGTTAGAAGAAAAACTATATCTTCTGGTCTATCTATGGTTTTTATGGAGGTAAATAAATCTATCGGCAGATTAGATGTTGCCTTAAGGAATGAAGTGGCCTTATTGACTATAATTTGACAGATTTCCTTAACCTTTTCTGAATCGTCACGTGTTGATGAAGTTTTTATCTTTTGTACAATAGATTTATAAAGATCTTGGGTTTCTATAAAATCTTCCATTGTGGCCTTTTCAATACCGTGCATAAGGACTCTGACTTCATTATGACCCGCCGATACTTTTTGCATTATTTCACCAATTGTACCAATTTTATATAAATCTTTAGCAGTTAAACCAGTCTCCTTGTCATGGTTTTTTTGTGCTATACAAAAAACCGGTTTTTTATCTTCAAAGGCCTTGTTAATAGCATTTATAGATTTTTGTCTAGTAACTACAAAAGCCATTGTACAACCTGGATACAATACTGCATCTTTTAGGACTATAGTTGGAACTTCTTGGTCATTATATAACATTTGTTTCTCCAAATTAATGTGTTATGATTTCGAAATCATTATCCTTGACATCTATTAGCACGGATTTGATATTCTTGTTTGACGGTGTTTCAAACATTGTGTCTAATAAAAGATTTTCTACAATAGTCTTCAAGCCACGTGCTCCAGTTTTTCTTTGGAGAGCCTTGTCAGCTATTAATTCCAACGCTTTATCTGTAAAGGACAATTGTATGTCGTCTAATTTTAATAATTTGGAATACTGTTTAACAATAGAGTTCTTTGGTTCAGTAAGTATTTTTATGAGACTTTCCTTTCTTAATTCATCAAGTGAGGTTATAACTGGCATTCTACCTACTAACTCTGGTATTAAACCAAACTTTACTAAATCATCAGGTTCGATTTGTCTTAAAAGTTGATTCTTAATGTTTGTTTTTTCTGAATGTTTAATTTCGGCTTCAAAACCGATGCTACTTTTATTTGTTCTATCCAATATGATTTTATCTAGACCTTCAAAAGCTCCACCACA
>CAZAFD010000016.1:0-16440 GCA_964484785.1 uncultured Rhizobiaceae bacterium | reverse complement strand
GAAGAAAGGAGTATCAATTATGCAAAATCACGAAATGAGACTACATGAAGATCCATTCAATATGATAAAGTCAAATAAAAAAGATATTGAATACAGATTAAACGATGAAAAACGTCAAACAATACAAATCGGAGACACAATAACATTTTACAAAAGACCTGATGAAAAAGAAACAATAAAAGTACTTATTACTGATTTAAAATATTACAAAAATTTATTAGACATATTTAAGAAACTAAATTTTGATGTTTATTGGGCAAGCAATAACACCAATTGTAACAAAAATACTTGTGCTAGAATTGATTTTGACCACGTGGCCAATTTAATGAATGGTGAAGACGATCAGGCTTTGACTGTGGCATTACACAATAGGATAAGTAGAAGTAAACAACAGAATAACTTTATAGTTTTAAATCAAAGGGGTAGTCATGGGCCTCTTTACTATAAGAGATATTCTAAGGAATATGAAATATATGGTCCTACCTGTCAATCTGCTCTTGAGGAGTGCGAAACTAGTACTATAGTTAATGCTTATGACAATACCATTTATTATACATCTTTTGTATTAAATGATTTGATAAATTCCTTAAAGGCAAAGGAGAAGGATTTTAATATAATGTTGATATATGTGTCAGATCATGGAGAATCTTTAGGAGAGAATGGGACCTTAATGCACGGTGTACCTTATAATTTTGCCGGAGTTGAACAAAAGCATATTCCATTTTTTATGTGGTTTTCTGAAGGATTTGATAAGGTATTTGGACTCGATAAAGATTGTCTAATAAATAAGACTCAAGAAACTTTGTCGCACGATAACTTATTCCATTCTCTCTTGGGAATTTTTGGTATTAATTCGAAATTTTATGAGCCAGAATTGGATATATTTAAGGGATGTAAAAATACTAACTAAGGTTAATTGTAATGAAGGAAAATAAAATCAGTTATGTTAAGGCTGTTGGCGGAGACTTTCTTAAAACAGCGGTTTATGCTCTTTTAGCTGTTCTTTTATTTAGAGTCTTTTTTTACGAACCATTTTTTATACCATCTGGCTCTATGAAGCCAGGTCTTTTGGAAGGAGATTATATATTTGTTTCTAAATTTAGGTATGGTTATAGCAGACATTCTTTACCCTTAAGCCTTCCTCTAATTAAAAAGCGTATTTTGGGTTTTAACAAACCAAAAAGAGGTGAGGTGCTTGTCTTTAGACTACCAAGTGACATGCGGGTATTTTATATAAAGAGACTAGTAGGTTTACCGGGAGATAAGATTCAAATTAAGGACGGTATATTATTTATTAATGATCAAAAGATTCGACGAAGGTATGATGGAGAGTTTTTTGATACTAAGTATAATCAATATTTAATGCAATATAAGGAGGAATTAACTCCAAACAAAGAAATTGCTGTTTTGCAGGAAAAGGTGTTTATAGATGATTATAATAATACCGCTGAATATATTGTGCCAGAGGGATATTACTTTTTCTTGGGAGATAATAGAGATAATTCTTTAGATAGTAGGTTTGAACAGACTGGTCTTGTGCCGGAGGATAATGTAGTCGGCAGAGCTGACTTAATATTTTATTCCAAGGAACCAGGTCTAATAAATGTCTTCAAAATAAGATTTAAAAGAATTTTTAAAATTATAAGGTAATGGGACTGGAAGCTTTAGAGAAAGTATTAGGATATAATTTTAAGAATAGAAAACTCTTAGAAGAAGCTCTTACGCACCCAAGTATGTCATTCAGAGGCGGACCAGTATTTAATTATGAAAGGTTAGAATTTTTAGGCGATTCTGTATTATCATTGATCATTTGTGAGTATTTGTATAGGGCTTTTGGTAAAGAAAGCGAGGGTTTTTTGTCTAGGAGAAAGGCTATGCTTGTTTCTAAAGATGCCTTGGTACGAATTGCGCGCGATATAAATCTTGGTGATTTTTTAATATTGTCGAATGGTGAAAAGAAAACTGGTGGTAGAAATAATATAAATAATTTAGAAAACTGTATGGAGGCTATATTGGGGGCAATATTTCTCGATTCAGGTTTTAATGAAGTTAAGAATATTATTTTGCGTCTATGGAAAAATATTTTACAAGAGGATGTTCCTTGTTCTTATAAAACAATTTTACAAGAGTTGGTACAGAAGAAGAGTAAAAAATTACCAGAATATATTGTAGAAAAAAGAGAAATTATAAATAAGCAAGAAGTTTTTACTATAAGACTAAGAGTTGATGGTCTAGATGATCTATTGGGTAGCGGAACAAATATCAAGACTGTAGAAAAAAGCTTAGCCAAACAAATGGTTGAGATTATTAATAAGAAGAAGATTGATTAAGTATTTTTTACTTATAACATATCGAGTGAGTTTTAATACTAAAGATTGTTTTATCATGAAAAGAAGTAAGTTAGAATTTTTTTTGGGAATTACTATTATTTCCGTGGCAACATTTTTTGGAATAGCCTTGCTAAAGCTTGCTGACAAGAAAATTAAGACAGATTCTTATGAGGTTTTTGCTTTGTTTAATGATATAGATGGTATAGATAAGGGCAGTAAGGTAAAAATAGGGGGCTTGGATGTAGGCCAAGTGGCAAGACTTGAGCTAGATTCCAATTACAAGGTTAAAGTTAGTCTTAAAATTAATAAGGGTGTTAAAATACCCGATGATAGCTCTTTAAATGTTGCTACATCTGGTATTATTGGTAGTAAATATTTAAAGATACAACTTGGTGGTAGTGATGAATACTTATCTAATGGAGACGGCTTTAGTTTTACGCAATCAAATGTTGATTTAATGGAGATGGTTGGAAAGTTTGTTTTTAGTAAAACTGAAAAGTAAACTATGTTACACTTTCTTATTCTTTTAATTATATTTATTAGCGCCTCTTTTGCCACAGAGATAGAAGACGCTTCTAAGCTTGATGTATTTTTGAATGATAGAATTGAGATACAAGATAATGTTCTGGAAACTTCTGTGGACATTCAAGAAGATAATCCTGATACTAGAGTAGTAGATGGTAATAAGAATGATTTAAAGTTTGAAGAGAATTTTCTTAATAAGGATCTTGATAGTGAAGACGGGATAGAGGGTTCAAGTGAAATTCTACATGAAGAGAGAGGACTTGAACAGGATAACAATCAAGATACAGGGTTAGATGACCGATCCCAGGTACAAGTTGAAGAGAACGAGAGACTAGGTGATGATTCAGAGCAAACTAAGAATGTTTCAGATAGTGCAGCTCGATTAGAGGATTCCTTGAATGAGGTTGATGGTAAAGAAGAAGTTGTGAAGAATGGTGATGATTTACCAGTTACACAAGACAAACAAGATTTAGATTCTGAATCTACAGATGAAAAACCCTCACAATCTCTCAAGACTATAGGTGAGACAGAAAACAAAAGATTTGCTGATTATGTTATTTTGAGAGCTCTAGATAAAATAACTGGTAAGACTTTTGAACTTAAAGCCAAGACTAATGAAAGTGTGGTTTTTGAGAGATTAGAAATCTTACCATTAAAGTGCTGGAAATCTTATCCTGAGGAATTACCGGAAAACAAGTTGTTATTAAAGCTTTTTGAGAAGAGAAAGGGTAGGGACAAAGATTTGTTGTTTTATGGTTGGATATTTTCTTCTACACCTGGAATTTCTGGTTTAGAACATCCAACTTATGACATTACATTAAAAGATTGTACCTTCACGCAAAATGACACAGATAATTGATGGTAAGATTTTAGCTAATGGCTTAGTCTCAGATATTAAGGAGGAAATATCTAACATTAATCCTAAACCTAGTTTGGCTGTTGTTTTGGTTGGTAAAAATCCGGCTAGCGAGATATACGTAAATAATAAAGAGAAGGTTTGCAAAAAGTGTGGAATTAAGTCTATAATATATAGACTTAACAATGATGCTAAGTATACTGATTTAGTAGATCTTATTGAAGACTTGAATCATAGACAGGAGATCAATGGAATTCTTGTTCAACTTCCCTTACCAAGACATTTAAATGAACAAGATATTTTAAATAAGATTGCTCCAGAAAAGGATGTTGATGGTTTTTGTGCAACAAATGCTGGTAAATTATTTTTGGCCAACAACTTAGATACTGGTATAATTCCATGTACCGCAGATGGTTGTATGATTCTGCTTGATAGTTTAAATATAGATTTGAATGGCAAGAAGGCCGTGGTAATAGGTAGGTCTAATATCGTTGGCAAACCTCTTGCACACTTGTTATTAAATAGAAATTGTACAGTGTCTATTTTACATAGTAAGACCAAGGAAGTTGATTTTCTTTATGAAACAAGAAGTGCTGATATTTTAATTGTTGCTATTGGTCAAGCAAAGTTTATTAAAAAGCATATGGTGAAGGAAAATTCTATAATTATTGATGTTGGTATTAATAGGTTAGAAAATAAGATTTGTGGTGATGTGGACTTTGATGATGTTGCTTCAAAGTGTAGTTATATTACGCCGGTTCCAGGTGGTGTGGGTCCTATGACTGTTGCTTGCTTAATGAAGAACACATTAAGGTGCTATTTAATGCAGAATAATAGGCTTTAGTGGAATGGTTTACCAAGTGATATTAAATACACCGAGATTGGCTATAAAGACCTTTTCTATGGAGAATTTTCAGGATTTTGCGAGACTAAACCAAGATCAAGAGGTAATGAAGTATTTTATTGGTGGAGCTAAGAACTTTAGAGAGTGTTTGGCTAAGTTTAATGAAATTCTCTATAATTGGAACACCTTTGGATATTCTTATTATGCAATTTATAGCCAAAATACTTTTATTGGACAGTGTGGTATATTACGCACCATTGAAAATGAATTAAATTTTTGCTATGCTCTACATAAAAAATATTGGGGCAAGGGTTTAGCAAGCGAAGCGGGAGCTGCTATTATAAAATATTTGTTTGATAAGTTTGGGGACATTAATAAAATTACAGCCTGTGCCTTTGAAGCTAATATAAGATCCATTAATTTACTAAAAAAACTAAATTTTAAAACAATTAGACGTTCTAGTAATAATCAAGGTGTGATAATATATTTTGAGTTGAGTAGAGATGCTCTTGCCTAATTTTACTATTTTGTCAATATATATTTATATTAAGAGATAAGTGTATAAAGGTTGTAATCTATATAAACATAATAGACTAGATATTTAATCGTGAAGATGATTCAGAAGGATTTGTGATACACAAAAGCTAAGATGTACTAGATCGAGGTTATATTGTACCTGTCTGTAGGTAAAAGCATACAGAAATTTAACAAACAAAAAGACCTAAAACACTAAAGTACTTGATGAGAGCAAATAATATTAGGTGCAATATCATGGCAAAAAATATCTTAAAGTCATGTTAGAATTATAAAGGCGAGAATAAGTCTATGTAATATTCAAGTCCAATATATGTACTGTCTTTATAAGTTATTTTGAATTAATTTATTACCATGACCTAGAATATTTTGACAAAAAGACATTGAATTACGTCTTTTTGTCATGACTTTATTGTAGATTTTGTTCAAGAAATAAACCTATATCAAACAAAATTTGTTCTTTAAAGTAGTTTGATATAAAATGCATACCAATTGGTAAATTCTTAGAATCTTTACCGGTTGGAATACTGATTCCAGGTAAACCAGCCATATTGACTGGACATACGAACAAATCGTTTAAATAATTTGATTCCATATTTAGCTTTTGCTCTTCCTCTGTTAGATTTAGATGAAATGCAGTATGCGGCGTGGTTGGTGTCATTAAAAAGTCTGTTTTTTCTAAGGCCTGTAGGAATTCATTAACAAGTTTTCTACGAACTTTTTGTGCCTTTAAAAAATACTTCTCGTAATTTTCTGAGGAGGAGAAGTAATAACCTAATAAGATACGTTTTTTAATGTTGTCACAGAAACCTTCTGATCTTGTTTTAGAATACATGTCATTTAGACTAGATACTGGTTTTTGCGTTCTATAACCAAATCTCACACCATCGTATCTTGATAGATTTGATGCTAGTTCTGTATAGCTTAATATCGTATATAACTCAGGTACATAATCTATAGTAGGTATAGACAATTCTATAATCTGACAACCATGTTTTTTAAATACTTCGAGGAGGTCCCAAAAATTTTTATATATGTCAGGACTAACCTTACTACCAAGATTTAAAAATTCCTTTATGATACCAATTTTTTTGTTCTTTACTTGTCCTGCATTAATGTTCTGAAAGAAATTCGTAGGGTCTTGGGATACTGTGGTAGAGTCTTTAGTATCTTGGCCACAGATGATATCTGTTAGATAGGCTGCATCTTTTATGTCTTTTGTTAACCAACCGGCCTGATCAAAGGAACTAGCGTAGGCTACCATTCCATATCTAGAAACTCTTCCATAGGTTGGTTTGATTCCAACTAAGCCATTAATGGCAGCTGGTTGTCTTATTGAACCACCGGTATCACTACCAGTGGCTGCTAAGCACATATCGCCACAAACGGCTACAGCAGAACCTCCAGAGGAGCCCCCTGGTATTAAAGCTCTATCATCATCCTTTGCTTTTAAGGTGCTTTCTACTGGACCAAAGTCGCTTGTCATGTTAGTTGAACCGCAGGCAAAACTATCCATATTAGTTTTACCCAATAAAACATATCCTTGATCTTTTAGTTTTTGTGTTACGCTAGATTCATATGGTGGTATAAAGTTTTTTAGTATGTTAGAAGCTGCTGTAGTTCTTATACCTTCTGTGCAAAATAAATCCTTTACTGCTAAAGGTAAGCCTTCTAATTTACCATAATTTTTGTTCTGTATCTTTTTATCACTTTCTTTGGCTGCTGTTATTGCCTCATCAAAACTAGTTGTTATAAAGGCATTTAATTTTTTATTATCTTGTATTTTTTTTATGAAGGCCTGACTTAGCTCTACACTAGATATTTCTTTATTGAGTAATTTTTCACGTGCTTCTAAAAGCGTTAACTTTGTTATATCGCTCATTTGCTTATGCCTCGATGATTTTTGGTACTACGAAATAACCATACATGCTATTTGGTGCATTTTTAAGAACTTTATCAGCTATATTACCATCTGATACTCTATCCTGACTGGCGTGTAACACCATATCGTATGGATTTGCCAAGCCCTCTAGATCACCAGTATCTATATTAAATACTTCTTTAACGCTCTCTATATCCTTGTTTAAGAGGTCTAAGTACTTGTCCACTTCTTCTTTATTAATCTCGATCATCGCAGTTTCTGCTATTCTTAATAGCCTTGCTTCATCAATATGCATAAAGTTATTTTGTTTAATTCTATCAATAATTGGTTTAATTTAGTATCAAATTTATTTTATAAATCAATAGATATAATAGTTTTGTTAAATATTTTATCTAGTTCTTAAATATATTATATCAAGAGGCTATGTTACTTTTTATGGTTTAAGAGGTGTTTTATAGTTTAAAATAGGTAATAATGATATTAATTATGGAGTAGAATCAAATTTTTAGGATTATAATATTTTTACATGGTGACAAAATTGAATTTTTTTGGTTAAAGGATATTTTTAGGTTAGCTTGTTTAATAATTTAGTATTACGAAATAGTATTATGAAATATTTAAATATTCCATCAAACTATGATTTCTTATTGACTTTATATCGTTATATTAGTGATGAATATTGCCAGAATAAAGATTATTTAAACAAGGTGCTTATACTCTTACCGACAAGGCGAGCGGTTAATAGGTTCAGAGAAATATTTTTGAGAAACTTAGGAAAAACTCCGCTTGTTTTAAGTATTTATGATCTATTATTTGTTAATCTTTGTTATAAGTCTATACCTACTTTGTTAGATGATTTTAAAATAAACATCAGCGAAGAAGATGATATTAGAAATAGACTTACACTAGTAAATATTCTTAAGAAAAAATTCTTGTTGCAAGACCATACTTCCTTATTACGAATAAGTGATGAATTAAAAGAAATTTTACAAACCTTAGCATGGAATGATATTGAAATGGATTCTGCTTATGCATATTTACAGGAAGAATATAATATGCAGAGCGATCTTTATAATAAACTTTGTGAGGTAGTAAGAGAATGTGCTTATACTAATGGAGAATTAACTTTGGTAAAGTTAATTAAGTTCTATACTGAATTATTTAAGTCATCCAGACCAGATTATGATATTATTTTTGCTGGAAATTGGTGTCCGAACAAAATCATCCTCGGTCTAGTTAGTGTTTTGAGTAAATACGATAACACCTCTATAGTTTTTAATCTTCCAAAAAATATCTTTGAAGAGGAGTCTTTTAATAATCTAGAGAGTATTAATCCTTACTATGCTTATATGGAATTCATTAAAAATTTAGGTATTTCAAGATTGGAAGATATTCAATATGGAGAGTATGAATTAATAAATAATTTAAGCGCTAATTCTATTTACTGTTCAGTTCTACCTTCGGACCTTATATATGATAGATGGTCTAGAATTAAAGACCTTGGGGATTTAAATAATATTAATCTTTTAGAATGCAAGGATAAGTTGGAAGAAGTCGATTTAATAAAATATATAGTAAATAAAAATTTATTGATAAAAAAAGATATCAAGATTGCTATAGTAGCTTCACAAGAAACTAGTCGAGAAATATTTAATCATATTAAATATCTGGATAATGTAAAATGTGTAAGTGGTTTTTCAAAAAGCATCATGAATACCAAGGTAGCTAGAATTATAATTGAGATTATTGAGTTATATTTAGATAATTTTACACCCAATAAGTTTATTTCATTCTTAAAGAATAGATGCCTCAATTTTGGATATGATAAAACAGAATATACAAATCTTGTAGAGATTTTAGAGGGATATATATTGCAAAATTCATTTATGGTTTTTAATAGTATCTCTGCCTATAAAACTTTAGTTTCACATATAGATAATACCGAAAATCGGAATAAATTATCTTTCTTTTTAGAGAAAATATCAGGGGTGTTTGATAGTATCTTCCGTGATAAAAGAGATTTTAGTAGTATACTCGAAAGACATTTGGAATTTTTGAATAAGTTTTGTGATATTAAGATCTTGGGGGAAGAAGATGTGTCCGGATATACCCAGGTGTTAGAATTGCTCAATAAGGTTCTTACATCATACCAGGATGGTCATAGTTTTTTTATAAAAGATATAAAAGATTATCTTAATGTTATTAAATTTTTTTTAAATAAATGTTATTATGAGACTGAACTAGAATCACCTAATGTTACAATCTTATCAATACACGAAATACAGTTAATACATTATGATCTCGTTATTCTTACGGGTATGAATGAAGGAGAATTCACGGGTACCTCTTTAAATAATTTTTGGTCGCTTGTATATAGTAATACTCCGAGTGATGGTTTTTATGAAGATTTTAAGTGGGGTAATTTATGTTTTAACTTTGTACAAAGCCTGTTTAATAAACAGGTTATTATTACAAGAGCCATAACTAATGGCAATATTGCTTTTATGAAATCACGTTTTTTGTCTAGACTAGAGGCTCTTCTAAAGTTTAAGAATTTGAGTTTTAATCAAGATAAAAAATATTTAGAAGACCTAATGTTACAAGGTCAAGGGCAGAAACGTGTTAAAATTGATAGACCATCGCCTAAACCACCCATCATATATCGTCCAGATAATTTCACGCTAAATGACTATATAAGACTAATAAAGAATCCGTATGAGGTATATTGTAGTCATATATTAAAGTTAAAAAAACAAAATAATTTCTACAAGCAAAATTTTGGCCTAGATCTAGATAAACTCCTTGTTAATATTTTTATTTCATCTTGTAAAGATTTAGAAGATAAAGATAGATTACAAGCTTTACGAGACGTGGCCAAAAAGTTTTTGGATGGATACAGCAAGAATGAAACTTTTAGAAGAATTTTAGTAAGTAAGTTTGCTCTTCTTGAAAGGAATCTATTGGAATTACAGAATGATTTTGTAAATTCTAGATCAGAGTACTTTTTAGACAAAAAAATAAGTGCAAATATTAAGGGTTACACAATAAGTACGAGATTCGATGCGCTCAGGTACGATGAGAATGGTGTATCAATTTTTAATTATAGAGCTAATCAGGTGCCAAGCCTACCAGCTATACTAAGATTAGAATATCTACAACCAATCTTACAGGCCCTTGTGTTAAAATATAGTGGTTTAAGTAAAAAAGGGATTCAGAGTATTAACTATTTATCAATCAGACAGAATAAAAGAAGCGTTCTAGATTCTCATGATAAAATAATTAATACAATGAACTATGTTGAGGATTTAATGGGAAGACTTGTAAATTACTTTAATAAAATCGAAGGTTCTTACCTTGCAACACGGGATTTGGTTAATACAGACTACAGTCATATAAGTCGTCTTGATGAATGGAATAAAGACGATTATCAATATAATTGATGCTTTTTAATGTTCTTATTTAGATGACTTTTATTTATGATGTTTAATGATTTTTAAATAAGGATTGTGATAAAATTGAATATTAAGCTAATTTATGCAAAAATTAAAAGAGAGGTAGTTAATTTATATTAATATGTAGTTATTAATATATTGATTATATATGTGTATATTAGTAGTAAAAACCAGAAGTTAATCAATTAAAGAATACAACAAAACAAAAACGTAAAAAGTATCAATAAATTGTGAAAGGAGGACAGATCTAATATTAGATAGCATGAAGGTAGATATAAAATTAATTTTAGAGGTGTAGTTGTAAAAAGATAATCAGGTATTTCTTGCAATTCTTATGATTTACTGATAAAAATCATTTTTCAGATGAATGATTTATTATATATGGGGTTTCGTGTTGTAAACTTTGGTTGTAGATTAAATATCTATGAAGGAGAAATGATAAAACAAGTTTTGAGAGATGCTAGTAGCTATCAAGACGAAGATATAGTTATTTTTAATAGTTGTGTAGTAACTAAGGAAGCAGAAAGGCAGTTACTTCAGGCCGTAAGAAAAGAAAAAAGAGAAAATCCAGATGTAATAATAGGTGTTGTTGGCTGTGCAGTGCAAGTGAATAAAGAAAAGTATTTGAATTTACCGTATGTTGATTTTGTTTTAGGGAATTTAGATAAGTTAGACTTATCTAACTATACTAGAATTCAAAAGGACAAGTCCAGTTTATGCCAGGTATCAGATATTTTTAAACCAAGAGATATTAAGAGTAATATCGTATATGGTTTAGAAGGTAAAGTAAGAGCTTTTGTGCAGATTCAAAGTGGTTGTAACAATGAGTGCACCTTTTGTTTAACGAGACTAGCGCGAGGGCCAAGTATATCAATCGAACCACAGGATATTATAAACCAAATACAGGTTTTATTGGATAATGGGTATAAAGAGATAGTACTAACTGGTGTTAATATCAGTGATTATGGTAGTAGTTTACAGAAGAAGATTAAACTTAGCGGATTAATAAAGTTAATACTACAAGAGACTAAACTCGATAGGTTAAGGTTGTCATCTTTAGATATTGCTGATTTTGATGAGGAATTAATTGACCTCGTTTCAAACGAGGCTAGACTGATGCCGCACCTACATTTTAGTCTTCAGTCCGGAGATAATACAATACTAGCTCGTATGAAGAGACGCCATACTAGAGAGGATGCTTTTAATATTTGTAATGAAGTACTAAAAAGAAGAAGTGAGGTTGTATTTGGTGCTGATTTTATAGCTGGTTTTCCAACAGAAACCGCAGATATGCACGCTAATTCTTGTGGACTTATCAGAGATCTACCAATAACATACGGCCATATATTTCCATATTCAGAAAGACCAGAGACTCCGGCAGCTAAGATGCCACAGCTTGACCTCTTTATAAGAAGGCAAAGAGCTAAAGAACTTAGGGACCTTGCGGATTATAATCTAAGATTATTAAGACAAAGATGTATAGGAAGCAATCAAAATGTTTTGGTTGAAAGTAAAAATATTGTAAGATTGGAAAATTATTTAAGGTGGGAAATTAGAGATAATTTAGATGACAAAATTGGACAGATTATAAATATGAAATTGGACAGATTATAAATATGAAATTGGATTAGATTGTACTATAGGACTAAAACTGGTGACTTGTAAAATATAAAAGTCTCTATATATTATATGGTGTTTTATTATAAATTTAATTATTTTTTTAGAAGAAAAAATGTTGGGTAATATTGTTAGAAGAATTTTTGGCTCGGCAAATGATAGGCTTATTAAGGGAATGGCTGAGACAGTAGAAAAGATAAATGATTTGGAAAAGGTATATCTTACATTAAGTGATGATGGCTTAAAGGAACAAACTAACATTTTAAAATCAAGATTAAAGGCTGGTGAGAGTCTGGATGATATTTTAGTTAATGCCTTTGCTATAGTTAGAGAAGCATCAAAGCGTACTTTGGGTCTAAGACCTTTTGATGTACAACTTATGGCTGGTATAGTATTACACAAGGGACAAATTGCTGAAATGAAAACAGGAGAAGGTAAGACCTTGGCTGCCGTCTTGCCGGTATATTTAAATGCCTTAACAGGCAAGGGAGTCCATGTTGTTACAGTAAATGATTATCTAGCCAAGACTCATTCTGAAATGATGGGTAAGATTTATAAATTCCTAGGTTTGACTGTTGGTTGTGTACTTAATGGCATGGATGATAACCAGAGAAAGGCAGCTTATGCATGTGATGTAACCTATGGTACTAATAGTGAGTTTGGGTTTGATTATTTGAGGGATAATTTAAAAGTTAATACAGAGCAATTGTGTCAGAGAGAATTCTACTATGCTATAGTTGATGAAGTAGATTCGATTTTGATAGATGAAGCTAGAACCCCGTTAATTATATCCGGTTCTACAGACGATAATTCACAACTCTACTCAGATGTTAATCAAATTGTAAAGGATATTGAAGATAATCTATGTAAGATTGACGAAAAAGACCGAACTGTATGCTTAACAGAAGAAGGCATGGAAAAGGTTGAAAAGATATTACAAGATGCAGGTTTGGTGGCAAGTGGAGAGAGTTTATATAATATCAAATATATGAATTTAATCCATCACATCAATCAATCTCTAAAGGCTTATAAACTATTTAAAAATGAAACAGATTATACTGTTAAAAATGGTCAAGTTTATCTTGTAGATGAGTTTACCGGTAGAATATTAGAAGGCAGAAGGTTTTCTGACGGACTACATCAGGCTTTAGAAGCTAAAGAAGGTGTACAAATTCAGAATGAAAACCAGACCTTGGCATCTGTTACTTACCAAAACTACTTTAGAATGTATCCTAAATTAGCTGGCATGACTGGTACAGCCTTGACTGAGGCAGTTGAATTTGAGCAGATTTATAATTTGAGAACTGTTGCTATTCCCACAAATTTACCTGTTATAAGAAAAGATCTTGATGATGTTATTTATAGAACTGAAGCAGAGAAATATAAGGCTATTGTAGAAAAGATAAAGGAATGTCATGCAAAGCAACAACCTATTTTAGTTGGTACTGTAAGTATAGAAAGATCTGAATATCTGTCTGGTCTTCTAAAGAAGGAAAATTTAAAACATAATGTTTTAAATGCTAAGTATCATGAAAAAGAAGCTTATATAATTGCACAAGCTGGTAAGGCTGGAGCCATTACTATAGCTACCAATATGGCAGGTCGTGGTACTGATATTAAGTTAGGTGGTACAGATGAGTTTGAAGTTGAGAATATTTTGAATGATACCTCGATGACTCAAGAGGAGAAGGCTATTAAAATTAAGCTACTAGATGATGAAATAAAAGCCAACAAGGAAATAGTCCTTAAGGCTGGTGGTTTGTTTGTTTTGGGAACGGAGAGACATGAGAGTAGAAGAATAGATAATCAATTAAGAGGAAGATCTGGAAGACAAGGTGATCCTGGGGTATCACAGTTTTTTATATCATTACAAGATGATTTAATGAGGATTTTTGGTACCGATAAGCTTAGCGGTCTTTTAGTTAGGCTTGGTTTGAAGGAAGGAGAGGCGATTATTCATCCATTGATTAGCAAGTCATTAAGTAGAGCACAAAAGAAAGTTGAAAATATGCATTATGAGATGCGTAAAAATGTGCTTAAATATGATGATGTTGTTAATATGCAAAGAAAGGTTATCTTTGAATTAAGAAAAGATATAATGTTTGCTGAAGATGTAAGTGAGGAAATTGATTATATAACCAATGAGAGAAATCAAAAGTTATTACAAGCTTGCTTTTCTGAAAAAGATAAAAAATTGGACATAGCTAGGTTAAATACAGAATTACAAGCTAATTATGGTTTTACTTTAGAAAAGGGCGAAGTAGAACCAAAGCCTGATGTTAAAAAATTAGGTTTAATATTAAGTAATAAGCTTAATGACATCTTAACTGAGAAAAAAACTTTATATGGTGAAGATGTATTTAAACGTATGCAAAGGACGATTTTCTTGTTAACTATAGATAGATTGTGGAAAAATCACTTAAATTCTTTAGATCAAGTTAGACGATCAATTAATTTAAGGGCTTACGGCCAAAAAGATCCTTTGGTTGAGTATAAAAAAGAAGCCTATTATTTGTTCGAAGATTTAATGTCAAAGATAAATATTGAAACTATATCGATAATTTTCAGACTAAAGCTTGATATGACTTATCTAAGTAAGAAAGAAGATGAAGCTCAGTCCGAAGTCTTTAATATTACCAATCAAGAGTTAGTAGAAAACAGGCAGGATTTAGCAAGGACAATTAGCGAACTAAATAGAGCGAATGCTAAAACCTTAGAGGCAGCCAACAGAAATGTTACAAGAAAGCAAGAAACCGTGGTTTCAAGAAAGCGTACTGTAGCAACCGACTATAATACTTTAGATAATTGGGGTAGAATTGGTAGAAATGAGAAGTGTCCATGTGGTTCAGGCAAAAAATATAAATACTGTTGCGGTAAGTTAAAAAGTTAATTTTTATATACCCATTGCAAGGTAGTTAAACTTATAAACCTGATTTTTTTAACTAATTGGGTTTGTTGTATAAAGTCTTATTTGGATCGGAGCCAATGCTAGAAAGCTCCGATTTGTTCTTTTTTAGTCAATGATATAAGATAGAAAAGTAACCTTGAGGCTATGTGATTTTTTAGGATAGCCATACTTTATAACAAGGCTTAGTTAGCATTTATTGATAATAGATGTCTTTTTATTATGTATTAATTCAAATATAAAAAACTTTTAATAAAATTATATCTATATACAGAGATTATATCTTTGATCTTAAAAGCCTAGAGCAGATGTTTTTGTTAAGGTTATTTCTGTTTCTTTTATTACTACAAATGTATCAAGATATATGAAAGTCAGACATAGTTATATGTTTATTTGCAAAGCATTCTCTTCTTTGTAATAATTTATTATTTTTTAACTAATTTTTTTACAAAGATCGGACAGAGGTTGTTGTTTATGTTATTATACCGTATATCTTGCCACGCTATGTATTAATTATTTTTATAACTTTTTGGTTGCAGCCATGAGGTTTGTATTAACTTTTATTAAGTTAGTGTTAATTTATAAAATGTATTGATTGTCTGTACTTTTACCAATAATTACCTTTATTATAAGTTATTTATATAATTAAATCTCTTGTTTTGCAAAGAGCCTGGATATGTAAATTTTATAGAAAATCTAAGTTTTATTATAATGAGACGCTATTTTAAAAACAATAAACGTAGCAATGTTTTTTAAATTTTAGAGTATTATGTTGTATAAAAACATATAACATATAACAAAAACAAACTGCATTGCTTTTTAAATGGCAGTCTGTTGTTGTTATCGTAATTTAATAGATCAAAATTGATTGTGTTCTTTTTAAATCAAGGTATTAGTATTGCTAATCAAAATCATAAATATAAGCACCGAGCTCAGCATACCAATCGTCTGAATTTTTAGCGTCGCAAGTACCCCAAGAATATAGTTTCTCAGAAAGACATTGACAACCAAAACCAATTTTCTTCACATCCTTCAGCGACATCCGTCTCTCGTCCGGGTTTATAGTAACATCTTCTCCGTAACGTGCTCTTAATTTTTGTACTAATTTGTAGCAGAATTTTATTGACATAGGAGATATCTGGTAGGTACGGTCTCCATATAAAATTTTTATTTTATAAGGTTGTCCATATTTATTAGTCCAATAAGTGGAGGATGAATCACACGTATGGGCAGTCCAGGCAGATTTTTTTCCGTCAACGCCTTTTATTTTGGATTTAAGTGAGAAAAAATAATCTTGGTTATTATCAACCTGGGAATCGCTTATATAACCAAGATCCTTTAACTGTTTGAATGATCCACGACCGCAGTGGCCAGGGTCTAGAATATGCCCGTTGTGGTGGTATGTTTGTAGTGCGCTTTTTATTTCCTCAAATTCCTTCATTATCGTTATAATCTTAGCCTGATCAATTAAAGCTCTTCCTCCTATTACTGCACT
>CAZAFD010000015.1:0-16483 GCA_964484785.1 uncultured Rhizobiaceae bacterium | reverse complement strand
GAAAGCTTAAATGTTGGTGTAGCAACTAGTATTATTCTCTATGAGCTAGATAAGTCCAACCCATCTATTTTTGGTTCACAATATATTTCAAAATCACTATCATTACCAAGAAAATTTTTGCATCTTGTTATAAAATCTCTTACATCTTCTATGGAAAAACCATTACTCAATGAAAGCATGGGTATCTTGTGTAACACTTTCTTAAAAACATCTAAGCTTTTATAGCCAACTTTCTCCAAAACACCACTCGCATATTGCGGATATTGCTCTTCTAAATCAGATAACTCTCGCTTTAATTTATCATACTCCGAGTCTAGAATAGACGGATTATCTTCTGTATAATAAGCCTTATTATGTCTTAGTATCTCTTCTCCTAGGGATTTTATTCTCGATTTTATATCAACATCCATTTTTATAATTCGTCTTGTTCAATATCTTATAAATAATAAGCCATTTAGATAATTGTTTGCAACTAATTAAACAGGAAATTGCTGTACTACTTTATTTTAAATAAATTTAAACTAAATTACTATTTAGTAGTTTTTTACATAATCTATGCAGTTCAGTATCAATAAAAGTTTAGAAAATATAAATTTTGAGGATATCAAGAATCTTATAAATAATCAGATTCAAGAAAATATCTATTTGGATTATAAAAGAGATTTATATGGTAAAAACAATGGAAGTAAAAAAGAACTCTTAAAAGATATTTCTGCATTTGCAAATTCGCATGGCGGAGATTTAATTATTGGTATAGAAGAAGATAAATATAAGCAAGCTTTTCAGATAGTGGGTTTCACCTGTCAAAATATCAAAGAGGAAATTAATAGGATTGAACAAATAATTAATGCTGGTTTGGAACCAAAACTTAATAGTTATAAATTAAGATATATAAAATTCGGTAACGACAAATATCTTTTAATTATTAGGGTATATCCTAGCCCATTATTTCCGCATATGATTAGTTTCCAAAGAACCAATAAATTTTACGTTAGAAAATCCGATAAAAATCTATTATTGGATGCATACGAATTAAGAAATGTATTTTCTCAATCAGAAAACTTTATAGAAAAGATACGTAAAGAAAATAGTAAAAGAATCTTCTCTGTTTCAGTTAATGATACCATTGTACCAATAGTCAATGGTCCTAAATTAATCATAAATTTAGTTCCATATGCTTTTTTAGAAAATCAATCTCTTATAGATTTTTCTAAAAAAAATATTTCTCTAGGTTTTCCGGATCAGAAAATTAACTTTGATGGTATTTTGGGTTATAAAACAAACAATAAAGGAATTGAGAGCTATTGCCAAATGTACCGTAATGGAATTATAGAGTTTGTTACTACATCAAAACAAATATTTGATATAAAACAAAATCCGTTTAACAGAACAGAGAATATAAAAGTTATTTTTGGGAATAAAAATGGCTTTGAACAATATATTTTAAATAAAATAGATTTTTACTTATCCATAGCACAAAAGTCCGGTATATCGATACCTATCTTTTTATTTATCAGTATAATTAATGCCAAAAATTATAGAATAATGTATGAAATAAATGGTAAAACCAAGTTAACCAACGCAATAGACAGAGATCTATTACAATTACCTGAGTTAGAATTAAAACATTTTCACGGCAACCTATCCAGATACCTAGAAAGCTCTATAAATATGATTTGGAACGCATGCGGTGAGAAGCACTCGGCTATCAGTAATATATCAACGAGAATATTGTAGAAACGTAGTTGGAGGCCGAAGACGGAATTGAACCGACGATGAAGGCTTTGCAGGCCCCTGCATTACCACTTTGCTATTCGGCCACATGTAGATATGATAAGATATAAAGTACAAAATATCAAGTGTTTTTAAGCACTTGATATTTGATTTTATTGTTCTTCTAGTTCAATTTCCTTTTCTGTTTTGGCAATTGCCATAGATACAACCTTATCTTCTGATTTCATCAAGGTAACCCCCTGGGTATTTCGACCAGAAATTCTGATGTCAGCTGCCCGCATTCTGATAACTGTACCTTTGTCTGTCATCATAACTACGTCTTCATCGTCTTCAACTGGACCAGAATTAATCACTCGTCCATTTCGCTTAGAAGTTATTATATTTGTAATGCCTACGCCACCACGGTTTGTAATTCTATACTCATATGTAGATGTACGTTTACCATAACCATTTTCGGTAACAGTTAGAAGATACTCTTCCTCTAAAGCAAAATCTTTAATATCCTTAGGCGACAATAATTCAAGCCATTCAGTTTTCATTTTAATTGGAAAAACAGGATTATCGTCTATAATATATGTACCAGAACTGCTTGCAATTTCTTGTCTTATAGCATCCTTGATTTTAAGTCTTTCATTAACAGGTATTTTTAGATAAGCATCCCTTTTTTCTAAACTATCAATCTCGCTACCTTGTAGAATTGACATAGCCACAACTTCATTATTTGGTTCTAACTTTATTCCTCTTACTCCAGCAGAACTTCTACTTTGAAAGACCCTAAGTGTATTCAAAGGAAATCTAATACACTTACCATTCTTAGAGGAAAGCAATATATGATTTTTATCTTTACATAGAGCTACCTGTACCAAGCTATCGTTATCATCTAACTTAATAGCAATTTTACCGTTTGCCTGTACATTTTCAAAAGCAGTCATGGAATTTCTTCGCACAAATCCATTTTTTGTAGCAAATACTATATCCATATCTACCCATTTTTGTTTATCGCTATCCAAAGGAAGGATTGTTGTAATTTTTTCATCTTTATCAAGCGGCAATAGATTAACTATAGCCCTACCCTTCGTGTTATTATTGCCTAATGGTAATTTATATGTTTTTAGTTTATAAACCTTACCTATATTTGAGAAAAATAAAATTGGCGTATGTGTATCAGTTATAAAGATACCAGTTGTTAAATCCTCTTCATTAACAACAATTCCAGATTTGCCCTTGCCACCACGGTTTTGAGCTTTATATGATGATAGAGGTACACGTTTTATATAACCATTCATTGTAGAAATTATAACCATATCTTCCTTAGGAATTAAATCTTCTGCATCAAAATCACCATCGTCATCAATTAATTGGCTCTTTCTTGGAAAAGAGAAATTCGCTTTAATAAAAAGTAACTCCTCTTTAATTATATTCATGAGCTTAGCATCATCTGCCAATATAGACAAGAACCTTCTGATTTCTTCTGATAAATCTTGTAATTCCATATCTATTTTATCGCTTTCAAGACTTGTAAGTTTAGATAACTTCATGTCTAGAATAGCTCTGGCTTGTTCCTCTGTAAAATAAAACTGATTGTTCTCTACCTTATTCCTGAGATCCTGAACTAACTCTATGGATTTGAGTACATTAACGGCATTCCAACTACGCTTCATCAATTCCAATCTAGCAGTCGTTGTATCTGGAGCCGCTTTAATAAGCTTAATAATTTCATCTATAGAATCTACAGCAACTTTCAAACCTAATAATATATGAGCTCTTTCTCTATCTTTACCTAAAAGAAAATTAATTCTTCTTGTAACTACTTCTTTTCTAAATTGAGTAAATAACTTTATTATGTCTAATACTCCTAGAAGTTCCGGCTTACCTTTATTCAAAGCTAAAATATTTAAAGAAAAGTTAGCTTGTAGTGGAGTATATGAATATAATTGATTTAAGATAACTTCAGGCATAGCCTCACGTTTCAAGTCTATAACAACCCTTATACCCTCTTTATTAGATTCATCTCTTAAATCAGATATACCCTCAATTTTCTTCTCTCTTACTAGATCTGCTATTCTCTCTACAAGTTTTGACTTATTAACTTGGAAAGGGATTGATGTAATCACTATACTAGATCTATTTTTCTTCTCCTCAATAGTTGTACTACCACGCATTACAACCGTACCTCGACCAGTACGAGCAGCCTGCGCATAACCACTTCTACCTATAATATCACATCCTGTTGGAAAATCTGGAGCCGGCATTATGTTCAATATATCATCAATTGTAACATCAGGATTATCAATATATTTAATAACTACATCAACAACTTCACCTATATTATGAGGTGGAATATTTGTAGCCATACCAACAGCAATTCCAGAGCTACCATTTACTAATAAGTTAGGGAATTTTGCAGGTAAAACTATAGGTTCTTCTTCAGAACCATCATAGTTGGGCATAAAATCTACAGTATTTTTGTCTAGATCATCAGTCAAAAAATTTGATATTTTGCTCATTCTAGACTCTGTATACCTCATAGCAGCAGGAGGGTCATCGTCAATAGAACCAAAATTTCCCTGGCCATCAATAAGCGTTACACTCATTGAAAAATCCTGAGCCATTCTAACCAATGCTTCATAAATAGAACTGTCACCATGTGGATGGTATTTACCCATCACGTCACCAACTATCCTAGCACATTTCTTGTATGGTTTATTATATTCATAACCATTTTCACTCATAGAATATAAAATCCTTCTATGGACTGGCTTTAATCCATCACAAACATCTGGTATCGCTCTTGAAACGATAACACTCATTGCATAATCTAAATAAGATTTCTTCATTTCAGATGAGATTTCTACATCCAGTATCTCACCGTGATCAAATTCTAAACTATTGTCCGACACTTAATTTAACTCTTTTTTCTTTACCGATATATATGCATTATATGGTATATATAGGTATTCTTTTTGCAAGAAAAAAGTATATCTAAAAGATTTTAGTAATTTAATTGCTGTAGTTTAAATTATATTTTTTGCTCTTAAATATTTTTCAAATTCCGAAACTAACAAAAGAGTTATAGCTAAAAATAAAACACAAACAAAGTGTAAAAAACCTATTGGTTCTAGTCTCAATAATTTACTTATAACCGGTATATAAGCAGCCGCTACATGTAACACTATGGCACCGAGTATACCAACAACTAATTTCTTATTTGTTTTTAAACTGTGCTTAAATACTGATTTAGTTTCAGATCTAGAATTAAGTATTTGTACATTTTCTACTAAAACACAAAGCATCAGTAAAATACTAGAGGATTTAACATAACTATATTTTAAAACTTTTATACAAAAGTAGAATGCACCTACGCAAATTGTACTAATATACGCAATAAACAACGCACATCTCCTAATCATTAGACGATTAAATATACTATCTTGTGGTGGTCTTGGAGATTGGTTCATTTCGTTTCCTTCACCAATTTCAAAAGCCAAAAAAACATCTTGTACACCCTCTGTCACCACGTTCAACCAAAGTAATTGAGCTGGTGTAAATGGAGCAGGTAAACCTAATAAGATAGCACCCAAAAATATTGCTACCTCGGCTATACCACAAGATACCGCAAAAAATATAAGCTTTCTTATATTGTTATAACTAATTCTGCCATCTTCTACAGCATTGGTAATGGAATGAAAGTTGTCATCCATTAAGATTATATCTGCACTTTGTCGAGCAATATCTGTACCATATTTACCCATAGCTACCCCAACGTTTGCATTTTTGAGAGCCGGAGCATCATTTACACCATCTCCTGTCACAGCAACAAAATGTCCATTTCTAATCAATGACTCAACTATGTCTAATTTTTGTGTAGGATCCATACGAGCATAAACAACAGTATCTTTAGTTAAATGATCTAAAATTTGATCTCCTTGCGCTTTAGCACGTTTCACATCCAATCCTGTTTTAACCTCATCAAAACTCTTTACAAAACCTAGCTGTTTGGCAATAGAGAAAGCAGTCTTAGCATTGTCGCCAGTAATCATAACAACCTTTATACCAGCAGATTGACATAGTTTAATAGATTGTGCTACTCCTGGTTTCAATGGATCAAGCATTGATACCAATGACAAAAAATTAAGATTGGTTAAGTGTTTATAATCATAGTCTCGAACATTTTCCAACTCATCTACCTCGCCATAAGCCAAGGCTAAAACTCTAAAACCATTTTCAGTAAAATTTTTTAATTTTTTTATAATATCTTCCTTGTCATGATCATCATTACACATTTGTAGCACATCTTCTGGCGCGCCCTTCACAAATACATAGATTTTGCCACCAATTCTTGTAAAAGCAGCCGTACATCTTTTTTCAGAAGAAAAAAACAGATACTTTAGAATCTTAAAACTAGTCTTAATACTATCTAAAGAATAACCACAGGAATTTGCATACTTTAAAAAAGCAACATCCACAGGATCACCAAAATATTTATCTCCATCCATACCTGCCTCATTTGGTAGCACCGAAGCTAAAACACTTTTTACTTCTAAAGAAGCTTGTTCTAAATTATCCACAAAAATAGTCTTTTTATGAGCTGGAATAGTATCACTAGTATCCACTTTATATTCTACACCATTAGCAAAACTAAGGTTTTGTATAGACATTTCGTTCATGGTTAGGGTTCCGGTTTTATCTGATGCTATTACTGTACAAGAACCAAGAGACTCTACTGCGCACAAATTCTTAACTATTACATTTCTCTTGGCCATTTTTATCACACCAACAGTCAAAGTTATAGTTATAGTAACAGGCAAACCTTCTGGTATAGCAGCAACAGCCAAACCAACAGCTATTAGTAATGTGCTCATAAAGGATTCGCCTCTATATAAAAATATAATAGAGATTATACCTATTATGATACCTATAACAATAGTTAGCCCAATAGTGAACTTTTCAATTCTCGATGTGAGAGGCGTACGCACTTCTGAAGCTTCTGAAATCTTCGCATTTAATTTACCGATTTCTGTATCTGAACCAGTATATTTAACACGCGCAATGCCATGTCCTTTAATAACCATGCTACCAGCAAAGACTTCATTAAACCTTTCATGGATACCGCAATCCTCGGTTTGAATATACCGGGAGTCTTTCTTTACTAAGTCTGATTCGCCTGTTAACAAAGACTCATTAACATACAGATCCATAGCCTCTAATAAAACCATATCAGCAGGTACAAGGCTACCATCATTTAATATTACTATATCATCAGGAACAAGTTCTTCGGAATCTATCTCAAGTTTTTTATGGTTTCTAATTACAAAAGTCTTTGATTTAATCATATGTTTTAAGGAATCAGCAGACTTTTGAGCGGAATACTCTTGGATAGTACCCATCACGGCGTTTATAAGCAGAACAACCATTATAAAAATACTGTCATAGTATTCCCCTACTAAAAGAGATATAAAAGCAGATACCAATAAAATATAAATTAATGGGCTAGCAAACTGTTTGATAAATATGACATAAAGACTTATTTTTTTCCCTTGCGGCAACCTATTATAGCCAAATCGTTTAATTCTATCTTCCACATCTACAGTTGTCAAACCAGAAATAGATTCTTGTCTATTAGGTACCGCAATTTGCTCGCTCATAAATTACCTTTAAATTAATTTATAATTCCTGTTAAATTAAACTTATTTATTGTGCTCTTATCGAATATATCTAAAATATCCACAGTATACTTAATATCATTAATTTTATCAAAATCTTTTAACTTAGACTGAGCTAAAGCGGGATTTTGTTTCATTAAAATTTCTATAGCCTCTTTCGCGTCTAGCCGTGCTATCTTATAATCCTCTATCATTTGTTCTGTCATAAAATCGTAAATAGTAAGTTCTAATTTATCACCTATCTTCTTACCAACCATTTTAGAATAGAACCCATACTCACTAGCACTAGAAGTCTTTAACACCATAAAGTTATTATTCTGTCCTACCATTTTATTAGCTTTTAAATAATTATTTATATCTGGATCATTCGTTCTACCATCCAATGTAATATAAATATAATCTTCTGATTTAATTTTTTTACCAATTGGAAGTTTACCTTGTTTTTTACGAGCTAAATAATCGTCATTAATTAGTTTATTAAGTAATATATAATTTGTAATCTTCTTAGTTAAAACTTCCATTGTCTTTTCTCTGGATACAGAAAGAGTATCTATATCCCTTCTAAGGCCTTCTACTTTTCTTAATTTTGCATCAAGTTTATTTTTCTTTAACATTTTGTTAAACTTTTCTCTATCCGCATCAACCCATGGTTCTGGTTTTTTGGTATAGTACCTATCGTCAACCATTTCTCTAATTCTGGTCACAGAATCTGGTTTCTTAGCTGTTTGTTGAAAATCTGAAGCTTCCTCCGAAACATTCTTGTTACTGTCCTCAGATCCATACATAAGGACCTCGTCACGTTTTTTTTGTTCAACGGTATGTTTTTTATCTATGTAAGTAAAAACAATATAGATAACAATTAATATACCAACTACTATTTTAAATCCTTTACTATTAATGACATTGAGTATTTTTTTCATAATTATTCTTCAAATTCCCCCGTTTCATTGTTTTGTTGTATAAAACCACTTTCTGTAGAAAGATTAAAATATTTTTTGGCCTCCTCAATATTATTTTCTTGGATAAAGGTATAATTATTATTATTATTTTGATAATTTTGTACTTTATTTTTAAGTTCTCTCAAAATTTGTTCTAAGCCATCCCTCTTAATACTTGATAGCGTGAATACTTTTTTATTTAACACAGCTTCTAAATCTCGTCTTTTCTGTTCAACTTCTGCGTCTGGAAGAGCGTCTATTTTTGTCAAAGCTATAATTTCATCCTTATCTGCTATTTTATATTTGCCTGATTCTAATTCTTTCCGAATCATCTTATAATCTGCAATAACATTCTCCGAATTTATATCAATAAGATGTAACAAAACTGCACATCTCTCAATGTGTTTTAAAAATTTATCACCTAGCCCCCTGCCCTCACTTGCATCAGCAATTAGTCCCGGAAGGTCAGCTATAACTATTTCAAAATCATCTATATAGGCTACCCCAAGCTTAGGTTTTATGGTAGTAAATGGATAATCTGCTATTTTAGGCTTGGCTCTGGTAACAACGGATAAAAATGTAGATTTCCCAGCATTGGGTAATCCTACTAAACCAACATCAGATAACAACTTTAATTTTAAAACAAGATTGAAGGTTTCTCCGTACTGACCAGAATATGCATATTTCGGAGCTTGATTCACAGAACTTTTAAAATGAGTATTTCCAAAACCACCATTACCACCCTTCGCAATAATAACTTCCTGCCCCACTTCTTTAAGATCACAAAACATAGTAGAGTTATCCTCAAAAAAAATCTGAGTACCAAGAGGCATATTTAAAATTAAATCCTCCCCAGACCTTCCATTTTTATTCGAGCCCTTACCATTTTCACCACGAGGTGCCTCATATTTACGCACATATCTATAATCCAACAATGTGTTTAAACCTTGCACACATCGAGCAACTATATTGCCCCCCTTGCCACCATCGCCACCATCTGGTCCACCCTTGGGAATAAATTTAGCACGCAAAAAACTTACACATCCATTACCGCCGTCTCCAGCCTTCACTAAAATTTTTGCTTCATCAATAAATTGCATGGTGTATTGTACTATAATTGAATTAAAATTCTCCGGAGATGATAAACAAACAAATAAATTATTCAATAAATTATTCTGGTCTTAAGACTAAAATCCAAAGGCGCTTAAATTGCTCTCAGGTCTTGAACTTAATAACATTTTTATACAACTATATCTAGATCTGTAGATCTTGACAGTAAAAAAAATTTACACTAGGATCTTCTCTGAATCCGAACTTAATCGTGCTGGTTAAGATAATTATGAATCATAATTAATTTATTAATTAAAAGTATTAAATAAGGTGATTAGATGCCTACAATAAATCAATTAGTACGAAAACCTAGAAAAGATAAGGTTAGAAAAAATAAAGTGCCTGCCATGAAGGCTTGTCCTCAGGTAAGAGGTGTTTGTTTAAAAGTATATACCACCACACCTAAAAAACCAAACTCAGCTTTAAGAAAAGTAGCTAGGTTAAAGCTTACAAACGGTTATGAAGTTATAGCATATATACCTGGCGAGGGACACAATTTACAAGAACACAGTGTTGTAACCATTAGGGGCGGAAGAGTTAAAGACTTACCTGGTGTTCGATATCATATAATTAGAGGTAGTTTGGATACACAAGGTGTAAAAGATAGAAAGCAAGCTAGATCTAGATACGGCACAAAAAGACCAAAGTAATCAATATAAATATACAAAATATAATAATTTAAGGTATTCACAATGAGAAGACGAGCAGCGATTAAGAGGGTTATTATACCTGATGCAAAGTATGGTAGTGTACTAGTAGCTAAGTTTATAAACTACATAATGCTAGATGGAAAAAAAGCAATTATAGAAAAGCACGTTTATTCAGCATTCGACCAAGTTCAAGATAAATTAAAAAGAGATGGCGTAGAGGTATTTAACGAAGTTATAGAAAGAATAACCCCTTCTATAGAAGTAAAATCAAGACGTGTTGGTGGTGCCACATATCAGGTACCAGTAGAAGTTTCAGAAAGAAGAGGAACAGCCTTGGCTTTGCAATGGTTAGTAAAGTCTATTAGAAAGCAAACTGGCAAGACTTTGGGCGAAAAGATATTTAAGAGTCTTAATGAAGTATTAAACAATACAGGTTGGGCATGTAAGAAGAAGGAAGAAGTATTAAAAATGGCTGAAGCCAATAAAGCCTTCTCTTCATATAGCTGGTAATCATTAATTTTAAATAATTGCTATTTAGGAAATAAGTTTATGGCGAGACAATATCCAATTGAAAAGTACAGAAATATCGGTATCATGGCACACATAGATGCCGGTAAAACCACAACAACTGAAAGAATTTTATTTTACACTGGAAAAACTCATAAAATCGGCGAAGTTCATGAAGGTGCAGCCACTATGGACTGGATGGTGCAAGAACAGGAAAGAGGTATCACAATTACTTCAGCAGCTACAACATGTTTTTGGAGAAAACATAGAATCAATATTATTGATACTCCAGGACACGTAGATTTTACAGTTGAGGTAGAAAGGTCTCTAAAAGTTTTAGACGGCGCAGTAGCAGTATTTGACGGCGTTGCCGGCGTAGAACCACAATCGGAAACCGTATGGAGACAGGCTACTAAATACAATGTACCAAGAATGTGTTTCTGTAATAAAATGGACAGAACTGGTGCTAACTTCTATAGATGTGTAGATATGATTAAAACTAGATTAAATGCCAATCCGCTTGTACTACAATTACCTGTAGGACAAGGAGAAACATTTGACGGGTTAATCGATCTTATAAAGATGAAATGGCTGTATTGGGAAAGCGATGAACAAGGTGCTAATTATATAGAAAAAGAAATCCCGAGTGAGTATAAAGAAAAAGCTCAAGAGTATAGAGAAAAATTAGTAGAATCAGCCGTTGAGATGGATGATGCTATTTTGGAAAAATATTTTAGTGGCGAAGAAATTTCAGAAGATGAAATTAAACAATGTATCAGAAAGGGTACGATTCAGGGAAATTTTGTACCTGTATTAACTGGTACAGCCTTTAAAAATAAAGGAATTCAACCACTTTTGGATGCAATAGTAGATTATTTACCAAGTCCAGCAGACGTTAAGGGTATCCATGGTACTTTAGATGGTAAAGAAACATTTATACATTACGACAATCCAAAATTCGCAGGACTAGCATTCAAGGTTGCAAACGACCCATTTGTTGGTTCTATTACTTTTGTAAGAATATATTCTGGTACTCTAGTATCTGGAACAGCTGTAGAAAATACAGTAAAGGATAAAAAAGAAAGAATAGGACGAATGTTGTTGATGCACGCCAATAACAGAGAAGACATTAAGGAAGCTTATGCTGGTGATATAATCGCTTTGGCCGGATTAAAATATACCACCACAGGAGAAACATTAACAGAGGTTGGAAACGATCTAGTTCTAGAAAAAATGGATTTCCCGGATCCAGTGATAGAAGTTTCCGTTGAACCTAAAACACAAGCTGACCAAGAAAAAATGGGTATAGCTCTCTCTAGATTGTTAGCAGAAGATCCTTCGCTTAGAGTAGAGACTAATGCAGAATCTGGTCAAACCATCTTGAAGGGTATGGGCGAACTTCATCTTGAAATTATTATAGATAGAATGAAGAGAGAATTTAATGTTGACGCAAATATCGGACAACCGCAGGTAGCTTACAGAGAAACTATTTCTAAAACATTTGATGAGGAGTATACTCACAAAAAACAAACTGGTGGTGCTGGTCAATTTGCTAAGGTATTAATAAGATTCGAACCAAAGCCAAAGACAGAAGAAGATAAAAGTGATTTCTTATTTGAAAGTAAGGTTGTGGGCGGTAGAGTTCCTAAAGAATATATTCCTGGTGTAGAAAAGGGTCTTGAAGCAGCTAGAAATGTTGGTGTATTAGCTGGTTATCCAGTTGTGGACTTTAAAGCTACACTACTAGATGGTGCATTCCATGATGTAGACTCCTCTGTTTTAGCTTTTGAAATAGCATCAAGAGCTGCATTTAGAGAAGGTATAGCTAAAGCCAATCCAATAATATTAGAACCAATAATGAAGGTTGAGGTTATTACTCCGGAAGAATATATGGGTGATATTATAGGAGATATCAACTCTAGAAGGGGTCAGATACAAAATTTAGACGACAGAGCTGGCACTAAAATTGTTGATGCCTTAGTACCATTATCTTCTATGTTTGGATATGTTAATTCACTCAGATCACTATCTCAGGGTAGAGCTCAGTTCACAATGATGTTTGAAAAGTACGAACCAGTACCAACAAATATAGCTGAAGAAATAAAAGCTAAAAGAAAATAAATAAAAAATAGGGATTAAATCCCTATTTTTTATTTAAAAATTTCTTAAGTTAAGAAACTAGTAATTTATCTCATTGTTTAGATACTCATCGTATTCTTCTTCAGAAAGAAGATCCTCTAGTTCCGCCTTATTAATAACCGAAATCTTATATAACCAACTAATTTCAGTCGAAGCATCTTTTATATTTAATGGTTCTTCTTCTAAAACTTCATTTACCTCCATAATTTCACCGGTAAAAGGAGCGCATAGATCGAACTCTTCACCATCAGCCAGTATAGTGCCAATGATATCAGTTTTATTGCATGGAGTCCCATTCTGCTCTATTTCGATATATGAAATATCATTAAAGTTCTCTAAAACATAATTACCCAAGCCAACAGTAGCTATATCATTTTCCACAGTAACCCAGTAATGTTCTTTTGTATAAAAAACTTCCTCCATAAATAAAAAATTTGTTTAAATAAGGATATAACACATATATCTATTTATAATTTTTCTATTTGCAAGTTCTTTTTCTTTATTTTTAAAAAATATAGAATAGCATGATTTTAAACATCAAGAGTTATAAGATGCAAACAAAGTCTATATTCATTTGTCAAAGTTGTGGCGCCGTACACAAAAAATGGTCTGGCCAATGCAGAGATTGCGGAGAATGGAATACTATAACGGAAGAAATAGAAGAAGGTGGTTTAACTACAAATGGTTTTAATCTTGAGAAAATTGTTTCCAACTCAACAGGAATAGTTTTTGAACAATTAGATAAAAATACAAACGAATTTCCACGCGAAAAAACCGAAATTGAGGAACTAGATAGAGTTCTTGGTGGCGGTTTTGTAAAAGGATCCGCAGTATTAATAGGAGGAGATCCTGGAATTGGTAAGTCTACACTACTACTACAGACATTTTGTAGTCTATCCAATAAAGGTTTAAATTGTCTATATATCTCTGGGGAAGAGTCTACCAACCAGGTCAGATTAAGAGCTCAGCGACTTCAATTAGAAAAGACCAAATTAAAATTGGCAAATTCTACCTGTGTCAATGATATTGTAAATGCCCTAGTTAAAGAACAACCACAGTTTGTGGTTATAGATTCAATACAAACTATATTTAGCCCCTTAATATCATCTGCAGCAGGTACCGTATCCCAAGTAAGAACTTGTGGTAATGAGTTAATCAATTTAGCAAAAACTAAAAATATAACTTTAGTCATAGTGAGCCACGTAAACAAAGATGGACAAATAGCCGGCCCAAAGATCCTTGAGCATATGGTAGATACTGTTCTTTATTTTGAAGGAGATAAAGATTATCAATTCAGGGTCTTGAGAAGTATAAAAAATAGATTCGGAGCAGCTAATGAAATTGGAATTTTTGAAATGCACGACACTGGTTTGGTAGAAATAAGAAACCCCTCGGAATTATTTTTATCAACAAGAGAAGATTTAGTAAGTGGATCCGCGGTTTTAGCAGGTATTGAAGGTACTAGGCCATTATTGTCAGAAATACAAGCCCTAATTGCACCATCTTATTTACCTAGCCCAAGACGATCTGTAGTTGGTTGGGATCAAAACAGATTAGATATGATTATTGCTGTTTTAAACGCTAGATTTGGTATTAATTTATGCAATAAAGATGTATATTTAAATGTTGTTGGGGGATTAAAAATAAATGAACCAGCTGCTGATTTAGCCGTAATAATGGCTTTAATTTCTGCTTTTAAAGATAAGGCTATATCCAAAGATTTTGTATTTATGGGTGAAGTAGGTTTATCAGGAGAAACTAGAATGATTTCTCAAATAGACTATAGACTACGCGAAGCAGAAAAGTTAGGTTTTAAAAAAGCAATAGTGCCAGATGGTATTAATAAAATTCGTTCTTTTAAGAAAGAAAAATTTAAACTAGAAATTATACCTATTAAACACATCCGTGATTTAGCTATGTTTTTTAAAAATTAAAACATAGAATTTATTTACATATCGTGTTGATATGTTATGGTTAATAGATTTTTGATAAAAACTTGTATAGTGAATTAGATGTCTCAGGTAATTGGTTTTGATAAGATTGAAAAAGAACTTATAGAAAACATAACAAATAGTAAATTGCATCATTGTATTTTGATAAATGGTCCAAAGGGAAACGGTAAAGCAAGTTTTGTATATTATTTAGCTAAACGTTTATTAGATAATGAACAGGAAGACAATGTTACTAGTAAATTAATTAACAACAATAGTCACCCTGACTTATTTGTAATAGATATAAATACTCCAACCGAAGACGGTAAAGAAAATACTAGCAAACGAAATGAAATTAATATCTCTCAAGTAAGAAATGTCTTAAAAAAAATTACCTATACTAACTATTTATCCAAAAATAAAGTTCTTATTATAGATGCCATTGATGAAATTAATTTAAACGGACAAAACGCGTTATTAAAAACTCTAGAAGAACCACCTAATAATACTTATGTACTAATAGTATGCCATAATTTAGCTAAAGTACTCGACACAATAAAATCGCGAAGTATCACTTATACACTAGGGGATATAAATTTTACACTTTGGCATCAAGCTTTAACTAAATCTTACCACAATGAAGATATAAATTTATTAACAGAAAAAGAATTAAAGCAGATATATAAGTTATCTAACAGCAATATAGCTAATGCTATTAATATTCTTAAATCGGATGTTTTATATGTTTATACAAATATTCTTAAAGTACTAATAAGCAAAGATATTATAGAAATCCAAAAAGTTTCTACTTTTTTTGACAAAGAAGATAATTTTTATATATTTCAATTATGTATAGATAATATATTCAGAGATATAACTACCTATCTAAACAATCCGACAGACATATATAATATAGAATACATAGAACAACTATGTACTAAAACAACGCCAAAAAACTTAGTTAAAGACTATGATTATTATCTCAAGATAGTTGCAGATATAAATAATTATAATCTAAGCAAGGCACATTGTATCAATGTGTTTCTAACGAATGCATTTATATAACCGCAAAGTATTCTTGAGTGTCTATAAACACCCAAGAACAAAACTATTTATGCATCATCTGACATTTCTTCTCTAGCCTCCTCATCTGGCACTTCAGATACCCGCTCCTCAAAGAGGTCTTCGTCTACGTCACTTGGCAAAGCGCCTATACCAGTAACAACCTCTTCCATTTCATCTTCTGGAGAATTAACAGCATCTTCCATTTCATCTTCTGACAAAGCTTCTAATTGCCCTGCTTCATCTGTTACACCTAATCGCTCTACTCCATCTTGTTGCACATCTGGGTTTGTCGAACCAGCAGAAGATTCAGCCCTTGATTGAGAAGACGATTTGCTCTTAGAAGAATCTGTTGACCGGCTACCTACTCCCTTTGAGTCCAAAAATTGCTGAGCATATTGATCCTTCTCTTCATCGGAAAGATCGTTATAAGATCTTGGTGAATCAAGACCTTGAGCCGCAGCTCGGTCTTTTTCTTGATCGCCTACAAAGCGCATAAAGTCATTCCGCCAACCATTGCTACCACTCTCCAACAGTTCTCTATCAGAAGAATCCTTATACTGCGCTCTTTCTCGTTCAAAATCAGTTGCCCGTATCTTATCTCGTCGTTTATTAACTCTATTATTATGGAATTCTCTATTAGCCTGTTGTGCCAATCTATCAACTTTATTTTCCAAAGCGCTCAATGGTGATCTCTCTATACTTGCAACACCACTCTTTAATTTGTCTCCCATGCCTGATACCATGTT
>CAZAFD010000014.1:0-19847 GCA_964484785.1 uncultured Rhizobiaceae bacterium | reverse complement strand
GTCTTCCAATGCCTAATTCCTCCATTTTTTTTACCAAACTTGCCTCAGAATATTTACTTGGTGGTTCTGTAAAATGTTGTTTATCAATAATCTTAACTAAATTTAACTTATCACCCTCTTCTACATAATGTAAAATTACATCTTTTTCATTTTTCGAGTCTTCTACTGTTTCGTTATATAAAATATGAAAACCATCAAATTTAATTGTTGAACCAACTGCTTTTAATAAATGTCTAGATGTATTAATATGAATTATAGTTTGATCTAAAATTACGCTAGACATTTGACTGGTTATTAATCTTTTCCAAATAAGTTCGTACAACTTATACTCGTCTTTACTTAAGTAATTAACTATGCTTTCTGGTCTTATTGTTGGATCAGATGGCCTTATAGCCTCGTGAGCTTCTTGGGCATTTTTTATTTTGTTTTGGTATAAAATTGGTTTTTCTGGTAAATATTCTTTGCCATAATCATTTAAGATAAGTTTTCTCACACTATCTATCGCCTCTGGTGTTGTATATACAGCATCTGTACGCATATATGTAATCAAACCATGAATACCATTACCAATGTTTATACCTTCATAGAGTTTTTGAGCTATACTCATTGTTTTTTTTGTTGTAAAACCTAATTTTTTTGCAGCTTCTTGTTGTAGGGTTGAGGTTGTGAAGGGCGGATAAGCAGATTTTCGTATTTCTTTTTTATCAATTTTTTTTACAATATATTCCTCTTTTTCTAGGTCGCCTTTAAGTTTTAAAGCCTCTTCTTGATTATGTATAGACAGTTTGTCTAATTTATTCTTGTCTACTTCAACTAACTTTGCTGTTAATGATTTTTTTTGACCGTTTAATAATTCAACATTTATATCCCAATACTCTTCTGGTTTAAATTTTTGAATTTCATAATACCTTTCGCATATTAATCTTAAGGCTACAGACTGTACTCTTCCAGCTGATTTGCTACCAGGTAGTTTTCTCCATAATACTGGAGATAAATTAAAACCCACCAAATAATCCAACCCTACTCTAGCCTGTTGTGCATTAATTAGGTTCATATCTAGATCCCGACTCTCTTGCATCGCCTCTAATACAGTTTTCTTTGTAATAGCGTTGAAAACAACGCGTCTTACAGGAATGTTTTTCTTGAGTGCTTTTTTAGATTTTAGAACTTCTGCTACATGCCAAGCGATAGCTTCTCCCTCTCTATCTGGGTCGGTAGCTAAAATTAGCTCGTCACTTTCCTTCATGGCTTTAACTAATGCTGAGACATGGGTAGCAGACTTTTTATCAATTTCATATTTTATATTAAAATTGTTGTCGGGCTCGATACTGCCATTTTTTTTTGGTAATTGCCTTATGTGACCAAAAGAGGCTAAAACTTTATATTGATCTCCCAGATATTTATTTATTGTTTTTGCTTTTGCAGGCGATTCTACTACCACCAAACTTGTCATACAGAATTAGCTTTTTAAGTATTAACCCTTAACCTAATGATGTATTGTAAAAAAGCAATTAAAAAATGTGTAAAAAACGTTTTTTATGTACTAATAAACAATAATTGTATTTGTACTAATTATTAGTGTTTTTTCTAAAATTAACATCGAGTACCTTTTCGTCACCCAATAAATCCTGTTTTATATCCTCAGTATTTATGGATATTTTATCCAACAACTCTCCAATTGTAAGACCATCATCAAGATTAACTTGGTTGATTAGGGATGATGTTTTTTGTTTTTTGGTAAAATTGATATCCATAACGTTTTTAGCTTCATCCATATACAGAATTTTGTTGAAAAAATCTGACTTGATGGTAAACATAACATCATTATATTTCAAGCTATTTTGATGAATATTCTTCTGGATTATATGTTAAAATTTATATGTTTAATCATATTTAATATTTCTATAGTAATGACTTCTTGGTCAGCCGAAAATTCTAGGGTTAAAATTGAATACGAGAGTGACGTAGATCATAACATTTTTGGTTTAGATTTTACAGAACAAGACCTAGAATGTTTTACTAAAGTAAGGAGATTTTTGGTAACAGATCAATTTTCAAAAGCTATTGCGGAAGTGCAAAATATTAAGGACGCAATTTATAAACATATTGTTCAAACATATGTGCTTGCAGAAGGATTTAAACGAATAAGTATTCTAGATTATAACAATTTTAAAAACCTGATACAATTCAATATAGAACATGATTACCTACCTACATTTAAGGTTTTTCACGACAAAATAGAAAGATATTACATTAAAAATACTACAGTATTATATGAAGATATTGAGGCTTATTTTAAAAAATTTCAACCAAAGAAAATTGCGACAATTATTAAATTTTTAAAACATGAGGAAGATGCTATATTAAGTGCACATACTACTAAAAATGAAACAATTAAAAAATTAAGTAAATTAGAAGAAAAAGTAATAAAAATTTGGCTAAAATATGCTTTTGAAAAGGAAGAACTTATTACTTATTATAATAGTTTTTATACTAAACTATCTCAAAGTAATATAATAGAAAAAGCTGAAACTTTAGTTTTTGGAAAGCAATATAAACAATTAAAAGAACTAGCTGAACATATACAAAATGAGGAGTATAAAAATTTATTTTTATCTATTTTAGAGATAGATCAAAATCCGCAAAACATAAATAATATACTTAGAAAAATTCCAAAAAATTTAAAAAATAATGAAGCTCTAAATTTTATAATATTAAAGTATTATAGAAAACATAATAATGACAAAGCTGTACTAAAAATACTATTTAATTTAAAAAACAGTAGTAAATATGGTGATTATTGGTGGTTGTATAGACACATATATGTCAAGAAACTAATGGCAGACAAGGAATATAAAAAGGCTTATTATATTGCGGCTACACATAATTCACATAAAATGGAGGCAGAATGGCTTGCGGGCTGGTTAGCCTTGCGTTTTTTAAAAAAACCAACAGTTGCTCTAGAACACTTTCGAAAATTTTCAAATAATGTTAATTTAACCAATAATAAAGCTAAAGCTTATTATTGGTTAGCCTCTGCATACCACGCTAGTGGCAACCAGAATCAAGCTATTTATTGGTATAGTAAAGCTGCGGATTTCGCACTTACATTTTATGGTCAAATAGCTAAAAATAATTTAGCAAATATATTACAAAATGATGATTATAAAATTGTTTTACCACAATTGCCACCTGTAGAAAATGAAGATAAAATAAGGGCCAAAAATAATCTTGTTATTAGATATGCTTATTTTTATTTAAAATATTTAAAAGAACGTACTAAGGCTAGTGATTTATTTAAATTAGCAATATTCCAAAGTACGTCAAACTCTGAATTAGTCGCTATTTTACAGATTGTTGATCTTTTTAAGGATGTATCATTTGCTAATGCAATGGCTGAAAACATAAAAAATAAAGGGGTTTTCTCTGTAAAGCATTTGTATCCGATTTTGAAAAATATAAATAATGATAGTTTAGATTATCCTCTGGTACATGCCCTGATTAAACAAGAAAGTAATTTTACCCAAACCTCTGTTAGTCCAGCTGGTGCTCTTGGTTTGATGCAGATAATGCCTTTTACAGCAAAGGCTTTATGTAAGGAGTTAAAGATTACATATAATGAACTAAAACTAAGAAAAGATGCGTATTATAACGTTGCATTGGGTAATTATTATATACAACGTCTTATAAAAACCTTTAGTGGTTCTAAGATACTTGCTATGGCAGCTTACAACGCAGGCACGCGTAATGTTATGCGCTGGATTAGAGAATATGGTGATGTAAGAAAATATACAAATGTAGATGACGTCGTAGACTGGATAGAGCAAATAGATTTTGGCGAAACTAGAGGATACTTACAACAGGTACTTGCCAATCTGGTGATATATGATAATCTATTCGAAACTCGATCAAATAAAGAGTAGTTATAATTAGTATTTATGTATATTGACTATATAAATTTAAATTAAAGATTAAAATCTTGTAATTTTTTATAGATTATTTACCCTCGTACGAGTATTAGTGAAATAAATAAAAATTAACCAAGTATGGAACGTTATAACTTCAAACAAATCGAACGTAAGTGGCAGGAATATTGGGAACAGAACAAAAGTTTTGCTTTTAATATTCAGGATAAAAAACAGAAGTATTACATTATAGAAATGTTTCCGTATCCATCTGGTGAACTGCATATGGGTCATGTAAGGAACTATAGTATAGGAGATGTTTTAGCAAGATTTAAACAAAAACAGGGTTATAATGTTTTGCATACCATTGGAGCTGATTCTTTTGGATTGCCAGCAGAAAATGCTGCTATTAATAAAAAAATACATCCAATGGATTGGACTCAAAGAAATGTTGATAAGTTCATTAAAGCCATGAAAAAAATTGGATTAGGTTATGACTTTTCAAGATTCATTATAACTTGTTATCCAGAGTATTATGGTAAGCAACAAGAATTGTTTTTAGAGTTATTTAAAAATGGTTTAGTTTATCAAAAAGAAAGTTTTGTTAATTGGGATCCAGTTGATAAAACCGTATTAGCAAATGAACAAGTCGTAGATGGTAAAGGCTGGAGGAGCGGAGCTACAGTAGAAAAGAAAAAGTTAAAACAGTGGTTTTTTAAAGTTACAAAGTACGCCGAAGAGCTACTACAAGATATAGATACATTGACTGCCTGGCCAGAAAAGGTTAAGATAATGCAAAAAAATTGGATAGGCAAATCTGAAGGAGCTTTAATAGATTTTAAGATTCATAGAAAAATGCGTCTACATTGTCCAAAACCTTATTTTGATTATCTAAAAAATGGCGTTAAATCTATAGATGGTAGAGAAAATTCTCCAGAATATCACTATCTAAAAATCGGCGATATTGTAGAGTTTTATTGTGGCGATGAAAGCTTTTTAGCTCAAATAACTCAATTACGTACATACAAGAATATAAAAGAATTTTTAAATAAAAACAATTTACCGGAGATATTGCCAAATATAGATTCAATAGAGGAAGGTGAAAAGATCTATAGATCTGAATTTGAAAATATTGATAAGTACGAATTTCTTGCGATTAATATACAAACAATAGATGATAAGATTACTGTATATAGCACAAGACCGGATACCATTGCTGGTGCCTCATTTATGGCTATTTCTAGTGATCATCCTTTAGCTATAGATTTAGCTAAAAACAATAAGGAAATTAGTGATTTTATTGATGTTTGTCAGAAAACTAGTGTTGATGAAGAGACTTTAGCTAAGGCAGAAAAAATTGGATATAATACAGGGCTTTTTGCTATCAATCCTTTTGACTATAACCATATGCCAATATTTATTACGAATTTTGTCTTAATGGATTATGGAACAGGCGCTGTATTTGGCTGTCCAGCTCATGACCAGAGAGATTATGATTTTGCTCAAAAGTATAATCTACCATTAATCAGAGTTGTTACATCAAACGCAAATTCTGAAGATACATTACCATATACAGATAAAGATGGTTTTGTGATTAATTCCGATTTTTTAAATGGTTTCACAACAGAATCTGCTAAAGACTCTGTTTTAAGAAAACTAGAAGTCAATAAGATTGGGAAAAAAGAAATTAATTATAAATTAAGAGATTGGGGTTTTTCCCGTCAAAGATATTGGGGTTGCCCTATTCCTATAGTGTATTGTGATAAATGTGGCGTAGTTCCGCTAGATAAGAAAGATTTACCATTGGAGTTACCAAAAGATGTAACATTTGATGGTAAGGGTAATCCTCTAGAAAATCATAGTACTTGGAAACATACTGTTTGCCCAAAATGTGGTGGACCAGCAACACGAGAAACAGATACTATGGATACTTTTGTAGATTCTTCTTGGTATTTTATGAGATATATTGATCCATATCAAGATAAGCCAATTAATACAGAACTTTGTAACATGATTTTGCCAATTGATCAGTATATAGGTGGTATTGAACATGCTACTATGCATTTAATTTATGCACGATTCTTTACTAAGGCCTTAAGAGATTGTGGATTAGTACAAATAAGCGAGCCAATAAAAAGTCTATTTAACCAAGGTATGGTGCAACATAAGGCTTACAGAGGGCTTAATACTAAAGAATGGTGCTTCCCATGGAATGTTATTACCAAAAACAATAAATTATACAATTCAGAAACAAATGAAGAACTTGTTTGTGAAGGCGTTGTTAAAATGAGTAAATCTAAGTTAAACGTTGTAAATTCTGAAGATGTAATAGATAATTATGGCGCAGATGCAGGTAGAGTATTTGTTTTATCTGATAACCCAACTAATGGGAATTTTGAATGGACAGAGGAAGGTATTGGTGCATGTTGGAAATATATAAATAGATTTTATACGCTTGTAAGTGGTATGAAGGACAAGTATACTGTCGATAATGTAAATTATTCTAATAAAATTATTAGGAACACACATAAATTAATTAAAGATGTTACAAGCTATATTGAAAAAATTGAGTTTAATAAGGCTATAGCTAAAATAAGAGAATTTACAAATTTTTTAGAGTCCATACACGCTAATACTTTAGAAGAAAAAGAGTCATACTTTTTTGCTATTATATCAATGGTAAAATTATTTTATCCATTTGCACCGCATTTATGCAGCGAACTATTGGAGAAATTAGATGTAAGCTATGACGAATGGCCTAAGTATCAAGAAGATCTGACAATAGATAAAAATGTTAATATAGCTATCCAAGTAAATGGTAAGCTACGTGGCACTATTGAAGTACAAAAGGATATAACTAAAGATGAACTGGAGGTCTTAGCAAAACAAGAGGCTAATGTAAGTAGATACCTAAATGATGCCTCAATTAAAAAAGTAATTTTTGTATCAAATAAATTAATTAACTTTGTTATCTAAAATCATTATTGCAGGATCAAGTATCCTGCAATAGTACGTCTTATAATATATAGTTATCAAAAAAGTCCTATTATTTCTTCTCCATTATTAATTATGTCAAGTTCTGTAGCTGCTGGCTTTTTAGGTAAGCCAGGCATAAGCATTATATCACCTGCAATAGCAACTATAAAACCAGCTCCATTAGATAATTCAATGTCACTTATATTAAATTTGAAATTAACTGGTGCACCCAATAATTTTGGATTATCAGAAAAAGAGTATTGGGTTTTAGCTATACATATAGGCAAATTAGAAAGGTTTAATTCATGTATTTTTTTAATTTTTTTATTTGCCTTTGCAGAAAATACAACTTCTCCAGCTCCATAAATTTCTTGGGCTATTGTGTTTATTTTTTCTTTAACAGTACTCTTAATATCATATAATAGTTTAAAGTCTAAATCGTTGTTATTTATTAAATTTATAACCGCATTAGCTAGATCAAGAGAACCTTCACCACCCTTTGCCCAAGCATCGTTTATAACCGCTTTAACCCCCAAATTTTTACAAAAATCTTGAATATATTGAAGTTCCTGCTCAGAGTCAAAATCAAACCTATTTATTGCCACTACTACTGGGACATTATATTTTCTAATATTTTTTATATGTCGTTCAAGATTTATAATGCCAAGTTTTATAGCTTCTAAATTAGTTTTACAAAGCTCGTCTTTTACAAGGCTGCCATTAAATTTTAGAGAGCGACAAGTTGTTACAATTACTGCACAGTGCGGTTGAATATTAGCTTTGCGACATTTAATATCAAAAAATTTTTCTGCACCAAGATCAGCCCCAAATCCAGCTTCAGTAATTACATAATCCGATAAATGTAAAGCTGTTTTTGTGGCTATAACACTATTGCAGCCATGTGCTATATTCGCAAAAGGACCACCATGAATTATGGTTGGTACGCCTTCCAGGCTTTGCACAAGATTTGGTTTTATTGCGTCTTTTAATAAAGCCGCAACAGCTCCAACAGCTTCTAAGTCATTTAAAAAAATAGGTTTTTCATCTTTATTGTAGCCAACTATTATTTGTGCAAGTTTTTCTTTTAAATCATCTGCGTCTTCGGCAAGACATAGAATTGCCATAATTTCGGAAGCTACAGTTATAACAAATCTATCTTCGCGTACAATTCCATTATTGTTTAAACCTATGACAATATTGCGTAGCGATCTATCATTTAAATCTACACATCTGTTCCAAGTAATATTGTTCAGGTCAAAATTTAACGTATTTCCGTGAAAAATATGGTTGTCTATTAAAGAAGAAATTAAATTATTAGCGGCTGTAATGGCATGTATATCTCCAGTGAAATGCAGATTTATTTCATCCATTGGCACAACTTGAGAAAAACCACCACCAGTTGCACCTCCTTTGACACCCATACAAGGACCTAACGACGGTTCACGAAGGGTTATAATAACTTTTTTATTTAATTTTTTAAAAGCCTGTCCTAATCCAATAGTTGTAGTTGTTTTTCCTTCACCCATAGGAGTTGGACTTGTAGCAGTAACTAGTATTAGTTTACCAGTTTTATTATTGCGAATATTTTTTAATGTTTTATTAGAAATTTTTGCTTTGAAGTTTCCATATAATTCCAAGTCATCTAAACTTAAATTTATATTTTTGGCTATATCTACTATATTGTTTAATTTTGCATTGTTTGCTATCTCTATATCGCTTAACATCCTATCATACGTAATTGAAATATAGCCAATATAGTAGATAAGCACCAAAAATCAATTAGATTCTTTATTTAAAAGAAAAATCTATATGCCAATGCTATTTGTTCACCTTTTCTATTCTTGGCTTCAACCTGATGTATTCTAACTTTGGAATATGTAAATAATATTTTAGAAAAGTCTGCCGGCAACCAGTTCAAACCTATGCTATATGTATGCATGCGCTCTCCATGATGATAATCTAAAAGACCGTATCTGCTAGCTAATTCAAACGCTCCTAAACCTCCCTCGGTAACAGGTCTGTTTACAATCACTTTCTTAAGGCAACCCTCGAGTTTATCATATGTCTTTGTTTCACCTGTCAACATATATGTAGCTTCAACAAAAAAATCATCACGCTTAAACGTTGTTTTATCAGTATTTTCTGGGGTATTAAAGTCTACAACTTTTGATTTTACCTTATAACGAGAATTATCATACTCGCTTTCTATACCAAAATTCTTATATCTAAATAAAAATTCTGCACCAACTGTGTACTTTTTATTTTTAAAATTAATTTTGGCGTCATCTATTTTTACATTTTTTATTTTATTATAAATATAACCTATATGCCCACCAAAATGACTTGTTATGTCATCTGTATCGGTAAAAATATAGTAACTTCTTAAAGCGGAATATAATCTATTACTTACACTCCAAGGAGTATCGTTTACATCGTTACCAAATATACCTATATGAGTGACCAGATTATTAAAATTCTTTGCATAAGAAATACCAACAGCCTGTTCTGGGTCGAAATACTTCAAACTTATATTAGGTAGATTCATAGGAATTACTGGTATCTCTATTACAGAGCTATGTATTTCGCTTTTTTCACTATTCAATGTGTGAACAACATATATTACACCAAGCGATAAAGTAGATGTAGTGTCTGGCGTTATCGTCAAGGATACAGTTTTTAACCTAATATTATTTCCTTCTCCATGGTTGGTAAATTGAAAAGCACTTTCAAACTTGATGGTTTCTGATATTTTATAACCAAACTCTAGTCTGGCTTTATTTATATCAATGTTACGATGTGCTTTTCTTGCACCTTCCACATAACGTATTTCGTTCAATGTGGTTCCAAAAATCGCTCTTCCTTTAATATTAATTTTATTAAAAGCATCAAAGATCTTTTTGTTTTCTTCCTGTTGACGACTTAGGGCATCTATTCTAGTGTTAAGTTCTCTTATTTCGGCTTTTAAATCATTAATTTCTTTGGTATTTGTATTATTAGCAGCCCTTAGATGCGAGTTTGTTAAGAATAGACCTGCAAAAATTAAAGTTAGATTTCTATATTTTGTCATAAAAATAACAACTAATTAATTAATAAATTTGTTTCACAGTAAAAAAATAATTGTTTATAAATTAACCACACAGACCCTTCCAAATATATTCACTTGTAAATGGCATGAGCGGTGCTATTGCTTCAGATATTGTTGTCAGAACGGTAAACAATGTATTGTAAGCGCTTTGCTTATCCTTATCCTTTTCTTTTTTCCAAAATCTGTTTTTGTTACGTCTTATATACCAATTGTTTAATACTTCAATAAATTTTTCAGCTTCTCTACACGCATTACCTATTTCATATAAATTCATATTATATTCAATTTGGGTTATAGCAACTTTTAACTTGGATAATATATATTTATCCATCATGTTGGTAGAATCAAACGATTTTACAGCTTTTATACCGTCACTATTTGCATATAAACAGAAAAAGTTATATGCATTAATAATTGGTTTTATACCTAAACGTAAACTCTCTCTAAGATCTTTGCCGTCCTTAGCTATTTGAATTTCTTCCCCTTTTAATATTGGCGACTTTAGCATTAACCACCTAATAGCATCAGATCCATACATATTAAATGCTGTATATGGGTCTATATAATTTCGCCATCTTTTAGATAGTTTTTTACCTGTTTCATCTACAATGGTTCCATATGAAATTACATTTTTAAAAGCTGGTTTATCAAATAAAGCGGTACTTAATACAAGTAATAAATAGAACCAACCACGCAACTGACCATCTCCTTCCGTAATAAAGTCAGCAGGTATATTAGCATTTAAAAAGTCTTTGTTTTCAAAAGGATAATGTAACTGTGCATAAGGCATTGAACCACTTTCAAACCAGCAATCCAAAACCTCTGGTACTCTTACCATCATAGATTTCTTCGTTGGATCATCAGGGTTAGGTCTAGTTAATTGATCAATATAAGGTCTATGCAGATCGGTTATTTTTGTATTAAAATCTCTTTCCAAGTCCTCAATAGAGCCGTATACATCGATTCTTGGATATTTTGGATCTGTACTTTTCCATACTGGTATTGGACAACCAAAGAATCTATTTCTAGATATGGACCAGTCTCTAGCTCCTTCTAACCATTTACCAAATCTACCATGCTTCACATGTGATGGAATCCAATTTATTTCTTCATTATTTTTAATTAATTTATCTTTTAATTCAGTAACTTTAACATACCAGGACGATACTGCCTTATAAATTAAAGGAGCATCCGTTCTCCAACAGTGTGGATAATTGTGAACATATTGTTCAGTTTTTAACCACTTATTCTCTTTTTTTAATCTAAGAATTATTGGATCATTAGTTTCAAAAACTTGTGTGCCACAATAGTCGCTAATTATATCAGTAAAACACCCCCCGTCATCTACTGGGCAAATAGTCGGAATTCCCTGCGGCTTACATATTGAATGATCGTCTTCACCAAAACCTGGCGCAATATGTACTATACCTGTACCGTCTTCCGTAGTAACAAAATCTCCATGTAGTATACTAAAACATGCTCTATTAGCTTTTACATCTTTCAAATCTTTAAAATACGGTAGTATTGGCTCATAGTGCATACCTACCATTGTGTCGCCTTTGAACTCTTTGATTATTGTAAAATTACCATCTAAGTTTGCTAGTTCTTTCTTGTATCTATTAAGAAGCGATTTACCTATTATATAATATTCTTTTTCTGTTTTGATAAAGTCTGCATTATATTTTTGCCAGATGGCTTTTGTGATTTGAAATTTTACAAAATCTTTTATATCTTCTTTTGCTTTGCTAAAATGACATTTCTCACAAATTTTTATTGCACTAAGATTAGATGCAGTCAGATTTGATTCTATGATAATATCTGCATCAGTATTGCCATATATATAATTCAAGGTTTCCGATAATATTTCGTAACCATAACCTTGTCCGCCAAAATCTGATTTTACACAATAAGTAATATAGAAAACACTGTTATTTTTTTCAGCAAGATTTGAATAACCTATATATTCTTTTGTATCTTTCTTATAAAAAATAAATATTTGATCTTTACTTTCTTGTATTCTTTGATCTTTATTTCTAAGAGCTGCATCTAAATTATTTGAGCAAATCTTGCAAGATTTGATTCCTTGATCTTTTTGCAATGAAGTTAGAAATTCTATATCTTCTTGATTTTTAAAGTCTGCCAATTTTAGACCAAGTTTTTCGTTTACAAATCCTGTATTGTAATCCTTGCTAATTAAAACATAGTCAAAGTCTTTATTTACGGCTAGGGCTAGGTTAGATGGTAGAGTCCATGGGGTAGTAGTCCAAGCTAATACATAGATACTGTTGTTTTTTACAACATCATTAAACTTATTGTCTGAAAGCTTAAATTTTACCGTGATAGCTTTATCTGTTTTCTCGCGGTAAGAATTATCCATTTTTGTTTCGGCGTTTGATAAAGGAGTTTGACATGTCCATGAATATGGCATTACTCTGAAATCTTCATAAAGTAAACCTTTATCATATAATTGTTTAAAGACATTAATCACAGATTCCATGTAGGTTAGATCCATTGTTTTATAGCCATTATCAAAATCTACCCACCTACCAGAGCGTTCTACGTAGTTTTTCCATTCATTAACATACGCAAGCACGTCTTTTTTACATTCGTCATTAAATTTCGCTATGCCGTATTCCTGAATAGCTTTCCTGCCACTTACTCCAATCTTTTTTTCTACACTCATTTCTGCTGGTAAACCATGGCAATCCCAACCAAATCTTCTTAAAACACGTTTGCCCTGCATTGTTTGATATCTTGCTACAGTATCTTTAATGTAACCAGCAAGTAAATGACCATAGTGCGGTAAACCATTGGCAAATGGAGGACCATCAAAAAACACAAAATCATTTTTATGATCTTTGCTTTCTCTGTTTTGTATAGACTTCTCAAATATCTTGTGTTCTTTCCAAAATTTTAAAACACTCTCCTCTAGTTGTTGAAAGTCTACATTATTGTCTGGATCCGGATAATACTTTTTTTTATGTAACATTTTAATAAAAATAATTAGGCTTCGTCGAATCCATTAGAGCTTACAAGCCTTTATTTTTTAGTCAATGACACACATCCATTCATAAATAAAAAAAAATAGAAAACCGCTTTGCAGTTTTCTATTTAAAGTTAGATATTTTATCAAATTAAATGATTATTTACTTAGTTCCTGGCTACTTTGTGTCAAAGCATCAACAGCTGCCACCACATTTCCCATAACTTCCTCGGAACCTCTCTCTATTTCTTCGGTCGAATGACTAGCCTCTCCCGATAATCTTTCATTAACTTGTTGTTCTTGAGTTGTCTCTTCTACAACTTTTTGTTCTTCGTTTTCTGGTGTTCTTTCTGAAGCTTCGCCATCGTCTTCAAGAGCTTTTTCCTCTCCTTCCTGCTCATTATCGTTTTTCTTAGAAAATTTCTTTATAAAAAACTCTTTTAGAGGTTTCCAGATGTATTCTATAAAAGCCTTTTTTATAAATTCCACCAAAGACTTTAAGAATGTATTTAAAAAGCTTTCGTTATTACTGGTTGCAGCGCCAATGTTATCGCTTGTATCCGCAATAGATGTCCGTGAATCATTATCACTCATATTGTTACCTTTTTTATTAATTAAAAATTAAATTTTCAGCTTATCTGAATTTACATTAGAAATAGTATATCGTAAAATTTTGTACAAGTCAAATAGTATTTGTAAAAATTTTATACAAAATATATTATTGGTTTAGATAGATTTCAAATTAATTATATGAAACAGTATTTATCTTTATTAAAATACGTATTAGAAAACGGAGAATATAAAGACGATCGTACAAAAGTTGGCACAATTTCCATTTTTGGTACTCAGACAAGATATAATTTGCAGGAAGGTTTTCCTTTACTTACCACTAAAAAAATACATTTTAAATCCATTGTTTATGAATTATTATGGTTTTTACAAGGAAACACCAACGTTAAATATTTACAAGAACATGGTGTTAGGATATGGAATGAATGGGCTAATGAAAATGGGGATTTAGGACCTGTTTATGGTAAACAATGGAGAGCTTGGGAAACTAAGGATGGTCGTATAATCGATCAAATTTCTGAAGTAATAAAAACTTTAAAAAACAATCCAGAATCAAGACGTATTATTGTATCTGCTTGGAATGTTGGAGAAATTGAACAGATGGCTTTACCACCATGTCATTCCTTTTTTCAATTTTATGTTTTAAACAACAAGCTAAGTTGTCAATTATATCAAAGATCTGGAGACTTGTTTCTCGGTGTGCCGTTTAATATAGCATCGTATGCCCTTCTAACTACAATGTTGGCTCAAGTATGTAATTTAAAATTAGGCGACTTTGTGCACACAATTGGAGACACTCATATTTATTCAAATCATCTAGAACAAGTTAAATTGCAATTATCTAGAAACCCTTACCCTCTTCCAAAAATTGAACTTAATCCTGATATAAAAGATATTTTCGATTTTAGATATGAAGATATAAAGCTAGCGAACTATACCTCTCATCCTAGTATAAAGGCAGAAGTAGCAATTTAATCCAGTCTAATCTTTAGTTGTGATAAAAGCTCAGTTTTTGATAGACGAAAATCTGAATTTATAAATAAAGTTTTTGCGTGGTTTATAATAGCACCAAAAGCTTGTATATTTGTAAATCCAGCATCTACCAAGTCATTGCCATTAATTGGCAATTTTGGAGATTGTAGATTATTAATATAATTAATAGAAGTATTTATTTCCTCTATATAGTTTGCGCAATTGTTATTAATTATAGCAAGAACAATAATTTGTATTATTATGTTTTTGTCAGATATATCCAGATATAATTTTTTAATCATATCCAAACTTGGTGTAATGTCTTTATATCTTAGAACTGTTTTAATTGTATTCATTTCTTTGTTAGACAAAACCAATGACTTTTTTAAATCTAAAGTAGGGTTTTTTGATAAAATTAATATTAACAAAAACAAAGAATTGAAATCATACCGGATATATTTGTTTATACTAAAAAATATTTCTAGATTATAAAAATCTACCCCATTCTCTTCTAATATATATTCCAAGAAACCATAACATTGCATAGTATTTAGTACTTTAAGAGGATAAGGTGATAGTAAAATTTTGATAAACTCTTCTTTAACTCTTTCTCTAGATAATTTTAATAAGCCTTTCTTATATTTTATACAAGCTTGGAAGCCTATATTGTCTAATATGGACCCATAATAAGAATAAAATCTAAAAAATCTTAAAATCCTTAAATAATCTTCCTGTATTCTAGTATTAGGATTGCCTATAAACCTTACTAGACCCTTTTGAAGGTCTTTGATACCGTCAAAAAAATCATAAAATTTACCATTAAAATCTAAATAAAATGCGTTAAAGGTAAAATCCCTACGTTTGGCATCTTCATAGAATGAGTCTATAAATACAACATTGCTATGTCGACCATCAGAAAAAACATCTTTTCGCAAAGTTGTAATTTCAAAACACTGATCATTAACTATAGCTAGTACTGTACCATGTTTTATGCCTACAGATCTAGTTTTAATGTTATTCTGCTCTAAAATAGATATAGTTTCTTCTGGTAATAACTTTGTACATAAATCAAAGTCTTTTATTGGTTTTTCTAGTAGATAATTTCTAATACACCCGCCCACAAGCCTTGTTTCCTTTTTATCATTTAAGATTTTCCAAAGTGTCTTTAGTTCTGATGAAATTATTGTTTTTAGATGTCCAATTCTACTTAATGGTATCATAAACTCTCTTAATCTCTTGAATATCTTGCCACATTAGCCATTTTGGCCCACCCTTTTCTCTTGTGGGATTCCTAAGTAAATATGCTGGATGAAATATAGGCATCATTTGACTATTATAAGGCCCATCAAACCATTTACCACGAATTTTTGTTATACCTAAACCACTACCTATAAAACAACTTACAGCTATTGCACCACATAAAATAATAATTCTTGGTTTAAGTATATTTAACTGGGCATCAAGGTATTCCTTACAGGCCAGCATTTCCTCCCTAGAAGGATTTCTATTATTAGGAGGTCTACATTTTATTGTATTACATATGTATATATCTTTCTCTCTAGATAAATTAACCGAGGCAAATATTTGATCTAACAATTTTCCAGACCTACCAACAAATGGTTTACCTTCCTGATCTTCATTAAAACCCGGGGCTTCACCAATTAAAACCAATTTAGTATTGGGTTTTCCATCAGAAAAAACTAAATTAGTTCTTGTATGACATAAACTACATTTTTGACAGACCTGGCATGCAACATTTATTCTATCTAGCTCCGCTTCCATACAACTTAAATTTCCATATTCATAAATTTTCTAACAGTATTGAGTGTTTTACTAGCTTCTTCTCTTACCTTATCAATACTTCTCAACATGAATTGTTTTATAAATTCCGGATTATTTTCTAATTCTTTTCTTTTCTGGCGTATAGGTTTTAAAAAATTATCAGTGGTTTCTATTAGCAATTCTTTTAACTTTTTTGCTCCACCATTACCAATATCATCAGCAATAGCGATTTCATCACGTTCTGCCATTAAGGCAACCAAGCTTAATAAATTAGATATTTCTGGTCTATTTATTGGGTCAAATGTAATATGTTTATCACTATCCGTTTTTGCTTTTGAAACTACACTAATAATTTCTTCCCTTGTAGCTTTCAGCATAATTGAGTTATTACGACTTTTACTCATCTTTTGTTGCCCATCTAAACCAACAATGCTTGGCGTTGCCGATAATAAAGCATGCGGCTCTACAAAAACTTTACCAAATTTACTATTAAATCTTTTAGCAATTAATCTAGCAACCTCAATATGTGGCAATTGATCTTTACCTACTGGCACCAAGTTAGCATTAACAGATAGAATATCTGCAGCTTGATGAATAGGATAAACCAGCATACCTGCATTAACGGTTTTTAACTTGGATGTTTGTATTTCTTCCTTTACTGTTGGATTCCGCTCTAATTCAGAAACAGAAATTAGTGTTAAAAATGGCACCAATAGTTGATTTAATTCCGGAATGTAACTGTGCGGGAAAATACAAGTTTTATCATCATTTGGATTTATGCCAGTCGATAGATAGTCTATAACTAATTCTTTTGTGTTTTGCGATATTTTATCAAAACTTTCGTGATCAGTTAATACTTGATAATCTGCTATAAGTATATATAGCTCTATACCCATTTTTTGCAATTTAATACGATTCTTTAAGCTACCAAAGTAGTGGCCTAAGTGTAAATTGCCCGTGGGTCTATCTCCAGTAAATACCCTATACTTTGTTGGACTAACTTTTAAATCGTCACTAATTTTATTACTAATCTCTAGTGCTTTTTGAAAAGTAGCGCTATCCATAATGTTTGAAATCTAATATTATTTAAAATATATGTAACTCTATAAAATACTTTAATATAAAATCAATCTAAAATATTACATACAAAACAAGAAAAAATACTATTATAACAAATATATCTTGATTATTTTACATTCATTATCCATTATTAATATAACTAATAATTATATTTCAATATATGTTTACTATAGCTATAGTTGGTAGACCTAATGTAGGAAAATCCAGTTTATTTAATAAATTTGCAGGACAAAGTCTAGCTATAGTTAATGACTTTTCTGGCGTTACCCGTGATAGAAAAGAAGCACTTGGATCGCTTGGACCTATGGAATTTAATATGATAGATACTCCGGGTTGGGAAAATAATTTATCCGATAAAAGCCTAGAAAGTCGAATGGTTGAACAAACCGAAACAGCAATAAGGCAGGCAGATCTATGTTTATTTATGGTTGATGGAAAAAGTGGTGTTACTAGTTTAGATCAATATTTTGCTCAAAAACTAAGAAAGATAGATGTTCCTACTGTTTTGGTTGTGAATAAATGCGAAGCAAGTAGACAAGATTTTGGCTTTGGTAAGGAATATTATAAACTTGGTTTTGGTGAGCCAGTTGGTATTTCAGCCGAACATAAGATAGGATTTAATTTTCTATACGACGCTATTGAGCCAAATTATGAAAAGTATACACGAAACATACAAGAACTCAATGACAACCCATCTTCAGAAAAGAATGATATTATTCAGGTCGCTATAATTGGTCGACCAAATGCTGGAAAAAGTACTTTAATTAATCAACTTTTAGGAGAAGAACGACTTTTAACTGGTAAAGAACCTGGTATTACACGTGATTCAATATCGATTGACTGGGAATATAAAAATCACAAAATAAAGTTAATTGATACAGCTGGTATTCGTAAAAAGAAAAACATCTACAACCAATTGGAAAAATTAGCTGTTGATGATGCGAAGAAAGCTCTAAAGTTTGCTCAAGTTGCCATTCTTCTTATGGACGCATCAATATGTTTCGATGCTCAAGACTTGGCTATAGCATCCATGTTGGTTCAAGAAGGTAGAGGAGTGGTTTTTGCATTAAATAAGTGGGACACTATAACCGATAAGCAAAAAGTTATTAATGAAGCTATTTATTGTGTAGAAAAGAATGTTCCAGAAATTAAAGGCGCACCAATAATTCCAATTTCTGCCTTAAATGGGGCTAATCTGGATAAATTGTTAAATGCTGTATTAGCTGTATATGAATCATGGAATACATATGTTAAAACCTCTGATTTAAATAACTGGCTTACAGTTGTTCAAGAGAAACATACCCCTCCACTGTTTAGAGGTAAATCTACTAAATTAAAGTATATTACTCAGGCAAAAAAAAGACCACCAACCTTTGTGCTTTTTACTAATAGCCCGGAACGTCTAGAAGCAACTTCATATAACAAATATCTTATAAATAGTATTAGAGACACTTTTGGCTTAAACGGTACAGTTATACGATTATTATTACGTAAAGCAGATAATCCATACAAGGACCGTAAAACCAAATTTCACAACAAGAAAAAACATTAAATTTATTACTTTACATAAACATCAAAACGGATGTTTTTACCTAGAATTTGATAACTGGGTTTTAGAGGGATAAGTACTTCATCGTGAAGCATTCTTTTTACAACAACCTTGTGTTTTGCTTTCAATATAGCCAATTGGAATAATTCTTTATTATTTCCATAATAGGCTAATTTGTGAAACATTTGCATTTCTTTTTTAACTAAAGCGTTTTTATTACGCTTTGGAAACATGGGATCGAGATAAATGCAGTCAAATGGCTCATCGCAATAACTCTCTAAAAATTCACTAGCCTCTATATTATATATATGTATATTCGATACTATATATTTTATATCCGAATTCTTAGCGGCTCTTTGCAAGGCATTATTTGTTATATTAAAAATTAAAGGGTTTTGTTCTAACATAATCACTTTAGCCCCTTTACTAGCTAATATAAAACTGTCTTTACCAAAACCTGAAGTAGTGTCTAAAATCCTAATTTTTAGATTATTTTTTATAGATAAAGCTTTAATTAATTCATTTTTGTGTCCAGAGCTTAGCATTCTGGATTTCATTTTGCCTCCACAAAAATCCATGGTTACAGCTGGTATATTAGTAAATAAATCTCTTAAATAGAGAATACCATTCTCTAGTAAAAAAATATAATTATAATTATTAAAAGATTTAAGCTTATTTAATTCCATTAGGGTAATATCTAGATCAAGATTATCATATTTTAAATTGTGCAAAGCATAATCACTATGATCCTTGTCAATGAAAGCTATTTTCATACTGAATAAAAAAAATACAGAGAAGAAATTAATTCTTCTCTGATTGTGTTAAAAGTTAACGTTTAAATCACCGTTGTAAGCCATTATATATAATTGCTTCATCTCTTTTATTAAAGGATATCTAGGATTGGCTGCTGTACACTGATCATCAAAAGCCATTTCAGATAACTTG
>CAZAFD010000013.1:0-21983 GCA_964484785.1 uncultured Rhizobiaceae bacterium | reverse complement strand
TTATCCAGTTTCGCAAAATTTTTTGGTATTACATTTTCTGCTGGTATACCGATTTTAGAGTGTATTGATATTACTAACAAGGTTATAAAAAATAAGGCAATTAAAAAAGAAATATTAACTTTAAAGGACAAGGTAGCTAATGGATACACAATTTCCAAATCTATGCAAGAGTCTTCATATTTTTTACCTATAGTTGTTAGGATGTTTAAGATTGGTGAAGATACAGGTAATATGGAAGAAGCGTTAAAAAATGTTAACTATTTCTATGAGACGGAAATCAATGACTCTATTGAGTCGGTTATAGCCTCATTGAAACCAACAATATTAATTCTAATGGGTGGTTTATTAATTTGGATTATTGTTGGTGTATTTGGTCCAATATATGGTAACTTTGCTAACTTGATGTAATTCTTATTTTTAAATCTTATCAAAAATAGTTTTTTTGTGAAGAAAAGATAACAGTTATCATTCTTCTATAAGCTTTTCTGAGTGCTGTTGTGTGATTTTTAACTCGCCTTCGATTATATCATTGTCAAACGTATATTTATCTAATCTATTAGGTAGCTCTTTTTTACCCTCTGCACCAAGTTTAGAAATGTTTCTTATACGGTTTAATAAACTACTGTTAAAGGTTGTCGCTAAACTATTATAAAAACTCATAGAATCTGCTAACTTTTTGCCCATTTTGTTAGTTCTTTCAAAGATAGTATACAAATTATCCATCATACTCATTATTTCATCCTTTATTTTTTTCATATTCTTTTCCTGTTTATATTTTTGGATGGAATATTTACTTGTGTTTAGGAGGTTTATTAGTCCTAAAGGCCCGGTAATTGGGATTTGAGCATGGAAAGCTCGTGACTCCAGTTTTGGATCAATTTCTCTGATTAATTCTAAAATTTTTTCCGTTTGTACAAATAAAACAGTCATTATATTTGGTTCGGTTTCATATGTGTTGTTATACTTTAGATAATCGGTTAGTGCTTTTGTGTAGTCTTTTTGTATTAAATCGTTTAGGTGTTTATTTATTCTATCCTTAATTTTCTGTTTTATATTTTTTTCTGCAATTATATTTTGTTGTTCTATAGCATTTTGTAATTCGATAAAATGACTAGATGTTTTACTATCTATTATTAAATAATTATTGTTTGGTAGGTAAATTATTGCATCCGGCCTTAATAAGGCATTTAAATTATCTAATTTTATGCTATTTTGCATAATAAAATCACCTATATCATTTTCCGATAATTTCTTTTTTAGACCAGAGCTAATTAAAATATTTTCTAGAGTAATTTCAGAGGTATGACCAGCCTTGTGTGGTATGAGTAGAGAATTTTTGAGATTATCTACTAATTTTTCCGTATTGTTATTTTTTGTCTCAATATTGGCTACTTTTTCAACTATTTTCTTTATATCATCAATTAGAACACTAGTAATATTAGTAATATTTTGTTCGCTTTGCTTATTCTTTTTATCAAAATTTTCGTTTATCAATTTTTCATTGTTTTGCATTATGTGTAACACATAAGTATTGATACTATCTTTAATGTTATCGTGGCTTGCTTTTTCAGCTGTATAAAGGTTTTCGAATTTAGTTTTTTCTATTCTTAATTTTGATAATTCTTCCTCTTTCTTGTTTACAATATCTATAAATGCCAACCTTGATTCTTCCTTGCTCTTTTGTAAAGCATTTTGGAGTTCTTCTACCTTTAGTGTTAGATTTATATTTTTTTCTTCATATAACTTGTAAGTTTGTAATTGATTGTTCAGAAAAACTTTTTCTTTTTCTAGATCTAGTATTCTATCGGCATAATTCTGTTTTTCGGTTTTATACTCCTGTTCTCTTAGTGTTAGCTCCTTGATTTGATAGCGAGCTATATTGATCTCTGCTGATTCTTTTTTAAGATTATTGTTTTCGGATAATAACCTATCATATATATCTCTAAGATGTATATTTTCTTCATGATACTTATGTAGTTTATATAATAGAAAACTAACAATTGTCGGTATTACTAACGACAATAACGCTATTAACAATAAATATATTGGCATTGCGTGTTATTCTTGAGGCTCTTTAGGATTTTCTATTTGTAATTTTTCTTTAAGTTCATCTACCTTTGCCTTTATATCGTCTGTTTTTAGTTCTAATTCTTCCTTATTTTCTTCTGGTTCTTTTGTTGATTCAATTGTTGCAATATGTGTAGGCAAAGAATCCGTGTCATTTAAAAAATCTTCTATAGATAATTCAGTAGTTGCCTTTGGTTTTTGAGTAATTGTATTGGTCTCTATTGTTACTTCCTGTGTGTCTCTAATATCGGATTGCTGTGCTGAATTATTAATAGAAATTTCCTTTATAGAATCATCATGAGATTCAATTTGTGGTTTTGATGCTAAATTATTGCTTTCTACTGGTTGTGCTGGTTCTAAAGATGTGTTATCTATAGGAGCTAGTTCTTGCTTTTTTTCTATTAAAACTTCTTGTTCTTGTTTTTCGGTAAGAATTTGTTCCTTTAATTTTATGAGATCTTCCTGATTATTTTTTAGTTTGATATTAAAAGCATCTATTATACTTGCCTCAATTTTTGTAAAATTTTTATTTATTTCTTTGTTTATAGCATTTTGTAGATTATTGTTATTTGAGCTATTTAATAGTTCTAAGATTTTATTTAATAAATCATTATTAACTTTAATTTTTATATTGTTCTCAAAAATTACATTAGTGTTAGTCTCGTCTTGTAGGATTTTTAAACAAGTGTTAATTTTTTCATTTAAATTTATTATATTGGTATTTAGTGAATTGTTATCACTATTAGATACTTCCTCTGTTGTGTCCACTATATGAACATTATCTTGTTTTATTTCTAAGCAGGTTTGTATTGCTATTAGGATGAATAAAACTATTAAATAGATAACCATAAAGAACCTTTTGTGTTGAAAAAATTAATAATATAACTTATAGTGTATACTAAATTGAAGAATTAACTTTTTCAAGTTCTTTAAGAGTTTTAATAATTTAATAAATGTTATGAACAATTTATCAGTAATAATTTTAGGTGCTGGTAAGGGTGTCAGAATGAAATCTAAATATTCTAAATTATTGCATAAGATTGGTAATTTAGAAATGATTAAGCATGTAATTAACACAGCCTTACAGCTAACAGCAAGACAAGTTGTAGCAGTAGTAAGTGAAGATAATTTTCAGGAAATTAAGGGTAGTGTTGGTGATTCTATTGATTTAACTATACAACATAATAGGACCGGTACTGGCAGCGCAACCAAATTAGGTTTTGATTGTATGGCAAATAAGAGCGACAATGTTTTAGTGATGTATGGAGATGTTCCTTTGGTTAATTTAAACACCTACAATAAAATGATCCAAATTATGGATGAAAAACAAAGCGCTATAGTTATTTTGGGTTTTAATGTTAGTGATACTAGTAAGAAATATGGCAGGTTTATTATTAAAAATGAGGAAGAGTTAGACAAAATAACGGAATATAAAGACGCTACCGAAGCTGAGAGAAATATAACATTGTGTAATGCTGGTATTGTGTTGATTAAATCTGGCTTATTATCAGAGTTTTTGTCAAAATTGACGAATAATAATGCTAGTGGAGAATATTATTTGACTGATATAGTAGAGATCGCAAGAAAGCAAAATTTAACATGCAATTACATCGTTGTACAGGAAAATGAAGTTATGGGTATTAATTCAAGGGAAGAATTAGCTACTGCTGAAGCAATATTCCAAAACAACAAACGACGAGAATTTTTGAACAATGGCGTTACCTTGGTAGATCCTAATAGTGTTTATTTTTCTTATGATACAAAAATAGGATCTGATGTAGTAATAGAAAATAATGTGGTTTTTATGCCTGGCGTCGAAATTAAAAATGATGTTACAGTTAAAGCTTTTTCTTATCTCGAAGGGTGTGTTTTAAATGATAACGTTAAGGTTGGCCCATTTGCTAGAATTAGAAAAAACACATCTATTAGCGAAAATTCATGCATAGGTAATTTTGTAGAAATTAAAAATTCAGAAATTGGAAGTTCTACTAAAATTAACCATCTTACTTATGTTGGCGATGCTAGGATTGGAAATAATACGAATATAGGAGCTGGTACAATTACGTGTAATTATGATGGTGTAAAGAAATCAAAAACAGTTATTGGGAATAGTAATTTTATTGGTTCAAATACTATTTTTATAGCTCCAATAACAACACAAGATAATTGTATGACCGCAGCTGGTAGTGTAATAACCAAAAATATTAATGAAGGAGAACTATCTATAAGTAGAGTTGCTCAAAAAAATTTAGTTAAAGGATATAGTAGATACAAATACAAACTAAGTAAAAATCAATAATGTACGTTTTATCACTAAAATCTAGACATGATTTTGTAAGATTACAAAATGGAGTTGGTAATTCAGTCAAAAATAATATTTTAATGCTTTTGTTTGATAGGATGGACCAAGATATTATATCTAGAAATGTACAAGTAAAAATTGTACGTTTAGGGTTATGTATAACTAAAAAAATTAGTAAGAAAGCTGTTATACGTAATAAGATGAAGCGTATTTTAAGAGAGGTTTTTAAAATTGTTTGCAGAGATCACCATGATTTAGTTAGATCTGGGTATGATTATGAAATTATTGTTAGGAAATCGTTATTGAATTTTACTTTCGACCAAATAAAACTAAATCTGCTAGAATTACTTACTAGGCTTGATAAAGAAAAAAGGTATCAGTGATGGAATATTTGGATATTATGTTTAATTTTGTCCGTGAAGCCGGAATTTTGGCTTTGTCAACTCAAGATAAGTTAGTAAAAAAAATAAAGAAAGATAGCTCCATTGTTACCAATGTAGATATAATGCTCAGTGGATTATTTAGGCAGAAAATAGAAAAGTTTTTAGCCTTACCAAATTACCAGTTGTTGGATGAGGAAAATTTAACATCCAAAGATCAGTTGTTTAATTCTAATATAGAATACTTATGGACAATAGATCCTATTGATGGTACAACTACGTATTTTTCTGGATTTCCTACGTGGGCGGTGGCTGTTAGTTTATATAAGAATTTTAAACCATATCTAGGAGTGATATATCTTCCAGCATTTGGAGATTTGCTTTACACTGATGGAGAGAAATCGTTTTATGTGAAAAATGCTTTTACAGAGCATGAAACCAGAAATGTTATTTATTCTAAAGAACACGATTTGAATAATAAGTCTATTATTATGGCTCATAAAATAGGGAATTATGATCCAAGTAAGTTTGTAGTTTTGGATTTTTATTCTTCATATGTTTCTGCTTTTTATACTTTAATAAACAAAAGTGTTGGTACTTTTTTAAGCAGAGCTATGAGTCTTTGGGATATAACGGCCTCTTTACCAATTTTATACAATGCTGGTTTTGTTTGTAGACGCATTTCTGATAATACAGCAGTTAGAACTTTACATGATGATATTTTTAACGAAAATTGGAAATTAAATGATTTGTTTTTAATATGTAATGATGCTAACTTTTGTGAGATTAAGAATATATTAATGTGATATGATGAAGTCTATTGCCTATATAGTTTTAAATTTTTGCTTTATATGCGGTTGTTTTGCTGATGAAAAGGCTATAGATATGTTTAGACCACTAGAACAAACTCCTAGTGTCGCTATTGTAGATAATCTTACAAAACCTGATGTTTTTGCAAAGAGTAACAATTTAACGCGTAAAGCTGGATCATTCAAAAAAGCTATAGGAGAGCCTCTGTACATTAAAGGTATTGTGACAGATGTTTTTGGTGTTCCTATTTCAAACGCAAGAATTAAAATATGGCAAACAAATGCTGCTGGTAAATATCAAGATTTGCTGAGCGAATACGACAGTTTTAGAGATCCGAATTTCATTATGTCTGGAGAGGCAGTCACAGATAATTTAGGTAGATACGAATTCATTACGATTTTTCCTGGGTTTTATGATGATAGAGCTCCGCATATAAACTTGATTGTTTATCACGATAAATTTGGTGTTATAGAAACTGAATTTTATTTTCAAAGTCATCCACTTAATGATTCTGATCCTATTTATTTATCTTATACAAAACAGGAACGTAGAATGCTTACAGCAGATATTTATTATATGGATAATAACGACATAAATAAGGGCAAATTAGCTATTTTTGACGTTGTTATGCAAGGAATTCATGAATATAAAAGATATTAATAACTAATAATTATATGTTGAACAGGACATTGTCTATTTTAAAACCAGATGTTTTAGCACGTGGTTTGATCGGGGCTATTATATCAGATATTGAAAAAGCTGGTTTCATCATTAAAGCTCAAAAATTAGTTTACCTAACAAGGTGTCAGGCTGAAAAGTTTTATAGCGAACATATTGGCAAAAGTTTTTTTAATGATTTTATTAATTTTATGATAAGTGGTCCAATTATAGTTCAGGTTTTAGAAAGAGATAATGCTATAGTGGCTTATAGAGAATTAATTGGTTCAACTAACCCAGAGCAACAAAAGGAAGGTACAATTCGCAAAAAATTTGCAACAGATATAACACATAATTGTGTACATGGATCAGATGGAATGGAAAGCGCCCAAAGGGAAATTAAATTCTTTTTTAGCGAGATGGAAATTCTTTAATAGATTATTTTAGATCTTTTTGAAAAAATTGATTTTAATACTTATATTTAAAAAACTGTCTCTATATAAGAGACAGTTTTTGGTATTTTAAATTAATTAAGATTTATCTATTACTAAAAGTGTTTTTTGCTATAATAGAGAATGAATTGAACTACCAAGTAATAGCATTTTTAGCAGTACTTTTTATAATTGTAGTTTCTCCTTCGTAAACTGTTAAGCCGGTTTCTATGTTTGTTATACTTATAGCAAAAGTATATTCTATTCGTTTTTTGTTTGATACCCAGAATTCTCTTTGGGTAATTTTACCAGATAAGCTTAATTCAGGCGCAATAAGACTACCTTTTTTTGCTACTGTTTTTTGGTTTATTTCATCTGATTTTCGTAATTCTCTGGAATCTAATACAATATCATCCTCCAGTAGATTTGTAACCACAACCTTACCACTATTGATCAAGTCTATTCTTATTTTTTTAGATAATTGATCGACATCAATATATTGCATTGTGTTGTTAGCTATACGAGACACTATTAATACATATTTTCCCTTATCTGGTTTGTTTAGACTACCAGACATTAACATCTCGTTTACCAATGTACGAGCAGCGTTTTCAAAATCTCGGTATTCTAGTCCGGCTACGCGCTCGGTGGAGTCATTTTGAACGTCGATCAATTTAGTAGTAGGCGAACAACCACTCAATAAAGCTAATGCCAATACTGTTACTCCTAAGATGTTTTTATTCATAATCTTACCTTGTTATTAATAATAGGTTCCACTTCCAATGTGTTTGTATATTAAAATTTTGAATTTTTTAGCCTTAGGACTAGTTGAAATAGATTTCCAACTAAAAGGTAAATTTTTTATTATTGGACCACGTTCCCAGTTAGATCTAATTGATTTGATTGGCATATCAAATTCGTCATACCATTCAACTTTATAATATACAACTTGATTTTTATTACTTAATCCAGATATGTTAACAATCATACTCCCATCGGGTTGAACGAAAGGTGTTGCCTCTAATGTTTCTAATTTAATACCAGATTCGATTTTAAAGATTTCAGAATTATAATTCTGGTGTGCACAAGCAAAAATTAAAATAGTTATAAAAAAGGCGATAAGTTTTTTCATTTTTTCTCCTTATTTTAGTTTTGTTATTATAATAGAAGGTTCTGCCTCTCTTGTTGGTATTCTTACATTTATTAAGACAAACTGTGCGTCTTTTTCAAGTATAATTTTATCAGATATAATTTGTCCATTACTATTTAAAATTTGTAATTTGCGATTTTCTGGTATTTCTAGTCTAGCGATTTGGATATATTTTGGTAATGTAGACCATGTTCTAGTTTCTACTGGATTAGTTAGTATCTTCGAAATGGCAAGGTTTCCCAGCCAAGTAAGGCTATTATTAGTTGCTTCTTGCGACAACAAACTCGCAATAGCCCAAGCAACAGCCTTGGCTATCTCTAGACTAAACTTGTTTTGCAATTCGGTTTTTATAATTCGATCCATGTCGACAATAGTTTGCGTAACTACCTTTTCTTTGTTGGTGGATATTTGTATATTTTGATACACACCTTCTATTGGTGCAATTTTTGGCAAAGATATTGTGACAAAATTGACGTGATCCTTTAGTATAAGAGGTATATTAAATGCAACTTTGTCTATTTTGGCTATTAGGCCATCTTCATAAATAATCCATACAGTTGGTGGTACTTTTTGATTGTTAGCTATGTTATTGGCTGTATTTATATCTAAGGTTATAAAACTATTATCGGGAGTCATATCTTGTGCTCTTTTTAGATCTAGAATACCATTTTCTATATCGCTTTTAGATCCATAAATAGTTTTGAATAGGCCATTGATATATGATGTGTATGGATTAGCAAAATCTGAATACGGTACAAAATTATTAAATTCTTTATATTTGTCATGTAATGCAGTAACGGCCAAACTGATATTGTCGTCGTATCCTTTTTTTGCGTATTTCTCTTGTTGCTGAATAATTTTATTCTTGTTTTCCTCTAAAGCTTTAGCTTGTTGAAATGTAGCTCTATTAAATTCTATTTTTGCTTCTTGGGGTTTATGTGACTGTAATAATACAAGACCGTTGTAAGTGTTTAACATTATTTTTTCATAATATTTAGGAGAATACCCGGCTGTTTGTTTAGTATTTAAGCTATCTATTGCTTTATTAAACAACTTGTTACTCAAGCTATAATTCTCAGCATATATTGCGGCTGTAGCACCATTTAATTCTAGAAGAAAATTATTAGTTTTAGATCTTTTGTTGTAGTTTACGTCTTCCAAACTGGCGTATGCAAGATCTGAGGCCTCAGAAAACAAGCCTCTATTAAAGTATACTTGAAACTCTGGACTTATTGTTATCGTGGAGGTTATACATGACTGTAATTGCAATGCAAGCAATATAAAGATAAATACTTTCATACTATTTACACTTATCTGCAAGTATGGCTGCAGAGTACAGCAATTTAGTTAAAAATCAAACACTATTTCTTCTAAAATAATTAAAAATTGATCTTGAGTTCGTTTTAAAGCGCTTGACTTATGTTTTTAATTGCGTAGACTCATAGAGTCTCCTTGGACTGTAGCCAAGCGGTAAGGCAACGGGTTTTGATCCCGTCATGCGGAGGTTCGAATCCTCCCAGTCCAACCAATATAAATTTATTATTTTTTCAATTGAGTGATTTATCATACTTATCGTTCCGTTTGTTACAGAGTATGTACATGTGTCCTACGTGGCGGTATTTGTTAAATCTTATGTTTTTTAGGGGTTATAACTGGAATAAAATATGTTTAAGAAGTTTATTATATTTAGTTGCTTTATTGTTGTTTTAACAATGATTGTTGCATTTTTAACAAGCAATAGTCTATTTGCAATGGAAGGATTTTTAACAATAGAAATAAGTGATTATTCAGACTCGGAGGAGGAGGATTATCACCCGTTGTTAGGAGGTATTTTATCAATACCTATTGCATTACCAGGCCAAGCAACTAATTTTGATAATATTATAGAAAGTAATTTTTCCCAAAATTATGTTCCAATACGTCTTATGTCTCAAGAATTTTCGGCAGATGACGATGATGGAGATGATGAATGTGATATGGTTATACAACCAAGTATAATACCAGAGTATGTAGGTATTGAAGATGTGAGTGATAATGCTGTTTTTGCAGAAAGTGTTTCTTTTAATCTAGAAGATGAGGAACCATCAAATATTACTCAAAGTATTGCATATAAAATGCTTTTGAAGCGAAATACACCAAGTACTTCTAGTAGGGCTATTAAAAAATTGTTATCTAGCGAGGGTGAATCAATATTGCAACCATCGCCATTAAGACACGTATTCTATCCAGAAGATACATTAGAATCTACAGAAGAATTTTTGGATTTGTAGAGTAATTTTATAAGGGGAATTATTAAAACAGATGTCTTGTGTCTGTTTTTCCCCATTCTTCTAAAAATAGTTTAAAGTTGTCTTTTTTTTCTTGGTGTGATTTTAAATATTTTTTAAGTTCATGGTTCATTTTAATAAAATGCTCTTTAGTAATAGAACCAATTAATAATGCATAGTTTAGATATATTAGATATGTATTTAAAACATCAAGTTCACAATAATCATCTATTTCTTTAAATTTTCCTTCATCAAACTTGTTTGTTACCTTAGAGCCATCCATATCAATTTTACCAGGAAGGCCTAATATAGAGCATATTTCTTTCATTTTAGCTTTAGTGGATAAACCAAAATCAGATAAAGCATCCAATAAGTCACAGTGCCAATTTAAAGCGTATTTTTGGTGATAATTGGACCATTTATCACCACTTTTATATAATTCTTCCAAAGATATATTATATTTCATAGCCCTATATTTCATTACCGGTAAATCAAACGCTCTACCATTGTAACTGATTATTTTGGGCAGGTGTTTTGAGATATAAGTAAAAAATTTTTCTGTTATTTGTTCTTCAGTATTGTTCAGCAATGACAATGTACTTAGTCCAATTAAATTATAATATTCTTTATCTTGATATTTTTCTATGTCGGCAACCAACATACTAACGCTTACTACACTATGAAATACGTGTTTGGGGAACGGATTTCCTCCTGATACTTCGACGTGATAATCGATCAATTGTTCTCGTAAGGTTTGAATACTTGAAGAGGTTGTGTTTAATAATTTTTGGGCAGCATCAGTATCTGGAACTGTTTCTATATCAAATACAAATAACTTATCTAGAGGCATTTGCTATATATTAGTTTATAAAAGTTATTTTTTTAATAAAGAGTAATTTACCCTATATAATAAGTAAACGTCATTTATTACTAGAAAAGTATTTGTTTATACTTTCAGCTATTGCTTTGGCAATCTGTGATTTATGTCTGTCTGTTATTAGTATTTTTTCATCTTGCATGTTAGACAAGAATCCTAACTCAATTAATATTGATGGAAAATCTGGTGCTAATAGGATAGCAAAATTACCGTGCTTGTGTGGTGAGCTCAATAGATTAATTTGATGCCTTTTAAAGTTTTTAATCATAAAATCGGTTATTTTGCTAGATTCGTTCAGAATATCCTTTCTAGATAAATCCACTAAAGTATTAATTGTATCTTGATATTCGTTACATAAATTTAATCCAGCAATTATATTAGTTTTGTTTTCTGAAGAGGCTAATTTAGCAGTTCGTATGTCTGAAGCTGTTTTGGATAACGTGTAGAATGTAACTCCTCTTGTTTTTTTATTTGGACTAAAATCTGTATGTAAAGATATGAATAAATCTGGTTTATATTTTCTTGCTATTTGTAGACGCTCGCTTAAAGTCAGATAAATATCTTTATTTCTTACCAGATAAACTTTAAGTTTTTTGTTTTGTGATAATTGTTTATATAGTGCTATTGCATATGCAAGATTGATATTCTTTTCTTTGGTTTTTTTGTACAGACCGTGAGTTCCAGGATCTTTTCCACCATGGCCAGCATCTATTACTATTGTGTAGATATTTTTCTTAATTAAGGTTTTTACAGTTTTAGTATTTAGGTTGTCTCTAGAGGTGTTTACTTTCTGTTGTAAAAATCTAAATATATCATTCTCAAAGTCATCTCTTTTTTCTTGAAGCTGTTCTTGTTTTATTTCTGATTCCAATAATTTAAAGTCTATAATTTCATCTAATAGAGTTTCAATATTGTTGTTATTACTGGCCAGTGTTTGTTTAACTATAGAATCAAGATCATTATAATCGGAATTATTAATAGTCTCTTGGGTTATATTTGCAATTTTTTTATCTAATTCACTTAAAGTATTTGACAAATTATTGGCATCCTGTTTTGCGGGCGTGGTAAGTTTTTGTAGCGAAGGATGCTGTTTTGGTTTTTCGATATCTATAATTAATCTGTATTCTTTGGTATATTGATTTGGATTCATGAAAAAGTGTCTTTTCACTTGTTGTGATACGTTTAGATAAAATATAGCTATATTCTTTTGCTGTTGTTTTTTACGCAATAAACTAATGTCGTTAAATTTATACTGTGCTTTGAATGTATTAAATGTGGCATCTTTAACAGATGCATCTAGAATTCTGAGTTCTAGTTTACCGTTAACTTTTTTTAGAGAATATTTTGGTACATTTTGTAAATAAAATACGAGCCTTTGACTATCGTTTTTATTGATTAATTTTATGTTGGTTAAAGTATTAGCCTTAGCTGTATAACTTAAGGTTAATAGACAAACAACAAATGCTATAAACAATCTTATTCGTGATTTATTTTCCATCTATTATGTACCAAAAACCATTGATATGGGTATTCGGTTATCCAATTACCAATAATGGCATTTATATTTTTAGTGATGGATTTAACAGTTACATTGTATGTCTCAATTTTAGGTTTAGCTTCAACTGTAAATTTAGTATTTAGCCCATGTCGAATAGTCCTAAAAGGATATATAGGACAATTGAGTTTTTTAGCAATTGTGGCTACCGAATCCGTTGTATAGGCTGGCTTGTTAATTAAATCAACAAGAAGCCCTTTATCATCTCGTTGATCAACCAAAACTAAGACAATTTCTTTTTTTTTAAGTGCTTTTACCATACGCAAAGCGGCATTTTCTTGCTTTGCTATCATTGTGATTTGTCCGTTATTTCTTAATTTCTGGATAATTCGTTTTTCAATAAAATCGTTATTTAATTTTCTGTATATAACATTTATTTTTAATCCTTGCTCGCATAAATACCTTAGCCCAAATTCCCAATTTGCGAAATGACCAGAAAACAAAATTGATCCATTTTTATTATTTTTAATTTCATTTATTATAGAAAGAGTTTTGTTACTGGATTCTACGTACTGTTTAAATTTATTCTTGTTCATACTATATACATATGGGAATTCTCCTGCAAATTTTCCTAAATTAAACCACAGCTTAAACAAAATTATATATCGTTTTTTGAATGTTAAATGTGGCCACAAATTCTTCATGTTTTTTATAGCTATTTTTGAGTGAGGAATGAGCGGTGATAATATTGTAGCTATAATTGCAAAGAAATTGGATATTATCCAAATAGGTAATATCTTTGACAACAAAAAAACGCCTTTCACAATTAAATATATTATATAATTTTTTATTGTTTTGGCTTTATTATTAATCTTGTTAATTACTGTGATAATCTTCTTCATCGTCATTATCTGTAAATAATGTGACTTTACTAAATTTAGGTTGTATGCTTATATTTAAATACATCATATTTTCTTTATACCAAGATGTTATTTTAACCCAATCTTTTTTTGTTGTTATAAGCTTGTATTTGCCGCTCTTTGTTAATAGCTGAAGCTTGTCGATATCGTTCTTTTTATAGGTATAATGATCTGGAAAAGATATGGTTTTTACCAATTTTATATTATTTGATATTAAGGTATCGAAAAATTTATGTGGATTAGCTATTCCAGCAAATGCTATAAATTTTGATTGATAAAATTCTGGTTTAATATCAGCTTTTGTCTCGGCTTTTATATATCTGATTTTATTTTTTCTACACAAATTTTGAATATTATATAAATCATCATCAATTATTATAACGCGCCTAGCCTTTTTAAGCGCACTTATAGGAGAGTCTCTTAGTGGGCCGGCTGGAAAAAGCAGCTTATTACCGTAGCCGTATTTGCCGTTTATAACTATTATACTTATATCTTTTTTGAAAGTTGGGTTCTGCAAACCATCATCCATAATAATATAATCATAATTTTTATTTAAGCTATTGATGTATTTTAGACCAGCAACTCTATTTTTAGAGACAAAAGTGTCGCCGTGTTCTGCTAAAACAAGAGATTCGTCTCCAACTTCATTTGAGGTATGTAAGGTAGGTTTTACCATAATTGGATATTTTATCAAACCCTTATACCCCTTTGATAAAAAACAGAATGTTTTGTTTTTTCTTTTTAAAAATTGCCCTATAGCGATAGCTGTTGGTGTTTTTCCAGCTCCTCCAACTACTATATTGCCTACACAAATAACAGGTATTTTAGATACATATTGGTTTTTGCATAGATAACATCTAAGCTTGTACACAAGATAATACAACAAACTTATTGGTGTTAGCAATAAAGGAATTATGCCAATTTTTTCCCAAAATCTAGGTGTTTTCATCAAAACGATACTTTTAATATTTAGTGAGTATGTTAGTATAAATTAATTTATTTTTCAACTTGGCTTTCTATAATGTCGCCTACCTGGAATTTATAACCGTTTATAAAATCCTTTACCCCCATAACTTTTTTACCTTGTTTTTGTAAAATTAATGGTTTCAAGATTCCATCTTGGCACTGTATGTGGAAATCTTTATTTATTATAGTACCAGGTTTGTATTGAGTATTCTTTTCTTTTACAAAATCTGCTTTTATAATCTTTATTATTTCATCATTTTTAATAAAATATGTACCTAAACATTTAGATAAGGTACGTATCTGCTTATCAATAAAAGCTATAGATGAGTTTTGAAAATCTATTAAACCATCTGACTTACTGATTTTATCAGCTATGGTGGCTTTTGTATCATCTTGTTTAGTTTTATGTTTAATATAACCATTTAATTCTATTTCGTGAATAACATCTGCTACTAATTCAGAACCCATTGAGGCCAATTTATTTTCTAAATCTTGAAATTCGATATTATCCGTTGATACCCTTGGTGATATTCTAAGTATATCTCCGCTGTCTATGCCCGCGTCTACTTGCATTATACATACACCAGTTTCTGTATCGTCAGATAACATACACCTTTGTATTGGAGCGGAACCACGCCATTTAGGTAGTAATGAAGGATGGACATTTATAAAACCATACTTGGGTACATCTAAAATAGCTTCTGGAATAATTAAACCATAGGCTACTACTATTACTAAATCAGGCTTTAGTTCTTTAAATACCTCTTGATTTATGGTTTTTTTAAAGCCTTTAGGCGTATAAAGTGGCAGGCCGTTAGTTTCAGCTACTTTGTATATAGGAGAATATTCTAATTTGTGGCCTCTATTAGCTGGTTTTGGGTGTTTAGTGTAAACCCCTATTAAATCATGATTTTTCAACTCTATTAGTTTTTCTAATGTTGGGACAGCAAATTGTGGTGTTCCCATAAATAATAATCGCATATTTTATTCTAACTCCTCGCACTCTTTGTTTAGATTAAAACTTAAATCTTCTAGAATTTTCTGTTTATCGATATTACACTGAATTTCTACATCTTTACGTAAATTTATTAGCTGTTGTTTGGACAATTTTGGGCCAGAGATTAAATTTGATAATTCTTTTTTTCGATTCTCTGTCTTTTGGGTTAGATCGCGATCTATAATGTATTGATCGTGTTGAAGATTGTTTAACCGTTCAAACTCGCGGTTATACAAAACTAAATTGTCGGGATATGTCTCTATAGCTTGTTTTTTACATTCAAACTTGTGTTGCATTTCTGTATCTTTAAGTTTTTTTTCTATTTCTTCAAAACAAGTTTCTTTAGCTTCTTGTAATTCTAGGCATTTAGTATACTTAATTGAATTTTCACGTAAGTGATAACAATTAGCTTCTTTTTTAACTCTAGACATCAATCGTGTTTTTTTAAGATCTTCTTCTTCCTGTTGTTTAGTATAAACCTGGTTGGCATATAGTATGTCTGTTGAAAATCTTTCTTTTATCAGGTCAAAATAATAAGCGTCAGTATCGTTTAAAAATACAGTCTGTGTGTATCTAGATCCGAATTTTTGTCTGTAAATTTTGTCTAAACACTGTTCTTTTCTATAAGTAACTATTTTATATACTGTTTGTAAGGCATGCATGTAATCTTCGGAAAAACTTTTATTTCTTTTATTGGTTGTTATATATTTTTGCATAAGATTGATCCTACATGTCCAATATGATTCGAGATCGTTTTTATCCTTAACTTTCTGAGAACACATATCATGATGGTCTGAATCCAACTTTATTACACTAAGCTTTGAAATAGATTCAGCTTTAATATTTTGAATAAATATAATACAAATAACGAGTATAAAGAATTTATTTAATAATGTTTGCATGCTATTTGATGTTTTAAATTTAAAATTTTCAGCCTCAGTTAATCTATAATGTATGTAAATAAATTCAAGAAGTTTATAGTTTATAACTATTTATGTTCATAAATTATGTAAACAATATGTTTTTAACATTTTCTTTTGGAAACAATTATTTGGTATACAATAATAATTATGAGTTATTTATTCCAATTTGACGTAATTATATACATAGCACGAACATGTATCTTGGATATTTTTAAAACAAGTAAAGCTATATCAAATAGACACTTGCTTTTATTTTGAGAATGTTTTATAAAAAAGCATATTTAGATATGCTAATATGTAGATAGACATTATGGGTGACGTTAATAAGTTTGATTATATAGAAGTTATAGGAGCAAGACAACACAATCTAAAAAATATATCTATTAAAATTCCAAAGAATAAATTTGTTGTAATTACAGGGCTTAGTGGTTCAGGGAAGTCTTCCTTGGCTTTTGATACAATTTATACAGAAGGTCAAAGAAGATATATAGAAAGTTTATCAAGTTATGCTAGACAATTTTTAAATATTCAAACGAAACCAGATGTTGATTATGTTTATGGCTTATCTCCAGCTATTGCTATAGATCAAAAGGTTGTTGGTAGAAATCCAAGATCTACGGTCGGTACCGCAACAGAAATCTATGATTATTTAAGATTATTATTTGCTCGTGTTGGTGTTCCATATTCACCTGTTACGGGAAAACCTTTGGAAGCTCAGTCTGTTGAGAGTATGGTATTGGACATTATGACTTTGCCAAAAGGTACCAAGGCGACTATCTTGGCAACTCTTGTTAAAGATTCTAGAGGAGAACATAAGAAAGAGTTGGTAAAGGTTAAAAAGAATGGTTTTACACATGTTGTTGTGGATGGCGAGTTAATTAGTATTGAAAATAATTTACCAAAATTAGATAAAACTGCTAAACATACAATTGATATAGTTTTACTTCAAACATCTGTTGATGAAGTTAATATGCACAAAATTACTAATGCTGTAAGTCTTGGTTTAGAATACAATAACGGAGTAATTTTAGTGCAAGTTGATCAATTTCCAGATAAAGAAATTGAAAAGTATACAATTAAGCGTAAGGAATACGGTGTAGGTGATAAGATTAGGTTTTCTAGTAAGTATTCTTGCCCGGAATCGGGTATGACGATTGAGTCTATTGAACCGAGGTTGTTATCTTTTAATAACCCTTTTGGTGCTTGTAAATATTGTGATGGTTTGGGTACAGAATTAAAATTTGACAAGAACTTAATTATTTTAGATCCAACTCTTACAATCAGAGAGGGTGCTATTGATCCATGGAGATATGATGCCAAATGTAGGGTTTATATAAAAATGATAGCTGCCCTAGGTAAAATCTATGGATTTAATATAGATACTCCGTTTTATAAGTATCCAGATGAGGTGAAGGATATTATTTTTAATGGATCTGATAGACCAATAGAAATAGAATATGAAGGGAATTTACGTACCTCACGAGAAAAAATTTGTTTTGCAGGTGTTTTGAATATATTGGAACAAAAATATATAAAAAATAAAGACGAACTATTAAGAGATGAGCTTGGCAAATACCAAAGCAAAGTTGTTTGTACACATTGTCATGGTTATAGATTAAATGAAGAAGCCTTGAGTATAAAAGTTGGTGGTAAAAATATAGGAGAGGTTTGTTCTATGTCTATAGAGGATCTTTCAAAATTTATAAAAAACTTAATTAATGTTTTGGATGACTCTAAAAAGATTATAGGAGATAAAATTTTAGGAGAGATTGGTAAGAGATTGGAGTTTTTAGAAGATGTTGGATTAAGTTATTTAACATTGGATAGGCCATCTACTACACTTTCTGGTGGAGAAGGTCAAAGAATTAGGTTGGCTACCCAGATCGCAACTGGTCTTTCGGGTGTTGTTTATGTTTTAGATGAGCCTTCCATAGGTTTACATCAGTCAGATAATCAAAAACTCATCAAGACAATGAAACTTCTTCGTGATATAGGCAATACCGTTATAGTTGTTGAGCACGATGAAGAAACGATGCTTTCAGCTGATTGGTTAATTGATATTGGACCGGGAGCTGGTTTGAATGGGGGTCATGTTATTGCTCAAGGCACACCGGAAGATGTGTTAAAGAATCCTAACAGTATTACAGGTGCTTATTTAAGCGGTAAAAAAGCAATTCCAATTCCTGTTAGAAGACGTAAAATTAAAGAAGGTAGACAGATTGTTATAAAAAATGCACGTGGAAATAATTTAAAGAACATAGACGTGGCCTTTCCTTTAGGAGTATTTTGTAGTGTGACAGGTGTTTCTGGCGGTGGTAAATCTACTTTAGTGTTATATACCTTATATAGAGCTTTGTCTAGATTATTAATGGGTAGTAAAATTAATGCGGCACCATATGATAAGATTGAGGGTTTATCTAGTGTTGATAAAATTATTCAAATTGATCAAACGCCTATTGGCAGGACACCAAGGTCTAACCCGTGTAACTATGTTGGTGTTTTTACGTATATTAGGGATCTATTTGCCTCTTTAGAAGAATCTAAATCTAGGGGTTTTACAGTGAATCAATTTTCTTTCAATGTAAAAGGAGGCAGATGTGAACATTGCCAAGGTGATGGTAGTATAAAGATAGAAATGCATTTTTTACCAGATGTGTTTATTCAATGCCCTGTTTGTAACGGAAAAAGGTATAATAGAGATATTTTAGATATTAAATATAATGGCAAAAATATATCTGATATTTTAGATTTGAATGTTGACGAGGCTTGTAAATTTTTTGCCGATAAACCGCTTATTTATGACAAGTGTAAAGCTTTAAAAGATGTAGGTCTAGGCTATATTAAAATGGGTCAATCTGCAACAACCTTGTCTGGAGGTGAGGCACAAAGGATTAAACTTGCTAAAGAATTAAGTAAAAAAGATACAGGTAATACCATATATATTCTAGACGAACCAACAACAGGTTTACATTCTGATGATATCAAACGACTGTTAGGTGTTTTACATAAGTTGGTAGAGCAAGGTAATACTGTAATCGTTATAGAGCATAACCTGGATGTTATAAAAACTTCTGATTGGGTAATAGATATTGGCCCAAAAGGTGGCAATGAGGGCGGATATGTAGTAGCAGAGGGTACCCCAGAACAGATATGTAATAATGATAATAGTGTGACTGGTAAATTTTTAAAAATAGAAATGGATAGGTACTATCGAAACAAGAAGAATTTAGAAACAAATACCGCAGTAAATGGAACAAAATAATTCAAGAATAGATTTAAAATTAAAAAAATTTGTAGATAACATAGAGCACTTAGAGGATCAAAAAAAGGAAATAGCTGACGAGATTTCTTCTGTCTATAAAGAGGCTAAAATGGTTGGCTTTGATGTAAAGATTCTTAGAAAGATTATAGCAATGCGTAAAAAAGATCAAAACCAACTTGTTGAAGAAGAAAGTTTGATTGAGTCTTATAAGGCAGCTCTTGGTATGATTTTATAAAGATAAAGGTATAGTTATTACAACACAGAGCCCGCCCAACCTTTTAGATTTTGTAAAAATGATTTTTCCTTTATGGAGGTGGGCTATATTCTTAGTGATAGCGAGTCCTAGGCCAAAATTTGATATTTCATTTTGCTTCACTTGAAAAAATGGTTTAGCAATTTTATTTCTTAATTCTGGACTGACGCCTGGACCATTGTCTTCAATAATAAATGTTAAAGTATTGTTGGTGGTTTTTACAAGAATATTTGTTGTGCTTGCATAGTTAATGCTGTTATTTATAAGGTTATTGATTGCTCTTTTAAATAGATCTGCTTTCAAAAGTACTGTATTTGAAATTAGTTTGTATTGGATGCGGATGTTTTTGTATCCACTTCTCTTATAGTTATTTATTATATTATCAAAAAATGATTTTATATCTACAACAATTGGAAGATTTGCCTTTTCACCCTTGGTAAACATAATATAATCATTGATCATTTTTTCCATTTCTGCCAGATCCTTTTTTATATACTCTTTGCTTTCTTGATTTTCTAAAAATTCCGTTTCCAATTTTATTCTTGTCAATGGGGTGCGTAAGTCATGAGATATTTCGGCCAACATTAAGGTCCGAGAATTTATAAAAGTTTTGATTTCTTCTTGCATTTTTAAAAATGCCGTAGCTATTTCTTGTATTTCTCGAGCACCATTAGGAATAAAATTTTCAGATTCTTTTTCTAATAAAGAAAAATCCTTCATAGCACGAGTAAGGCGTTTAATAGATCTAATTTGATTCTTTATAAAAATAAAACTAATTATAGATAGCAAAAAGCTTGGGAATAGCGTCCATAATAAAATGAGATCAAGAGATGTCGGAACTATGCGTCTTCTTGCGATATTAAAAACCAAATAATTGTTATTTTTTTTAATATAGAGGCTATAAATAGATTTATTAAATTGCATCCACATTGGGTCCTTAATGCCTAAATCAATAAGAGCATCTTTTAATTGTTTAATAGGGAAAGTTTTACTATATATATTTATAAGTAAATCTTGATTGGCAATTTCGTTTTTATCAATTAATTTGATGTCAATTGTAGATATGTGCTGTACATTAGAAATGCATTGTTGAATAGCTTCGCTGGTTCCAATTTGTCTATTAAATTCATTATTAATTAAACGGATTTCGTTAACTAATACATTGATAGACTTTTTGTTTGCTTTGTACCAATATCTTACTAAGAATACATATATATAAATAATCTCACTCAATAATAATGGAGTGATTATTATAAGGGCAAACCTAGCAAACAAGGTTTTTGGTAATAGTTCTTTGAGTTTTTTCTTTATATTTTTAAAAATCTGGATCATTGTAATAAACTGATGGATTAAAGCTACCTATTCGTTCAAGTAAAATGTTTTTAAATCCCTTTTTAGATTTAATGATACTATACCAAGTTTTTAATTTAAAATAACGCTTCCAGTTGATATAACCTAAGTAATCTAAGATAGATATCTGTGTGGACGCTGCTATATCGGCAATACTAAAGAATTCTGAAGCTAACCACTTTCTATCAACTAAAATGTTATCCATATAATTTAAGTGTAAGTCTAGATTAAAGCGAGCTGCTTTTATTCTATTTGAATTTATTATACTGCTATTATTTCTGAAAGTTTTATAGAATGTCTCTTCTATAATGGCCTGCGTGACTTCTCGGTAGAATTTTTTGTCAAACCACATATGTAATCTTTGTGCCTCTAAATAATCTATTTGACTTCTTGTGGTTAAATAATCCATTCCTGTGTTCTTTGAGATATTATTAAGATATTCGGCTATTATATAACTATCATAAATAAACAAATGTTTTTGTTCATTATATAGGACTGGAGTTTCGTTTGCTGGATTTATGCTTGTAAATTCCTTATCTATATTCCATATAGCAATATCAACCTTGGTGTAGTTAATATCAGAGTCGTCTAACAGAAATCTGATTTTTCTTGAAAATGGGCATACACTATTATAATAAAGAATAAAGTCCATGCAAACTTAAAAATAATTCAAATATGAATTATATTTCTATTTTTCTAAACTAAAAGCAAGAAATTTTGATTGTTTTTTTAAAAAAATTAGAGATTCTAGAATTAAAACTGCTTGCTTTTTATTTTTTGAATTCCTAGAATAAAAAGACGATTGGGGATATAGCTCAGTTGGCTAGAGCGCCTGCTTTGCACGCAGAGGGTCGTGGGTTCGAGTCCCATTATCTC
>CAZAFD010000012.1:0-25400 GCA_964484785.1 uncultured Rhizobiaceae bacterium | reverse complement strand
AACATGGTATCAGGCATGGGAGACAAATTAAAGAGTGGTGTTGCAAGTATAGAGAAGTCGCCTTTAAGTAATATGGAGAAAAAGGTTGATGCATGGTCGCGTGATAAAGGTAATAAATTTAATACGCAAACTCAGGAAAGAAATAATGCATATAGACAAGCTGCAGACTTTAGAAAGGCTAAAAAAGGATCTGAAGATTCAGATAGAGAGCTTTTAGAAAGTGGTGCTGGTGGTTTTAAACAAGAGTTTATGGATTTTGTAGCTGGTAAAGAAAAAGATCGGGCTGCAGATCAAGGTCTTGATTCACCAAGATCTTATAACGATCTTTCCGATGAAGAGAAGGATCAATATGCTCAGCAATTTTTAAGTACAAAGGGAATAAGGTCCTAAGAATGATTAAATATAAAGACAAATTGTGTTTGAGTTGATAAGTAAAAACAGATATTTAATACTGTGTTTTACAGTAAAAATTAATTTATCTTATGATTTAATAGCTTGAAATTAAGAATTGTCGATAGTAATATTTGACACTATGCGGGTGTGGTGAAATTGGTAGACGCGCTAGACTTAGGATCTAGTACCGAAAGGTGTGAGAGTTCGAGTCTCTCCACCCGTACCATGTATTTATTTATACAAAAAAGCACATATACTGATGGAAATAAAAAAGACTCTTATCAAAGAAGAGAAGTTGAAGAATGTATTTGAAGTTGTAATACCGGCAGAGCTTGTGAAAAAAGCTCTTGATGCTAGGTTAGAGGATATGCAAAAAACATATCAAATACCTGGTTTCAGACCTGGTAAAGTTTCGATGGAGACAATAAAGAAAAAAGAGTCTTTAACTCAATTCATGCATATTGGTGAGCGAGAAATAGAGAAGGCTGTAGACCAAATAGTTAAAGAAACTGGTTTAGATTTGATTGCACAGCCAAAGGTTGATTTAAAGAAATTTGAATTAGATTCAGATATATGCTTTACTCTAGAACTAGAGTTTTTTCCAGAAATGAAGGATTTTAATTTATCTGACATTAAATTAGATAAATACATTATAGAGGCAAAAGATGAAGATATTGATAGATCTATCCAGTCATTAGTAACTTCTTATAAGAATTTTGTTGAACAACCAGATGATTTTACTGCCTCCTTGGGTGACGCAGTTAAGATCAATTACTTAGGCAAAATTGATGGTAAAGCCTTTGAAGGCGGTGCAGCTAAGGACTATCAATTAGAATTAGGCAGTCATACTTTTATAGATACTTTTGAAGATCAGTTAATAGATAAGAAAGCTGGCGATAAATTAGTAGTTAGTGTTAAGTTTCCACACGATTATCACATTCGTGATTTCTGTGATAAGATTGCAAATTTTGATGTTGAGGTATTAAAAGTTTTAAAGAATGTTCCGCTTGAAGTTAATGATGAGAATATAAAAAAAGCGTTTAATTTAGAAGGTCTTGACAAGTTAAAAGAACTTATAAGGGAACAAATAAATAAGAACGGAATTCGTTATTCACTTAGACAATTTAGAGAGGCCTTTGTAAAGTATATTAAAGATAAGGTCACAGTTGATCTACCAGAGAGTCTAGTAGAACAGTGTCTAAGTAATTTAAGGCAAGATACTTATATAGACAAGGCTGGTAGTGATAAAAATCAAGAAGAAGATAAGAAAGCTATAGAAGAGAATTTACGTAAACAAGCTGAAGACGAGGTGAAGATTGGTCTTGTGATTGGAATCATAATTCGAAAGAATAATATAACTGTCAATGATGATGAAGTTAATCAGTGCATTCTTGAAGAAGCTTTATCAAGACCAGGTTATGAGCGTAATATCTTAGATATGTATAAAAAGAACAAAGAAGCTTATGCACAGATTTCTAATGTTGCTTTAGAGAAAAAGGTGATGGATTTTGTGTCAAAGCAAGTTTGTTTAAATGAAATTAAAGTTGGATTGAAAGAATTTGAGGATTTGTTAGAGAAGAAATAGTTATATAAATTCCAATTATAAATCTTTATTTGTATAAATAGCAAAGGACTAACCTCTTTAGGTTAGCCCAATGGTCTTTATTTCAATTTTTTTCAAAATATTCTTGACTTTTATATTTATTTGTATCTAAAATCACAGAGGCAGGAAGAACTTAAGGGGTTTATGTCCAAAAAAACACTTTTAATATTATTACTACTATGTATTTTCGCAGACCTTATGAGTAGGATCTAAAAAGAGAGATAGTTGTAAAAATTTTATCAGTTAAGGTCGATGAACCTTAACTGATTTTTTATTCTTATTTCAAGTTTCTGATCACTTAAAGAAGTTCTAGATATGTGTAAGTTAAAACTTATAGAGACTGACCTTTTAAGAGTCTTAAAATTAATAATATAATTATTGATTAGTAACTTGACCACATATTTATCATTAATATTGTCTGGACTTATTTGCTTGTACGTTATTTATGGTTCTGTTTTTGAGGAAAGTATTATATTAGGATATTTGCTTTAACAAAAACTTATTATGATTATTAGCAGTATGTGATTTTAATTAAAGAATCAAAAGGAAGAGAGATTTTATCTCTCTTCTATTTTTATTTAATTGTAATAATTTCTTCTGTGGTTGCCATTCGATAAGCCAAGTCTAGTTGGCCTTGTGAGTTAGCATAGATTGTGTAAAGTTTTTCACCTTTTGTAACCTTGTCTTGAAGATGTTTATACAAATAAACCCCTGCTTCCTTTTGTGAAGGACATCCAGCTAATCTTGCCAAGGAAGCTAGTTTTTTGTTTTCAAAGTTGGATACTATGCCGCTTTTTGAAGCAAGAACGTCAACAGAAAATTTAGCTTGTTTGATTGTTTTTAAACCGCCCTGTGCTTCACAAATCATTTTAAATCTATTCCAAGCTCTACCGCTCTCTAATATTTCTCTTGCTATTTTAGCTCCTTGCCCCTTCTTTACGTTTGGTGAGAATTCTAAAATAATTCCAGCGAGATGGATAGTTTTTTCTTTTAAATCTTGAGGAGCGTTAGGTTTGTTCTGGAGAACATCAACAAGATCTTGTGCCTCTAGGGAAGGACCTATACCATTACCAACTGGTTGTTTACCATCGCTTAAATTGACGTAAACATGTGCACCAAGTTTTTTACCTAAAGTTTCAAAGTCTTTTTTTAAATTTTTAGCATCTTTTAAGCTCTTGGACTTTGCTGTTGGTCCATAAGGTATATCGATTAAAATATGTGTAGAACCAGCTGCTATTTTTTTGGATAGAATTGAAGCTAACATTTGTCCTCTGCTATCAAAGTTCAATTCTCTTTTAACTCTAACTATAATTTCGTCTGATGGATTTAATTCCATGTTTCCATTACCAACTAAACACCCACCAACCTTTTCTACAATTTTTTTAATTTTTTTAGTTGGGATATTAACATTTGTTAATACCGACATGGTATCGGCTGTACCAGAACATGATGTTATAGCTCCTGATGATATCTTTGGTATGTGTAAACCATATTCCGCAACTATAGCTATAGCCGGTGGCGTGGTTCTATTGCCTGGAAGACCTCCAATACAATGTTTGTCTACGACAATATCGTAGTTCCATTTTATTACATCTCCAGTCTTAATCATAGCTTTTGCTAGATATTCTATTTCGTTATCAGAAAGTAATTCTCCTTCTGTAGCAGAGCATAGACACGCCATGTGCATATCTGTATATCTACCATCTACAACATCTTTTAGAATGTTATATGTACTTTCTTCTGTAAAGCCTTGGCCTCTAAGTTTATTTCTTATAGCAGTGAAAGATGTTAAAGGTTCCATATACTTTACAGAGAATTTTTCGTCATCATCAGGATTGAGAAGACGTATAGCTTCTTTAGACAAGGTTAGCTCTTTAGTAGTTATAATAGAATCATCTACTAGATTAACTATAGCATAAATTGATTTTTTACTATTGAAGACCTTTACTTGTTTTAAAGGTGTAAAACCCTCCTTCTTTACAAGATCAGAATCTTTATGTAGAAAAACAATTGGGTGTCTACCACAATCTAGATTTACCTTCTTAAAACGCAACGTTGCTTGTGTCATATAATTTACCAAAAATTTTACAATAATTGAATTGTTTCAAGATATTCTGGGACATAAGTGTCCCAATTTAATTCCTTTTTTATCTTATCAGCCAAGGCATAAGAAGCTTCCTCTTCGCCATGTGTTACAAATACTTGTTTGGGTGTCTTTAAAAAATACTTAAGCCATAATAAAATTTCATTACGATCTGCATGAGCAGACATATTACTTAAGCTATAGACTTTAGCCTCTACCGGTACTCTCTGGCCGTGAATCTTTAGTTCTCTTTTACCATCAGCTAGATACCTACCTCTTGTACCGCTTGCTTGGAAACCGGTTAATACTATTGAGTTATTTTTATCAGGAGCATAGTGAGCTAAATGGTGTAGAATTCTTCCACCTGTTGCCATACCACTTGCTGATATTACAACTAAAGGGAAGTGATAATCAAAAATTTTTTTAGATTGTTCTACTGTTGTAGTAAAGATTGTGTCATCATATAAATTATAGCATTCACTTTCAGATAGCTTATGATCGTTTGCGAAGTTATCTAGAAGATGAGTTACTTTTATCGACATAGGACTATCAACAAAAACCGGAATATTAGGTATTTTGTTTTCTTTTTTAAGCTCATGTATAAAATATAGTATAGTTTGGCATCTACCTACTGAGAAGGCAGGAATTATTATAGATCCACCCTTTTTAGTTGTTTTATTAATTATATCTTCGAGTTGGATTTTTGGATCACAATAATCGTGATCTTTGTTTCCATATGTGGATTCACATACTATATAATCTGCTTCTTTTATCTTTGTTGGATCGTAAAGTATTTCATCACTCTGACGTCCTAAGTCACCAGAAAATACTATTCGTTTGTTTCCTAGATTTATTGTTACTACACCAGCGCCTAGGATATGTCCTGCATTTTGTATAACGAAAGAGACACCACTACCAAGATCACATCTTTGATCGTAGTTAATTGTTTTAAAATATTTGGCCGCATTTACTGCTTCTTTTTGTGTATATAGTGGTTCTGCATCATATAACTTGTTTAAGTTATGTTTTTTAGCAAATCTAAAGTCTTCTTCTTGTAAATAACCAGAGTCCGGTAAAATTATTTTACTAAGTTCAAAAGTTGCTGGTGTACAAAAAATCTTACCTTTAAATCCTCCTTTAATTAAAACAGGTATATACCCTATATGATCTAGATGAGCATGAGTTAGAACTATAGCATCTATATTTTTTGGATAAATAGGTAGAGGTGCCCTATTCCTGTCTCTATCATTTTTAGATCCTTGGAACTGGCCGCAATCAACTAAAATTTTTTTATCAGCATATTCTAGTAGGTATTTAGAACCTGTTACGGTTTTTGTTGCGCCCAAAAATGTTATTTGGGGAGTTTCTACATAGGTTTTTTTAGGATTACCTACAAAAAAACGTGCGATACTAGAGGCGTACCTATTTACAGCATCCTTGAATGTCCCTAGCTGTTGGTAAGGTTTTAGAAAATAATTCATTTATCCACTTTGTTAATTAACAAAATATCCGAAATTTGCGTTACGCAAAGTCTATATTATCGATTATTCTTTGCAATAAATAATTTGTAAAGATTTATAAAACGGATGTTTCTAAAAATGAGTTTTTATAAAAAAGATTAAAACAAGAATAAGGTTACCGCAGTGTGGTAACCTTATAATATCGCTTTATAGGTACTTTTCAGCTATAGCTTTGTCGTCAAAGTCTATTTTCCTGTGATTTTCAAACTCCTGATAGGTTTCATGACCCTTTCCGGCTATTAAGACTGTATCATCTTTGCCAGCCATGGCAATAGCGGTTTTTATAGCCTTTTCTCGATCTACTATTACTTCATAATTTGAAGTAACCTTTTCTATTCCTTTCACGATATCATCTGTGATAGCCTTTGGATCTTCATTTCTAGGATTATCTGATGTTATAATCGTGTACTGTGCTAAACGACCAGAAATTTCACCCATTATAGGCCTTTTTACACTATCTCTGTTGCCACCACAACCAAAGACACTAATTAATCTTCCCTTAGTAAAACTAGCCACAGTTTTTAAAACCTTTGAAAGACCATCTGGTTTGTGGGCATAGTCTATAATAACATTGCATTTATCATTTTTAATAAATTCACATCTACCCCTGATTGGATCAATATGTTGTAATGCCTTAAGGATAGCTTCTATATTGATAACTTTTAATGTTAATACAGCACTAATGGCTGATAAAACATTATATACAGAGAAAATTCCTATTAAGTTTATAAAAACATCTTTATAAACATTGTTATTATAATGTAGATCAAAAGATGTACCCTTGGGAGTAATTGAGATGTTATCTGCAAATAAATCTGCTTTTGGATCAAGAGTTGAATATGATAATTTAGAAGTTTTAATCTTGTTTAAAAATTTTTTACCATATTCATCGTCAGCGTTAATTACAGCATTATCTGATTTACTAAATAATTTGAACTTAGCGTCAGCGTAGTTGTCCATATTTTTATGAAAATCCATATGCTCAAGACTTAGATTTGTAAAAACTCCAGTCTTGAAATGTAATGAATCCACCCTATGTAATTCTAATGCATGGGAACTAACTTCCATTACAACAGTATTTACTCCTTGTTTTTTAATATAGTCAAAGGACTTGGCTAGTTCCAGGATATCGGGAGTTGTAGATGTTGTACTTTCTACTGGTATTATCTTATCTCCAATCCTGTTGTTTATAGTACCAACAACTGCTGTTTTAATATTAATACTTTTTAATATTGATTCTATTATAATTGTTGTTGAAGTCTTACCACTAGTTCCAGTTACGCCTATAACTGTAATATCCTTTTGTGGATTATTATGTAAATTAAAAGCTATTTTACTAAGACTTTGTCGCGTGTCCTCAACACGTATTACAGTAATATCTGGATTTTTAAGGGAAGGTACGTCTTGACTTACAAGGATGGCCTTGGCTCCATTTTCAATGGCTTTGTCGATATAATCGTGGCCATTAAATTCCTGACCACGTAATGCTACAAATAATGTAGTAGTATCTTTATTGATCTTATTTGAATTAATACTGATATCCCCGATATTCAAATCAGGCTTTCCTTGGAGGATCCTATAGTCTTCCTTTAAAAATAAATCTTTTATTAGCATTTTTATTAATAATATTGTTAATAGTTAGAACTTGCCATTTTTATAGATTGATCGTTAGCTATTAAGGCTTCAATGATTTCATCTAAGTCACCTTCATTTGTAACGCTATCGATTCTATATAAAGTCAAGTTTATTCTGTGATCTGTTACCCGGCTTTGTGGATAATTATATGTACGGATTTTTTCGGATCTATCACCAGAACCAATCTGGTCTTTTCTTTCGGCAGCTCTTTCTGAATCTCTTTTATTTCTTTCTAATTCATAGAGTTTGGCTCTTAAAATTTGTAGAGCCTTATCCTTATTTCTAAATTGTGATTTTTCTTCTTGCTGGCGTACAGTAATTCCTGTTGGCAAGTGCACTATCCTTACGGCAGAATCCGTTGTATTAACACACTGTCCACCTGGACCACTTGCTCTACAGGCGGTTATTTCAAGATCCTTCTCGTCAATATGAATGTCCACATCTTCTACTTCTGGTAAGACAGCTACCGTGGCAGCGGATGTGTGTACTCTTCCCTTGGATTCTGTTTCGGGAACACGTTGTACTCTGTGTACCCCAGACTCAAATTTGAGTTGTCGAAAGACATTCTGTCCTTTAATTGATATTGTAGCTTCCTTAACTCCTCCAAGTTCATTATCAGAAATATCCATTATTTCGAATTTCCAACCCTTTCTCTCTGCATACTTTTGGTACATTTTTAATAGAACAGCTCCAAATAACGCAGCTTCATCGCCTCCGGTTCCAGCTCGTATTTCTAAAATTGCGTTTTTTTCGTCAGTTTCGTCCTTAGGTAATAATAGGATCTTGAGATCTTCTTCAAGTTGCAATAGCTTTTTCTTGCAATTTACTAGATCCTCGCTTGCTATTTCCCTTAAGTCACTATCGGCGTTTTTATCTTTTATGATTGATTCTGCTTCTTCTATAGTTTTAACTGTAGCCAAGTATTCTGTAGCTTTGATTACTATAGGTTCAAGGTCAGAATATTCTTTAGATATCTTACCGAAATTACTACCAAGTTGTTCTGGTTCTAATAATTTATTTTTTAGTTCATCGTATTTTTTTATTAGATCACCTAACTTATCTATAAAACTCATTTTTAGAAAATAATCGAATATTTATAATTTTTATATTAAAACTTTAATAAGTCTTTATGAATTACTTTTTATATCTACTAATTGCTTCTAAAATTTTAGATTTTGCAGTTTTTGCATCCTGAAAACCAGAAACTTTTACCCACTTACCATTTTCTAGCTCTTTGTAATGTTCAAAAAAATGCTTGATTTTATTGATCAATACTTCTGGTAATTCATTCAATTCATTAAAAATGGAATAAGATGAATTCATTTTTTCTACTGGTACAGCAATTATTTTTTCATCAAAACCTTTCTCATCTTCCATTAGAAGTACACCAATAGGTTTACAAGGTATAATAGAACCAGGTATAATAGAGTACTCTGTTGGTACCAATACATCTATAGGATCACCATCATCTGATAGTGTATTTGGAATAAAACCATAGTTGCATGGATAATGCATAGGGGTAGCTACAAATCTATCTACAAATAAAACTCCGCTATCTTTATCAAGCTCATACTTTACTGGTACGGCATTGGCGGTGTTTTCTATAAAAACATTTACTTCATCTGGTATTTTTTTACCACTTGTTATCTTCGTTATTAACATGATTTGAAAAATATTAAAGTTTTTCAAGAGCGTAGTCATAGTTTAATAAAAAGCAATAATTTATTGTATAAATTGTATTTAGATTCTATAATCTAAATTATTTCAACCATTGAGTTGTTTTTATTTTGGATAAGTATTATGCTTTACTCAATTAAGTAAATTCATGTCTCATATCAGGATGGTTGAAGTACAAGGGGAAATTTTAGATGCACAAAGAGTCTTGTTGAGTTTAAATTTTAATGAAAGTGGTATACAGAATAAGATTTTGGAGTATACCAAGCAAATATTTGATCAGGACTATAAAGATCTTAGCAGGTTGATTGTAAAATATAGCGAATATCCAGAGCTTCTTATTAAACTTATATTTGCCGTGAATGAGGCAGATCTTAATATTTATAGTAAGTATCCCGAGGTTATAAATAGTAAAGACTTATTAAGTATATTTTTTATACTTTGTAAGTTTTATGAAAAAAATAGAGAATTTTTAAAATCTTTAGATGTTGTTTTAACTTCAGTTATAAAGAATATTGAATTAGAACGAAATTTATTCTGTAGTGAGTACGATCCTAGCTGTAATATGCTATTATATAACGATTTTGTATATATCTTGAAGTCAAAGGATTTATCAAGGTTGGGATTTGTAAAAGAATTAATCGTTAGGTACAATAATAAATACCCAGGATTAAGAATAAATAAAAGCGTAAATTTTAATAATTTCGAAATCCTAAAAACATTGATAAATAACAATTGTAATACCCTAATTAAGGACATTATTAGTTCAGAAGATGTTTTTAAACTTTCTAGTGCATTTGCTATAAGTAGTTATGATAGAAGTTTAACCCAGTTGTTTTTGGATGAAAGTATCAAGATACAAGAGGATTCCTACGTTACCTTTTTGGGTTTTTTACTAAAGAAGATTTTGGTTAATCCAAATAATACCGATTTGGTAGATTTATTATTATTTGTCTTAGATAAACTTGGTGTCTTTATAGAAAATAATCTTAATAATTTATTAGTTATTTCAGAGGTTAATTTTAATTTAAATCATCCCATTGTATTAAATGATAAGGTATCTATTACTATTGCAGATGCTTTAATTAGATTAAAAACAAAAATTAATAGCAGTCTTCTAACAAAGATTTACCATATTTTTAATATAAACCAAGATGGTAATGGAAACCTGAAGCTAAATACTATATCCGAGGAGCTTTTCTTGAACAAAATGTCAAATTTAAAAAAGTTACAAGAAGGGCTATTAATTTCTGAAGAAGACCTACGAGATATTTTTAAAGGAGACGACTTTAGCCCACAAAAATATACAAGATTTCTTGAGGTATATAGTTCTTTCGAAGAATACTATAAGTCAAGAGTGGCATATTATACACAAAATTCTTCCATCTTTAATGGCAGTAGATATCTAAGGCTAGAGTTATTAAAAAATAATATGATTTTATATGCCACATCCATGAGGCCGTATAGTATCATAGCTGCAGCTATAAAGACCAGGGCTACAGGAAAATCTGCGGATAAATTATATAGTAAATATCTTAAAAGTCTTGAGAATAACAGATTATTAAATATAATTTTATACATTATAAATAATAACTATAATAGTCTCTCTCTTAAGAGAAATATCATGCCATTATATTTATGTACTAATGGGTTAAAGTTTTTTATAGCTGGTTCTGATTTGAATTATTTATGTAGTATTATTGATAAGTATTTCTATAGTCGTGCCTTTGGTGACTATTCTGTTAGATATAAAAACGGTAAGTTCTTCTATAAGCATATTAGTAAGTATTATGCAATGCTGAAAAGTCTCTTTACATCAAGATTTAGAAAGAGATCTTTTGAGCTGGATTTATGGAGTGATAATTTAGACCATGATTTTTATCTTTATAACTACAAATTGTCTAAGAAAAATAATGTAACTACACTATTGTTTGCTATTAACGGCAAGTTTAACAAGAAAGTTGCATATAAGAAACTTATTAATTTTAATTTTTATAAAAATAGCCTTAAAGGGCTTGAGGAAGTGATATGGTCATGTATCAAGGCTAGTGTTTACAGAATTACTAAACTCAGTGATAGTGATTATTTAAATGATATTTGTATATCATATATTAGATTTTTACTCGGTATAGATAATGTCAATGATACTAAAAATAGACTGTATAATAAAATCTCAAACTATGCTGTTAACAATTTTTGCGACAAACATGAATTTAATAGAACAACAGATAGTCTTCTAAGAAACGTGTTATTAAAACAAATAAATGAAACTATTTCTAATATTTTAGAAAATAGAGATGCTAATGATGATAAAATTATGGCGGGAATGCTAAAATTAGCCTTTAATAAAAATAGTATTAATATTTTTTTAAAAGATGACTTTTATCATGATTTTAAATTATATCTCGATAAGATTAATCAATCTATGATTCCTATAAATAATCAAATTTATTTATGAAGAAAGTATGTATTATAGCTGCTGAGAAATCAGGAGATCTTCTGGGTTCATTAATTATAAAGAGATTAAAAGAGGAATATGGGGATAGGGTGAGTCTATTTGGATTAGGTGGACAAGCTATGGAAGCAGTGGGTTTTAAAAGTCTTTTTCCAATTAGTGAAGTTTCATGCATGGGTCTTTTTGAGGTTTTACCTAAGGTATTTAAAATTCTTAAAAGAATAAAGGAGATAGCAAAACTTATAATTTATGAAAAACCAGATCTTGTTCTGACTATAGATGCGCCGGATTTTTGTTTTAGAGTTATAAAAAAAGTTAAAAAGTTAAAGGCTGATATTAAAACAGCGCATTTAGTGGCTCCAAGTGTTTGGGCATATAGAGAGGGCAGGGCAGCAAAAATTGCTAAATTTTATGATTTATTGTTGTGTCTTTTACCTTTCGAACCAAGGTTTTTCGAAAAATATGGGTTAAGATCGGTTTTTGTTGGGCATCCAATCTTTGATGAAACCAAAGATAAAGATTTTAATTATTATAAACCAGACAGTAATGTGATTTCTATAACTCCTGGTAGTAGATTAGCGGAAATAAAAGCTCTATTACCATTGGCTTGTGGAGTTATACGCGTTATAAGAAAGAAACATCCAGGTTTCAGATATAATTTTTTTTGTACAGAAGATACCATTGGACCGATACAAAAGTATTTAGTTTCCAAAAATTTTGATTTATCAGATGTAAGATTAATTAGCGAAACTATATCAAAAGAGCAAGGTATAAAGGAATCTAGATTGGTTTTAGCTAAGTCTGGTACTAATACTTTAGAAATAGCCAAGTTTGGTATTCCAATGGTGATTTTTTATAAGTTTAATATATTTACTAATACTTTAATTAGAATCTTTAGAAGATGCTTTAAGATAAGATTTGCTAATTTAATTAATATTATTAATGATAAGGAGATTATTCCTGAATTCATTTTAGAAAATTGTACACTTGATAAAATAAGTAAGGAAGTAGATTATTTACTAGAACATCAAGACGACTTGTCGAGACAATTACAGGTAACAGGTGATACTATAAAACTATTGGGTTTTGGAAGTTCGTTAAGCAGCACGGATAAAATAATAGAGGAATTGAAAAAGATATGCGGAGAGTGATAGGAATTTTTTATTTATTCTTAATAATGTGGAGTTTTGAGATAAAGGCTAATGATGTTGTGGATATACATAAGAATAATATTAAATTAGAAGCAGATACCATAACTGTTGTCAAAAAGAGTAATAAGATCGTTTTAATTGGTAATGTTTTTGTTGAGAAAGAGAATTTTACTCTTTTTGGAGATAAGATGGAGGTATTTTATTCCATGGATAGTCACAATAAGGTTGAGATTAAAACCATAACTGGCAACAATAATATTGTTCTGAAAAATCAAACAATGCAAGCTACTTCAGATTCTTTTAAATATATAGTAAAGAAGGATACTCTTATTTTAAAGGATAATGTGGTTTTGAAAGAAAAGGATGCTATTGTATATGGTAAGGAATTACTATACGATGTGGTTAAAAATGAGTTTAAGATAATTGGTGACCACAAGAAAGGCGGGCAAAGAGTTAAGATAGTTATTGATGATCTTGAGGGCTTACAAAATAAGTATGGAAAGTAAAAATTTTTTGGAAATTTCTTCTCTTAAAAAGAGTTACAAGGATAAAGTAGCCGTTAAAGATATTTCCTTAAAGGTAAATGAGGGTGAAATTATTGGGCTTTTAGGTCCTAATGGTGCTGGAAAAACCACCTGTTTTTATATGATTGTTGGTTTACTTAAGGTAGATGCTGGTAAGATTTTACTAAATAATATGGATATTACTTCCTTTGCTATGCATCAAAGAGCTCAACTAGGAATTGGATATTTACCACAAGATACTTCTATTTTTAGAGGCATGACCATCGAGAATAATATCTTATCAGTATTAGAAATGGTAGAAAGGAGTAAGAAGGCAAGAGTTGCCAAATTATTAAATTTGTTAGATGAATTTTCTATAAAACATTTAAGAAAAACTCCCGCTATGGCCTTGTCAGGAGGAGAGAGAAGAAGAGTTGAAATAGCTAGAGCTCTAGCTATGGATCCCAAGTTTATTTTGCTAGACGAACCTTTCGCCGGAGTGGATCCTATCGCTGTAGCAGATATTATGGAAATAATTAAACATTTAAAAACAAAAAAGATAGGTGTGATCATTACTGATCATAATGTTAGAGAAACGCTCGCCTTGGTGGATAGAGCTTACATTGTTTATAATGGCGCCATCTTAGCTGAGGGTAGGGCAGGAGATATTATACATAACGAAAGGGTTAAGGAAGTTTATCTCGGCCAAACTTATGATATATAATTACACTTGTCATTAAGAACCACCTTTAAGATGGGCTGTTCTTAATGACAAAGGAAGTTCTTTATTTAAATTTGAAAAGACTTGTAAATTTTTGAATAAAACCTGACCCGGTTCCATTATTTTTCTTACGAGAAGAAGTGTTTGGTGTTTTGTTTCTGTTGGATGTTGCCCTGGCAACAAGAGGTTTTGGTTTAGGTGTTTGATAACAATTATTATTAAAGTTATACTCCTGGATATCCTTTTCTTTAACGTTATGAAGACTTTCTTCATTCATCATTTCATTAACCTTGCCTTTAAGTTGCAAAGGGTTAAGATTAGATTTTTCTTCATCAGATAACTCGGTTCTTTTTTGTATCTCAAAATCATTATTCTTTAGGTTGTTTCCAACGTCTAACATAATTTTTACTTCATAGTCCTGCTCTATTCCGGAAATGTCTGATAGTTTATAATTTAATAGATATAAAACATTTTCTAAGCTTGTTAGTACAGTAATGACCTTAATATTTTTATCTCGAGCTATATATTTAATAGATCTTAATATATTTAAGACAGCAATATTTTTAGATTTGACCTTACCACGTCCTTCACAAAATGGGCATATTTCGTTAACCCTTTCGCCGAGGCTTGCATTGATCCTCTGCCTAGACATTTCCAATAGACCAAGATTCGAGAGCTTTTCTATTTGAATTTTAGCTTTATCTGTGCTTGTAGCATCTCGTAAAGCTCTTTCTATGGTTCGTCTGTTTTTGGCTTCAGCCATATCTATGAAGTCTATAACTATCAAACCACCAATGTCTCTTAATTTTATCTGACGTGCTATCTCTTCGGCTGCTTCTAGATTTGTCATTAGGGCTGTTTCTTCTATATTTTTTTCCCTAGTAGACTTGCCTGAATTGACGTCTATTGCCACTAAGGCCTCTGTTTGGTCTATAACAATTGAACCGCCTGAAGGTAATATAATTTTGTTATTATATAGTTCTATAACTTGATTTTCTATGCCAAGCTTATTAAACAATGGTGTTTTACCATTATACTGTTTAACTGAGATATTTTCTTCAGGGATTATGACTTTTAGTAAATACTTGACAGTTTTACAAACATTTTCACCTTCAACTATGATTTCATCAACTGTATCATCGCACAACTCTCTAATAGTTCTTCTTATTAAATCGTCTTCCGAATGAATAAAGGTTGGAGCTTTAGATGAAAGAGCTGTTTTTACTATTATATCCCAAAGTCTATGTAGATATAGATAGTCCCTTAAGATATCTTCTGGTTTTCTGCCTATACCTGCGGTTCTGATTATAACAGATTCATGGTTATCAGGGTTTATGGTATGTAGTATATTTTTTAGAATTTTTCTATCTCTAAGATTGGTAATCTTTTTAGAAATACCACCTTTACCTGTGACATTACCCATTAAGACGCAATACTTACCAGCCAAGGATATATATGTAGTTAGAGCAACTCCTTTCTCGCCTCTTTCTTCCTTTAATACCTGTACTAACAAGTATTGGCCATCTCTAATTACATCTTCTATTTTATAGTTTTTATAATAGGCGTTTACCGTGATATTTTCTTCGCTGTCTTCATCAAGTTGTGTGTATTTATCTTCTGATGTTTCTAGTCTTTGGTCATCTAAAGTCTGTGTGGCTTCAATTTGATTATTTTTTTCAAATTCATTGATAATATCATCTTGTGATTCTAAGACCTGACCATCTTCGCTAATCTTTACTAGATTTTCAATTTCAAAATCTTCTGCTGTGACTTCTTCGTTTTCTGGTCGTGTGATATGACCAACAACCTTGGTTTCTTGTAAACCAAAAAACCTAACTCTCATCAAATCAGTTTTATCTGATTCTGGTATATTATAGTAGTCTGGATGAATATCAGAAAATGGTAAAAAGCCATGCCGATCCCCGCCATAATTAACAAAAGCGGCTTGCAAAGAGGGTTCAACTTTAATTACCTTGGCTAAATAAATATTGCCTCTTAATTGCTTGTATGAAGTAGTTTCTCTATCTATATTTAATAAAATATTATTTTGTATCAATGCAACCCTTGTTTCTTCTGGAAACGCTGCATCTATTAGTATCTTTCTGTTCATGTATTATTTCTCTCTGATATATGTATTATTTTAACTCAATAACGTGAGAATATTACGATTTGTAATTAAAAAAACAATATATTAAAGTCCAACAACACACTTTCTCCTCTCACTTCTATTGCGTAATTAAACAAAATGATATAATATATCTATATGGATTAATTATATTTTTAAATATATGGATCAGAATGATACTCAAGATAGAATAATACAGCTATTACAGAAAGGTTGGTCATCTTATACTCCAGAATTATTGAATAAATACACAAGGCGTAATTTGATATTAGCGTCTAAATTTGGAGAAAGGTTTTCTGTTGAGAGAGACATATTTGAAAGTGAGATTATTGTTAGTAAATTTAATTCTGCAAATATACTTATAAACAAAGATGATTATACCTTAGTACTTGGTAGTTGTGATTATTTAAAAACAACCTATATAGCACCACTAATGCTGCTATTTGGTTTAGTATCAAAGTATCCAGGCTTAGAAGATGCTAGCTCTTTTTTAACTGATAAGATAGATTTCTTACATGATGATAAATATATTCAGTTAAAGAAAGATAATCCAATTGATTACTTTAATATTTTATACTTAAAAGTATCTGTTTTACGTATAAGAGAGCAAGAAGCTAGAAGGAACAATATTTCAAATATTGATGCAGTTATAAGTAAACATCAAGAATATAAGAATGCTATATTAGCATTCATAGATGAATTAGAACCAAAAACAATTATTAAAATCTTTGGTTATAATGGTGATAAGAATAATCTAACAATTACTGGTCCTACCAAAGCAATACAAAGATCTAGACTACAAGCTCTAAGAGAGATATATGGATATGATGTTTTAGAAGGAATAAGATTTAATGATGATGAAACACTTCAAGAATACTTACAAGGTAAAACTATAGATTCAGAAAAGATAGATGAGTTAGGCGGAGCAAATAGAGGTCTAATTGAAACTATATTTTTCAAATGGAGTGCTGGCCAGGGAGAAGATGAAATTGCCTTCAAGCTCATAGAAAAATATATGAAGTGCAGTGAATGTAATATATTTGAGACAGGTACTTTAGAGTTCCAAGGACAGAATATTTTAAGCAGATGGTTTGAAAAGATATTTCCTCATAAAAAAGGAGATATAGAGAAAGTTGATTCTGATATAATAGATAAATATCTAGACTTCTTTCAGAAATGTTTTTCTGAAAGCTATATAAGCTCAAAGTCCTTACTTGAGTTCCTTAATACTGGCAATTTAGTTAGTGCTCCTAGAGTACATGATACTATCTTAGAAGATCTAGTAGCTGGTAACTTTATACCACATGCATATAAGTTTGCTTTAGATGCTAGAACAAGTGCTACTTCTGTAATTGGAAGTATCATTACTATATACCAGAAACTATCCAATTCCGCAAACTTTAATGAAGAAGACAAGCTAAAGTATAAGAAGAAGATATTAGATCTATTAATGCAAAGTTTAGAAGTTTGTAATAGAGACCTAGATGATCCTTCAAAGGTTAAAGATATTAATTATTTCCTTAATGCACCATTAACTAGAATGATTCATGGGGCATCTGATGACCCAGTTATTGTTGGCACTATAGCAGATGCCTTATTACACATAGTAAAAGATAAAGATGTTTTAAGTGAAGAACAAATTACTAAAGTTACCGAGTACTTAGGTAGATTTGGTGTAGTTGAAGCTCCGAATAATGTTCCTGGTATGAAGCTTTACACAAGCAAAGAACTTGCTTCAATTCTTTCAGAGAGATATAGATCATATATAGAGGATGAGCATATTAAGCTTGATACTAGTCATGCTCCTGATTTTATAACATCATTGATGGGCTGTACTAATGGAAGAAGTCCAATATATCATGGCTTACATAGTCCAGTATCTTATAAGTTAAAGATATTTGCAAGAGACTTCTCTAAAGGAGACAATCCATTAATAAATAGTCTCCTTGCAGCAATTAGTGGTTTGAGAGAGAACCCACATTGTGTCTCTCCATGTGATGTTATTAAAGCTCTTGCTGATATTTTAGATAAAAGTCTAAATGCTTCTTCTGTAACCGAACTTGATGTAGAAGAGACATATAGCGCAGTACTTAATATTCTCAATAAGGCTATGACTAGCCTTTCATGTGTAACAGATCAAAGATATTTATCTGAGGCAGAAAAGATTTTTAAGGGTGTTATTTATAGACATCAAAGTCTCGATAAAATTAGGAAAGTATTTACTTCAGAAAAATTAGATCAAGAAGATGGTTTAGAAGAGATAAAGTCTTTATTTCTTCAAATACAAGAAAGCTTTATACAAGGCGATACCTTTGCCAAGATAGATACTGGCTTTTTAAATCCTATAGAAGCATCTAGATGGGATGATATTCTACAAGCTAATAATTCTACTTGGGTAGAACGCATATTGGAACACACGAAGAGTATATTAGAACAGAGACTAAAGGATGGTAATATAACAATACTACCTGCCTTACGAGATATATATACTGGTACAATTTTACCTGCTTTAGTAGATGCTACAATATTACAAAGTAATAATGAAGAAGCAGAAGAATTAAGGCATGATACAGAAGCTCGTCTTACAAAATTTACTTCCTATGCGAGAGTACTAGATCAAATTAAGAGATATGAGGCATATATAAAGATTACTTCTTTAATGGGTGAGAGACAATCATTATATGATGATATTCTATTAAAACTACTTAAAGGAGAGACTCTTGATAAAGAATCAAAGATACAACTTTTTAAAGTTTTTGATTTTTTGGAATATCTTCTTGTTTCAGAACAAGATGTTACAAAAGTACATAGCATCTTAGATGTCATGAAAGAGTGTTTATTTGATATAGCTCAAGATGAGGGTCTTCGAAAAGAAATAAACAAGTATTATGATGAAAAATTAAAAGTAATTTGTTATTTTGATAGGCTGTATAAAGTACTAGGACATTTAGATACAATTCCTGAATACACAGCAGACATCAAAAAAGCACGATTAGAAGCTATTAGAACATTAGAAAAAGCCTTAAAAGAATCACATACATTAAGTAAATCTGATTTTAATGATACCTTTATAGGATATATTCTTAATACAAACGCAATTGATTCCTTACCTAATTTTAAGGAAACCAACATACTTAAATATGTTGAAACCTTGTTTATATTAAGACTTACTTGCTCGGTATTTATTAATAATCACTCAAACAATGAGTTATTAGATGCTATTATATCTGGAATAGATAAAGAAATTAAAACTTCATGTAAAATTTCAACCAGTACTTTATGTGTTAAAAGATTTGAGGATTTAACAAAACCTTTAACAAAGGCAAATTATATAAGTAGAGCTTCTGATATAGCTAGGATATATGCCAAACAAGTAGCTTTTATTAAAAGAGCTCATAAAAACTTGTTGTTTAATCTAATATATCCTTTTACATATCTAAGCTATAGAATTCATATAGCAATAGAACTAAAAAGACAAAGAACAAGTTCTGGACAAAAAATTATTAGAAAAGATGTAGAAGAAGATCATAAAAGTATTGCGATATCTGAAATACTTGAATCTACACCTGAACAAGCAAGAACAGAAAGACAATCTCCTAGTAGAACACAAGAAGAAGCGAGACTTACTGTTAGAGAAGGTATGAGAAGATAAACACAAAAACATAAAATATAAAACAAAAATAAACAAAACTACAAAAACAAATAACCACACCTAGTTAAGTATAGGACTAGGTGGGGTTAGTCTGGTGGAGCACAGGATATTTCTTTAACGCAAGACTCTTCCTCCTTACAAATATTATAAGTTAATTTATTTATTTCTTGAGTAATTAAATAAATTAATATATAATATTCTAAACTTAAATAAACTTAATTGTTTATGACTGACAATATTGAGTCTTATAGATTAAAACAATTAGATATATACCGGGAAGAGTTAAAAAAGTACCAGGATGCCTTAAAAAAATTTGGCGATCCTGTCATGTTTTATATTGATGCTGTCGGTGCACATTTACGAGTTGATAAGGAAATATTCGAAAAAATTATGTTTTATAATTTACCATTTAGGTATGGTGAAGATTCAGCATCAATAGAAGTAGAAGAGGATACTAGGTCATTTACAATATATTATAGTACGTGGCTGAAAAACATGAGTGTATTGCACATGAGCGTACCAGTGTTAAATAATTGCGCAGATTTTCTTTCATTTTTGGATGATGCATTTGATCCTTTGCATGATAAAAAGTTTACTGAAATAAGGGACAGGGCTCCAATTGATTATTTTCAAATATTGCTGTTTAAGTTGCTGATCTTGCAACAAATAGAAGACCGTGTTTTAAGATATGATTTTCTAAATAAAGACACAATTATAGAACAACGCAAAGAATATCAAGAGAAGGTATTTGAAATACTTGCTGACTTAAGTTCAGATGAAGTAATTAAAATGTTTGGTTATAATGGTCCTTTTGATTTTATAAAATTTACTGGCACTCCAGGAGAAATAGGACAAAAGCTTCAAAGTTTACGCGAAGAGTATGGGTACGATATTTTTAAAGCATTAGAACTAAGCGGCGACCAAGAAATTCGTGACTATGTGCTCCAAGGTAAGCAACTACCATATGAAAGATGTTGTAACTGTACAACTTTTATTTCGCCTAATAGATTTTTCTTTATAAAAGTGTGTTTTTATATTGCTCCATATACAAATCCAGATATTCTATATAGGTTTGCGAAAAAGTATTTTGAGAGTAGTGGTTGTCAGTTATTTGATAGTAGCGTTTTTGAATTTCAGGGTGAAAGTATACTTGCGGGATGGTTTTCGAATTTTCTTCGCCCACAACAAGTTGATACGGAATTTCTGGATAAGAATATTTCTGTTATAGAGAGATGTTTTTCTGCGGGCCTAGTTAATTCAAGATCTTTAATATACCCTAATAGTAGCAGAACTTATCAAGCGGTTCTTGCACCTAAAGTAAATAATACAATGCTAGAAGATCTAATCGTTGGTCAATTTATTCGGCATAATAGAGGTTTTGCTTTAGATACCAGAGTAGGGTCTCCTTCCGTGATTGGAAACATTATTATGATATATCAGGCTTTACCTAATTATAAATTCAATGATCGGTCTCTGATAAAGGTATATCAAAGGAAGATATTAGAATTATTAATGCAAAGTTTAGAAATCTGTAGTAGAAATTTAGACAATCTTGCAAAGATTAGAGAGATTAATTACTTTCTTAATGTGCCATTAGTCGAGATAAATAAAGATTCTACCGCTACTGTCAGGTGTACTCTTGCAGATGCTTTACTAGATTTAAAAAATGATACAGATGTTCTAAATGAAGAACAAATTGCTAAAGTTACTGAGTACCTAGGTAGATTTGGGGTAATTGAAGCTCCCAATAATCTTCCTGGTATGAAGCTTTACACAAGCAAAGAAATTGCCTCAATTATTGTAGATAAATATAGCTCATATTTAGGTGATATTAGTACACAATTTCAAACTCTAGTGGATGCTGTATCTAAAAATGATGATTTAAGTAGAGATGTATATGTTAATTTTATAAGATTTTTTATGCAGAATGTTGCACAGAATACTGGTAAAATTCTTCAATATAAAATGGGAATTTTTAGGAAGAATGCTTCTTTATTAAAACCTCTTGTTGAAGAAATTACAGAGAGTATTCAAGCTAATTATAGTAATATTTCGTATGAGTCTAGCTACTTACTTGAAATTTTATCTAAAGTTTGTCTCAAATATCTTATATCTTCTAAAGAGATGTCTAATTCAGAACTTGATGCTGTGATTGATGTTTTTGACCAGGCCGTGTGTCTCTTTTTATACGAAGATGACCCAAGATATTTTGTTACATGTAAAAGAATATTTAGGGATCTTGCACAAAGAAGAATAGAATTGATAAGAGAATTCAGACAAACCTTTATTAAGGAGACTTTAATTTTTGTGAATGAAGAGGATTATGTAGAATTTAAGAATAAATTAGAACAAATCTATCAAAAATTTTTCGCCAGCAATGTTTGTGGTGATTATAGTATAATTTTTGATCAAGAAGAAGCTAAAAAATTATATACTATAATTAAAAAGAACTGTGATACTGAGGTTTTTGCAGTATTATTAACACATACGAATAAAATTTTAGAAGATATTCATATAGAGTCCTTGAACACAAATAGCTTGGGTGTGTTAAGAAATATATATAATGATGTTATTATACATCGACTGCCTGCAATTTTAGATCTTAGTCAATTTACTGATCAAGCTGGAGAAAATAGTGTCCATATAGATATTACAAAGTGTATTAGAGATTTACAGGAAAGCGCGTTAGGTAATATCTTTTCTAGATACCAACAGTGTATCCAGGGGCTTAACCAGCTTCGGAGCTACCAAGATTTAATTTTTTCTCAAAAGGCGCTATTTTATAATGCCTTATTAAGGCTTGTGAATACAAGACTAAATAGTCATATAATTGGTTCTTTAAGTTTTGATGTAGTTATAAAATCTACAATAGAGGATATATTTTTATTACCATTCCAGAATAATTTCTTAGAAGAAGTTCAAGATGCTTTGCCTTCTATAGTTTGTAGTTTCAAGAATTTTGATGATTTTAGAGATAAAACGTATTATACTGGTTTAATTAAGCTAGTGATTAGGTTTACTAGCCAAGTTAAAATACTTGTAGAAGAATGTGGAAACTATCCAAGCCTTTTTGAGAATGAGTTTATGTTAAGGGTTAACGAGATATCAAAAAGTCTATCAATGGATCCTTGTTATGCGAGCGAAGCTGAAATCTTGCTAAAATCTTTACAAGATTATATTCGCGAACAAATTAAAAAATATAATACTTTATATCAGCAAAAAAATGGTATGGCTTCTGATATAAGCCAGTATTATTGTTGGTTTTCTAGTAAGATAGACCAATTAAAAACTCTTATAAGTTATGGTGCCGGAATTCAGGATTTATCATCAATAATAAAAAGGCGACTGGTTAAAGATGCTAAGCTTATAGAACTTTTATTAGAAGAAAATAGATATAAAGAAGAGCTTGATCGATTGTCGTATGTTGAAGATTTATCAACCGCATTTCTTAAAAATTGCCTTAAAGAATTATCCTTTTTTAAGAGATGGCGTGCTCGTAGGTATAGTAAAGTACTATTTAGTTTAACTAATCATTGTAGAGACCTTGCTAAGTACTTGAATGTAGACTTTAATCAATTGACCATTTTACAGACAATAAACACAAAAATCAGCGAAACCTTAGAAAATGAAAAATCTAAATTAAGTATTAAGTCTCTTAGACGATACGATGCTTTAATAAGATCTGTCTTAGCAAGGCCCGGTGCGAATCGTGACTTTGTGGAAAGGCTACTTGAAAGACCATTATTTTTTCTTGAGGCAAGTAAACGCAATAAATTTTTAAATATCCTATATCCTTTTATATATTTAAAATATAAGAGGAATCTTCGTAAAGAATTGAAAAAGCAAGAAGTAGTTAAATTAGGTCCTAGTCTTTTTGTTACGTCTAGTCCCAATATTCAGCATAGTATTGCTCCAACGATTACTAGCATATTAAGACAGCCAAAACAGTCATCAGAGAACGAAAGATCTTTCTGTCCGGTTAGTTATATAGCACAAGAACAATTACAGAAGAACGACCACTCTAGGGATTTAGATTTATAGATAAAGTATTAAACAAGAAAAATACCTGAATAATCAGGTATTTTTGGACAGGAAATTGTGGAACGGATTGATGTAAACCATAGGCTTACAAAAACCCCTTCTGTAAAATCTAAATACAGAAGTTAACCAGGGTTAGTATATATATCACAGATTGTATAAGTCAATATTTTATGGTAGTAACGACACTTATATTCGAGCTTGAATTATGCATAGATTCTATAATCTATGCGATTATAGAACGAAGTGCTTTATAAATGGAATTGTAATTTTATGATTAGTTTGGCTAGCTGTTATACTTAATTTTTGTACAAATTTGAAGATAGCTTCATAAGAATTTGGTAGTGTTTTAGATATATAATTTTCTATGTAAGATTTAAGTCTGAACTGTTTATCCGCTAATAGTTTCACGAGAAACATATGTTTTATTTCTGAGGTAATTTGCTTTATTTCCAGTTTTATGCAAGATTCAATTCTCGAATCTAGGTCCTTTATGGAGAAGTTTAAATTTTTTATAGACTCTTTGTTTATTATTAGTAAATTAGATTTATTGCCAATAACAACGTTAAATAAATTTAATAATTTTATTTCACTTATGTTTTTGATGTTAAAGTCATCTATGATATAATTATCGTATTGTTCTACTACGCTGTTAATATATAAGTTGAAATCTTCTGTATTTAATTCTTGTAAAAGTTTGAAAGGAATTAGTTTAGCATTATTTAAATTTTTCCATATATTAGCCAAATAAGTTTTTCCAGATTTATTTGGTCCGCTTAAGAAAAACAGGTTGTTCCCCTGCAAAGAAAGAAAAGCATTGCTGTTTTTGATAAAAGAATAAGCCTCTAAGTTACCCTTAAAGGTTATAAAATTATTAATATTAAATTTATCACATTCCGGAATAAAACTGAATTCTAACTGTTCCATTATAATGTTATGTTTTTACCTTCTAAGCCTTGCAAGTCAGCAGATGTTATACTTGTAATGAATGTTTGAATATCTAATTTTTTTAATTCATGCAAGAACAACTCTCTTGTTTTGTAATCTAGGTGTGTTGTAGCTTCGTCTAACAGGAGAATACTTATCCCCTTATCTAAATTTTTTGTAAAAATACATCTTATTATTATAAGAGATATTAAAAGTAATTTTTGTTCCCCGGTTGAACATAAACTTGCCTTAATGCCCTTCATTTTATGAATGACTTCTAAATCGCTTTTATGTATTCCAAAATTAGTTCTTTTTGTGTTTCTGTCCTCTTCTCTGTTTGTTTTTAGTTTTTCCATAAAATAATGTTCCACAACCAGCGCTTTATTTGTTCTTAATTTAGTTTCAATCTCGCCATTTATTTCTAAGCTACATATTGGAAAACATAATTTATGCGTATTAAAAATGTTATTGAAATTATCTACTATCTCGTTTCTAATACTGGCTATAGATACTCCTAACTCTGATATCTTTTTTTCCACTATATCAAGCCAATTCAAGTCAGGTTTTTCTAAAGTAAGTATACGTAATCTTTCTTTTAGAAAAAATTCATATCGAGATACAACAGTATAGTGGTTGGTGTAAAGTAGACTTGCGGTTTTATCTAGGAATTTTCTTCTTGATGCACTTGGCCCAATAAAAAACTGATTCATTTGAGGGATTAAATAAGATATTTTAAATATATCATTTAGTTCACTTAATTTTTTTATAGGTCTATCATCAATTTTAACCTCTTTTTTATTCTCTGAAATATCGTGTTTATAAATTATTGAAACTTTTTCACAAAGAGCGGAATCTGTAATAGTTATGTATAGGGAAAATAGTATGTCTTTAGGTAGAAGGGTAATTTGGTCCTTAACAGA
>CAZAFD010000011.1:0-27171 GCA_964484785.1 uncultured Rhizobiaceae bacterium | reverse complement strand
AAACTGTTATAAGAAACTAGTGAATAAATATGATTCGGCTGAAGCTAATTACTTATTGGCAACTATATATTTAATGGATGAGACTTTGCAAAAGAACACAAAAAATAAGTTAGTTGTTAATTATACAACTACAGCATTAGATGTGTTAAGCCGTAAAGGTGAAGTTTTAACGCCAAGACAAAAACACATCATGGATAATGCGCTCTATCTACGCGGCAGAACTAAATTATCAATGGGGGATAGTAGCGGCCATGATGATCTAAAGGAATTATCTTTATCACGACCAGACTTGGCAACGTCTTATTATAAATAATTAATTAATAATACTATAAACACTACAACTTCCACCGGCTCAGCTATAAGAGTGGGTGGAAGTTTTTTGTTTTGTAGTTTTTATTTGCACTTACTTGTTTAGCACATATCTGAGTTATATCAGAAACTCTACTTATACAGCATACATTTGCAAAAGGTTTTATTAAATCATTAAATCTTATAAAACTTTAGTATCTACTAATGATTTACGTAGAACCTTAATTTTTCATCCATGCTAGCCACAATAGTATTTAATAACTGATTATTGCGATCAATTTCCTTATTAAGGACTATATAATAAAATCTTAAAGTAAATAAGATTCAATATCTTTAAAAAGATTTCCTCTTCGAAAAGAGGTAAAAAATCAATTGCTTCCGTTACAAGAACATATCCTACGTTGGTATACCTATCCAGCGGGCTATGTTTCTCAGTAGAATATCAAAGTAATCAATTGGGGTATTTTTCTTTATTTGAAGATATTTCTCATCATGTAAGAAATATATATGATTACTTAAAAAGGAGCTAAACCTTACAAGTCTGGATGCTTAAATACTAAACCAAGTAGTAGCATTAGTGATGTTATATAAGTTTTTCTAAAGAACTATTGTTAGTTAACATTAGTGTCTTACTGTCTTTGTCTATAGATATATTTTCTGATAGACCCTCTGTCTCAGCAAAAATAACAGCGCTTTCAAATATATATCTCAACAAAAATATTTTAACAGTATAAACCTCCTTTATCCTGCGTATTATTTATTCTAGTTACAATAAAAAAGAGCCACTTGCTGTGGCTCTAATTTTTTAAATCAAATAAATATTTCATTATTCATCTTCTGTTATATCATCATCTTCTTCATATTCTTCATCATCTAAATCTTCATCAAGATTGAGGTCATCAAGAGATATATTGTTTTCTTGCGCAACTTTAATAATTTCTTCCTTCTCTTTTTTTAGCAATTCCTTACAATGATCTTTTAGAATTTCTGCTTTTTTATACAATTCTTCACTTTCCTGTTCACTCAAAGTATCTTCTTCGTTTTCTAGCCGATCAAGAATATTCTCTAGTTCAGTCATTGACTTATCAAAATCTTCGTTTTCCATAACACTTACTATGTCATTAATATAATCTTAATATAACCGTTAGTATATAACAGAATTTTTATTTTTAAAGATTTTTAATTCTTTTTTTAAAAGCTAACTCATTACCACTAATGAGTCTTTCAATATTATTCTTATGTCTATACACTATAAGACCACTCATTAAAAGAAGAACTATCGCCCCACGAAGATTTACTAAAACCCACGAAGCGCAATTTAAAATAGACAAGGACAACAAAGCAGCTAAGGCTGAAATCTTTGTAATTTTAAAAACAATTAGCCATGTAACCGACATAATTAGACCCAGCCATATGTTCAAGGCATACACAACTGCAATAAACGTAGCGAATCCCTTTCCACCTTTAAAGCCTAAGTAAACACTATATATGTGCCCTAAAATTGCAGAACAACCAGCCAAATATGCTATTATATTAAAATTTGGTAAAAATATTCTAGCAACAACAACCATTACCGCTCCTTTTATGGCATCCAAAGCAAAAGTAATAATAGCATACTTTCTACCCAATAGTCTGCCAACATTGGTACTACCTATATTACCAGAACCGTATTTACGAATATCATCTTTTGCTATTATCTTATATATCAAATAACCAAAAGGTATAGAGCCCACTAGGTAGCTGCACATTAGATAAAAAATCAAATATACATTCCACATAAACTTCCTCTTAATTGTTAGTCATATCAGCTTTTTTTATAGAATTAAAATCTATTAAATTATTTACATCTTCTTGTTCATGATTTAAAGTGGAATTGTCACAAAAATCATCCATTTCATCATCCAAAATTTCATCATATCTACATTGGTCAAATCTCAGCTCAATGCCAGCCTCCTGATCAGAAAAAATCATTATAGCGCCAAAAGGAATAACTACATGTTCCATCTTGCCACTAAAACTTAAATTAACAGAAAAAGAGTTATTCCTTACTACTAAATTATCAAATTGGTGTTGTAATATCAGAGTAATCTCATGCGGATACTGCAACTTAATATAATTAGGTAAAATAACACCTTTATAATTTGTATCTATGTGAAACACGAAACAATAATTTTTTACGCTATTGCTTTTTTGTATTTTTTTTAAAACATACTTAACAACATCTCGCATTGCTCTTTCTATCAGCACATTATAGTTTATGAAATGCGTATCTCTATCCATGTTATTAATTTTTTATCAGGTTGCACTAGTGTAAACTCATACACCTTAAAATCAAGCAAATATTTCTAAAGAACCAATCCTTAGAACATCAGCAGAAAATTATAGTATCTTTATAGAAAGAATATGTTGAATTTTTAAAAAAGCCGTCAATAATCTCACTTAGGTAAATTACTAAATAGCGATATGAGCTGGTTAGTTAAGTTAATAGTTGGTTTGGTAGCCGGTAGAATTCTTTTTACACTAGTAGTTGGTGCAATAGGTTTTTTCGGCATTATATACTTAATGTCTTTGTTAGGGATGGGGAGTGTGACTACTATTCTGGGTACTATAACAACGTTCTGTGCAACAAATTTTAAAATTTTTATTAATTTTATAAAACACTTATTCTAATATACAGTGCGATTAATAATCTTTATACTAGTAGCTTTGTTTTGTTTTAATTACTATAATAAGCATAAGTTACAGATACATTACTTCATTCAAGAAAAGCAAGCTGTATTGCGTGGATCAATGGCCGCTAAAAATAACAATCAGACCTCCACAGAAAATAGCGAAGTAAACAAACAACCTTCAGATACTTCATCTAATACGGATGCACAGCAAAATTCTAAAAATCTAGATGATATTATAAATAAACTTGATCAAGCTGAAACTTTGTACCAAAGATATAAACGTATTGAACAAAGAGTGAAGGACTCAATTGCCAACCTCATAAATCATGTCATTCACAGAAAATAAAGTCTTAACATCATTAAGAGGCTTTCCAGAGATAAATGGTAGCAAAGTAGCTATTGGCGTATCAGGTGGTTGCGATTCTTTGGCGCTCTTATTGGCTCTATATAAATATTCTAAAGAGCAAAATATAACACTTTATGCTATAACTATAGACCATCAACTGCGACCCTCTTCTCTTGAGGAAGCTATATATGTTGCTAAAATTTGTAAAAAGTTAAATATTCAACATGAAATTTTAACCTGGAATCATACTACAGATAAAATAAGTAACCTGGAAGCCTCAGCTAGAGAAGCTAGATATAATTTGTTTGCTGAATTTTGTCATAAAAACAAAATAAAATATTTACTTACAGCTCATCATATGAATGACCAAGTAGAAACATTCTTTCTACGTTTGCTACGAGGCAGTGGTATCGATGGCTTAGCAGCAATGGATACAAGAGCTAAATTATTTAATATAACCATTCTTAGACCATTCTTGAACATACAAAAGCATGAGTTAATACAATTCCTAGAAGAAAATAATATAAAATGGATTGAAGATGAATCTAATTCAGATACTAGATTTTTAAGGAACAAAGTTAGAAATTTTTTAAACACTTTTCAAGATAACTATATCATTACTAATAGGATTAACTCTGCAATTAATGAGATAAAAAAATACAAAGATCAAATACAAGAAAAATTCCATTTAATAAAAAACCAGGTAGTAGAATGTCCTTCGTTTGGTATAGGTTTGATACATTTAAAAAAATTATTTGAGACCGATGAGGATATTGCTCTTAGAATTCTCGCTAGTATTTGTATGAAGATAAGTGGAAATATATATAAACCAAGATTCGAAAAATTAAAAAGAGTATTCCGAGAAATTAAAGAGTATTATGAAGGCAAAAGGCATAAATTTAAAACAACCTTCTACGGATGCGTATTAGAAGACTACGGGTTAAACAAGATTGTTGTATACAGGGAATACAATGCAATACAAGAAGATATCAAGCTGATTTGCGATCAAACAGCCACATGGGACAAAAGATTTGAGATAACTTTAAAAAAGCCTATAGCGGATGTCTTTATTACTCATGTAAAACAAGGTGAATTTAACCAGTTATTGGAAAAGATTCGAAAAACGGACTTTAAGAAATATAAAGAACTTAGGCAAATTACAGGAGTAGAAAAAAATATATTTTATACACTACCAGTTGCAAAATATAAAGATAATTACCTACTAGACTGCTCTTATATGGAAATAAAGGAAATCAATCATACGAATCTATAGATAGCACCACCATTAAGGAAAGAATCAGTCACTCTAAGACCATGTTTGTAAATTTGGGAATTACGATAACACGACCACGATCAGTGTCAGAGGCATATTCCCGACCTTATAATTTGCGTCTCTGGGATTAATACAAACTCAATCCCTAAAAGTAGTGCTGTCTAGATGGTATATTATAAAATATTATTTGCAATAGAACTTATATTGGCTAAAATTCGTTGCGTAAAATCCTCCAACATTGGATAAAAGTCAAGATCAGGTCTATAAGAATTGCTAATTTTTGAAACGCGTTGCAAGTTGGTTAGTTCGTTTTTTTTGATCAGAATACCAACCATAATTTGTTCTTCCAATCGTTGTTGCTGGCCAATAAAGTTTTTTATCTCCTTTAGGGTATCAGAAAAAGAAAAATCCTTAACACAACCTTGTAAAACTGTAATTTCATACTGAATCTCTAACAAAAAGGTAAAAAGCAGTAACTTTTCATCCACTCTGCCGCATGAAATCAGCAGCTTGTTAAATTTTTCATTCAACTCCTTAAAAGTTTCCTCTATAAAGTCTAACTCTTCCTTAGTGGTATATCTTAGTTTACATCTAATAGAACCAACACATACCTCTGTTTCAAAAATATTGTTCATAATTAATTCAACTCATTAATTATATCTGTATACTCTTGTATAATCAGTTTAAATTCATCTTTAATTTTTGATATTGCAATAAATTGCTGCTTTTTCTCAGCTTTTAAATTATCTATAGTTTCATATTGAATCTTTTTTATACCCTCTAATTCAAAAATATCTTTTTCTAATTTATCAGCTTTATTTTTTAAATTCTGTATATCACTATTTTTTTGATTCAAAGCCCGCTGCAAATCTTCAACGCGGGAAAAATGTTGATTGTACTCTGTCTCTAACTGCTTGTAGGCTTGATCTTTATCTTGCAGTTTAACAACTAAATCCTCTTTTTCTGATAATAATTCATTAGTGCGACCCTTTAAATCTTGTATAGTTTTCTCTTTCTTTTCAATTTGAAGAATCAATAACTTCATTGATTCAAGATCGTTTAAATTTAAATCAAATCCTCGATACTTGTTATTTTCTTCGTTATTAGGTCTATTATGAATTAATTTATATATAACATCATAATTATGCTTTGCGTTCTTTATAGAATATACATATAGTTTCAAAAGTTTTTTATACAATGAGAAGACATCCTTTTTCTTGGATATCAATCTATTATTTAGACTAGAACTAAATGAATACAGAGCATCGCTAATAAGTACCTCTTTATCCCTTAAAAAGCCTTCTAAATTATGCATTAATATAAATTAATATTGATTATTTGATTTAATAATGTACTCTCCCAAGGAGTATTACCTTGTTAATTTTATATTTCAAGCTTTATACAAACTTTTTTAAAGTATTACATTAAAAAATAATGAATATAAAAAACATTTTTAATAACATAGAAACAACAGACCAGTATCCCAACGAAGAATTGTTTCCATTTGCATGTTATTTAGATGAGAGAACAGTTATAACCCATAACGGTGAGTTAGTACAGATAATTAAAATACCGTCTTTTATGACAAATACCTCATCGGATAACTTATTCAAGTTACGAGCTGATTTACAAAACTGTTTGGTAAATACTTTAAAAATAGATAATATAAACTATTGGTTCCATGTTGTACGAAAACACGTAGATATTACCCCGCATAATCAGGAATATACTAATTATTTTTCTAAGAACATAAATCAAAAATGGAATGATAAAAATAATTTTTCTAAGCAGTATACAAATGAAATATATATTAGTATAATTTTAGGAAAAAAAAATAAAATAGATAATTTCTTAACTAATTTAATCCAAAATATTTCATTTTCTAGATTAAAAAGAATTAAAAAGAATGCTTTTAATGAAACCAATAAGATACTCACGAATATAACAAACAAAATCCTGGAAGACTTACAAGAATATAAACCTCAAGTATTAAAAATTATAAAAATAGACAATCATTATTATTCTGAACATTGTAAATTCTTTTCATTAATAATTAATAACGATCGAAAACTATTTCCGTTAGATAATAATATATTAGGTTATGGTCTAAGTAATAAGAAAATTGTATATGGATCAAATATCCTCCAAATTTTCGATAATGAAACAAACACCTATATTTCTTTGGTTTCACTAAAAAATTATAATAACCTTTTATTGTCTGAATTAGATAAAATAATACAATTAGACGAGGAATTAATTATCACTCAAACAATCAGCGTATTACACAATAAAGATTGGTATGCTGAACAAATAAAAGAGCAATACGAAACATTAAATACTATTGAAGATAGTGAAATAAAAACAATTAGCGGCTATGGCGCGCTTGTAGATGATTTAGAAAAATCAAATAAAAATCTTTTAATAAGTCAGGTACTCATACAAGTTAAGGGTAGTTCAGTAGAGGAAGTGGACAAAAATACTTCCGCCTTATTTAATGTTTTAAAAAAAATAGGGCTGGTTGCTGTTCGCGAAGAAATGTTTCTCCCTACTCTATTCTGGTCACAATTGCCAGCAAACTTTAGTTATATAGAGAGATTAAAGATAATACCAATTGACCAAATGTGTCAGTTTATATCCTTATATAACTTTCCAGCAGGCAGACTTACTAATAATAAATGGGGTGATGCTGTTTTAGTACTTAAAAGTACTATAAACACGCCATATTTTTTCTCGTTCCACAATAATAACACTGGGCAGGGAAACACTCTGATTGTTGGCCCTAATAATGATTACAGAACTACAATATTAAACTTTTTAATTTCAGAATCTACTAAACAGGTAGACAGAATCTTTTATATAGATACTCTCAATAAATCAAAGGTTTTTATTAATGCTCTTAATGGGAAATATTACGAGTTGTCCAACCAAGAAAATTCAAAAAAAGATAAACTTATCTTAAATCCCTTTGAAACAATAAACGATGAAACTGATATTAATTTCGTAATCAATTGGCTACACTCTATTCTAAAAATTAATGATAGTGGTTTTATACAATTAGGAAACAAAAAGACGGTTTTACAAAGTGAAATCGAACAATTTGATTCTATGATTAAAGAAAATATATCAAACATCAAAATGTTAAAAGATGTAACTGAATTAGTAAAAAACAATGGTTTAACAGAGATATATCAGATATTAAAAGATTGGGACCAACCAGAAAATGGTAACTTTATTTTTAATGATATAAACGCTAAAGATATTTTTTCTGATACTGTTGTTGGCTTTAATTTTGGAAACTTGGTAAATAATGATAAAGTAAAGGTTATAGCCTTAAAATATTTATTATATCGAATATATAGTCTCACATCAGAAGAAAGCAGGACTATAATCGCTATAAACGAAGTTTGGAATTTATTCGATAATGAGTATATGGCAAACGAGTTTTTAAACATAATAAAAAAGTTTTCTAGTAAAAACACTATCTTTGTATGCACAACTAGTGGTTCAGATTTTTTTGAAAATAGTTATTTAAAAACTCCTGTTGGCAAGCACTTTGCCACAAGTATCTTGTTACAAAACATGAAGACATCTGTATATCAGAAAAAAATCTTCAACATTAATGAACAGGAAGCTAAGTTATTAAGCATAATAAAAGATGAATGTATTTTTTTAATTAGAAACAATAAAAGTTCATTATTTGCTAAAATAGACTTTGATTTCTTATCTCGTACAGAAAAAAGTGTTTTCAATTCTGATGTTGTCGCTGTTAACGCCATGTATAAAGCAAAAGAATTAACAAAATCGAATGATCCAGAAGTATGGATTCCCGAGATAGAAAAGATATTAAGTGCTTACTACAGATATGTAACAGAACAACAGTTAAAAGAGCAAGAAAAGAGACAAATTGAATGGCAAGAGTCAAGGGAACAATTATCCGTAAATAAAGTTGAATAACCATGCAACCTCTAGCAGATAAACTCAGAGCGAAAGACTTTGATGAAATTGTTGGACAAGAACATCTTTTTACAGAAAATAGCACTCTTACAAGAGCCTTTAAGCAAGACTTTATACCTTCAATGATATTTTGGGGACCAGCTGGAAGCGGTAAAACTACTGTGGCTAAACTTTTATTACAAAAAAAGAACTATTTTTCCGAAATAATCTCGGCTACTAATAGTGGTACCTCAGATTTAAAGAGAATTTTTGAGCTAGCTCAAAATAGATTAAAGGACTTTGAGAAAAGTACTATAGTCTTTATAGATGAAATACATTGTTTTAAGAAGAATCAACAGGATGTTTTGTTACCATATATAGAAAATGGTACGATTGTTTTAATAGGCGCCACTACAGAAAATCCATCTTTTGAATTAAACAGCGCTTTGTTATCAAGATGCAAGGTTTTAGTATTTAATGCTTTGAATAATGAGGCTTTACTAGAACTAGTAACTAGAGCTGAAAAATTACAAGATAAAAAGTTACCCATAACGTCCAAACAAAAAGATCTTCTCATTGCCATGAGTAATGGTGACGGTAGATTCTTGCTAAATATGTGCGAGGAGCTTTTTGATGTAACAACAACAGAAATACTTAGTGATAAAACATTACTAGATATAGTACAAAAGCGTAGCTCTAATTATGATAAACAAAACGATGGGCACTATAGCTTAATTAGCGCTTTACATAAGTCAGTACGCGGATCAGATGTTCAAGCTGCTCTATATTGGTATGCTAGAATGTTAGAGGCTGGAGAAAATCCACATTTTATTTTACGTCGTTTGATCAGGATGGCAGTTGAGGACATAGGTATGGCCGATCCAAATGCTTTAACACAGGCAGTTATGGCTAAAGAGGCTTATGATTTTTTAGGATCACCAGAGGGAGAACTAGCAATAACACAAGCTTTGGTATATTGCGCCACGGCACCAAAATCTAATGCTCAGTATATAGCGCATAACAATGTTGTAAAACATGCCAAAACTAACAACTATCAGAATCCACCAAAACACATCCTGAATGCTCCAACAAAATTAATGAAGAATCTTGGTTATAGTGATGGTTATATTTACGATCACGATACCGAATTCTGCTTTTCTGGACAAAATTACTTCCCAGAAGACATAAAAAGACAAACCTATTATAAACCAAACGATAGGGGTTTTGAGAGAGAAATTAAAAAAAGGTTACAATATTGGGAAAATCTGCGTGAAAAGCTAAACAAAGATTCTCAAAAGTAAAAATATCTTGTAATCTATAAAATATAAAGTATTATCTTTAGAGAGATAAGGGAGATAATCGCTTGTTTTTCCTATGTAGGATGAAAACAAGAGGAAAGTCCGGACTCCATGAAGAAATAACAGCGGATAACATCCACGGAAGGTAACTTCACGGAAAGTGCAACAGAAAATATACCGCCAGAAATGGTAAGGGTGAAAAAGCGAGGTAAGAGCTCACACGGTTACAGTAATTTGTAACTAGTTGTAAACCCTGTTAGGAGCAATACCAAATTTGATATTTTGCTTCAGGCAAGACGCATCTTCACGTATATATCTTGGTAGGTAGCTTGAAATTGTAAGTAATTATAATTCTAGATTAATGGTTATCTTAAACAGAATCCGGCTTATTCTTATCTTGTTTGGAGGGGTGCCAGAGTGGTTGAATGGAACGATCTCGAAAATCGTCATACCTCGCGAGGGGTATCATGGGTTCAAATCCCATCCTCTCCGCCATGTTTACAAAAATTATTTTTATATCCTATAATATCCTATAATAAATAAGACGATGAACAGTAAGTTACTGTATCGTCTTGTAACGTTAAGTAATGAACTTTTAGTCCACAAATTAGTCCGGATCGCTATTCGTATCCAAGCTTATCACAAAGAGTACTTCTTGGTCAATGATTGAGCTAGACTTAAAACATTTCTTCTGGTTTGAGGATCTTTTATTTGTATATAATATTTGATCAACAGGAAAATTTCTTTTTCTTCCACTATGGGACAATTGTCTATCAACTTATTTATCAACTTGGAATTTAATTCCTCATTTTCGAATCCTTCAAAAAAATAGTCGATTGGGACTTTCAAAACCTTAGCGAACTGATAGAGCATTCCGCAACTAATCCTATTAATTCCCTTCTCATATTTTTGAATCTGTTGAAATGTAACCCCGGTAATCTGGCCCATTTTTGTTTGGCTGATACCTAACAGACCTCGTCGCATCTTGAGTCTAGATCCAACGTATCGGTCCAGTAAATTTAAACTCACTTGCCACCTTAAATAATTTAATATCATGTATATGGTAAAATAATTTATTTTTAATTTCCAGCTTTTTTATAAAACAAAAAATTATACTAAAATACATGAATATATTGGTATTTTAACCTAAATAGAATATATCAATCATTTACTAAAACTACATATTCCAAAGTTATTTAGAAAAAATATTCAATAAATTTAGCCTATTGGAATACTTCTATACAAAATTACACAACTTGCAATTTTATGTTTAAACGTTACTATTTTCTACATATATAAAATAACAATCATGTGCGACCCCAGGTATTAAACTACTTATTTAGTCCATTAAAAAATCTAAAAGGTATAGGTATAAAGAAAGTAAATGCTTACCAAAAATTGCTGCACGCTAAAGAAATTGCCAATACAATAGTAGATTTGAAAGTTAAAGATTTATTATTTCACTTACCAGAAAGGATTTTAGAAAGAAAATTCATTAACAATTTTAACATAAATGAAAATGGACAATACGTAGTCATAAACATTCAAATTTTAGAGCATAACAAGCCATTTAATAAGCGTTCACCTTATCAAATCATATGTTTATCTAATAATAAGCGTATCAACATAATATATTATGCCTACCACGAAAACTATCTAAAATCGAAATTCATAATCGGAGCTCATTTAATTATAAGTGGGAAACTTGACATTTTTAATGGGCAACCACAAATAGTACATCCTGACTACATAGTTAACCCCAATCAAATAAACTCTATACCTTTGTTTGAGCCAATTTATCCATTAACATCAGGATTATTTAATAAAAATATTATAAATAATCTTAGTGAGATATTGGTTAATTTAAAGGATATACCGGAATGGCTAAATGAAGACATTATTAAAAGTAAACAATGGATATCGTGGCGTGAGTCCTTATTAAAATTACATAAGCCATCACAAAGTTTTAATCTAAAATTTAATCGTTATATTGAAAGACTATCTTTTGATGAATTATTAGCAGAACAATTAGCCACAAAAGTATTAAGACAAAAAAGGTTAAATGATACCAAAAAAATACCGCTTTTGCTAATAGATAGCCAAATAAAAAGAGTTTTTATACAAAAAAAATTACCATTTTCTTTAACACAATCACAAGAACAAGCACTTAAAGAGATAGAAGATTTCACTTTTTCTAACAAAATAATGATGAAACTACTACAAGGAGATGTAGGAAGTGGTAAAACTATTGTATCGTTTTTGGCAATGTTAAATTATATAGAAAACAGAAAACAATGTGCTTTAATGGTACCCACTTCAATTTTAGCAAATCAACATTACGAATATTTTAATAATCTTTGTCATGGCGAAAATATAAAAATTGAGCTATTAACTGGCAAGATTAAGGGTAAAAAACGCGATCAAATCTTAAACGATTTAGAAAATGGAACAATAGATATTTTGATTGGTACCCATGCTTTAATCGAAGAAAATATAACATTTAAAGATCTAGCTTTTGTGGTAATAGATGAGCAACACCGTTTTGGTGTAGAACAAAGATTAAAACTAATTCAAAAAAATGCGAACGTAGATATTTTGGCTATGAGTGCCACTCCTATACCACGAACTTTGGCTTTAACGGTTTATAATGACACAGATATATCTTCTATTAGAGAAAAACCTAAAAATAGAAAAGAAATACTAACCTCAATAATATCTATGGATGATTATTCATCGCTCATAGAAAAAATTAAGAAAAAAATTACTGAAGGGGAAAAGATATATTGGATCTGCCCGTTAGTAGAAAATAATGAAAACCTAGATTTGACCAACGTAGAAAATAAATACCAAGAATTTTGTAAAATTTTTGGAGAAGAACAAGTAAGCTTCATACACGGTAAGTTGAAAGAAAAAGAAAAAGATGCAATCATGCAGGACTTTATTAAAAGCGACACAACAAAAAAAATCTTAATAGCCACTACAGTTATTGAGGTAGGCATAGATGTTAAAGATGCTACAATTATTGTAATTGAACATCCTGAAAGATTCGGTCTATCTCAGCTCCACCAATTAAGAGGAAGAGTTGGAAGAGGAGATAAACAATCTTATTGTATCCTTTTATATAACAAAAATAATCTCAGTAGCAACGCCATAAAAAGACTTAATATTATGAAATCTACAACCGATGGTTTTACAATAGCCGAGGAAGATTTAAAACTGAGAGGCAGTGGTGATATAGTAGGCTTAAGACAAAGCGGCGCTAGAAACTATATCATGGCAGACTTAGGTCGTGACTTTACATTATTACAAGAAGCAGCTAAGCTCGCTGATTATATTCTCCAAAATAATCAATTGGAACAATATAAAACACTCTTACATCTCTTTGGTTATGGAGACTGCTTAGAATATAAAATTCTTAATTAGGTTAAAATATCAGAAAATTTTATAAAGCAGACCCTTGAGTCTGCTTGCACTGTATACTTAATTATAAGGTAATCATACTATTAAGTCTTTTAACAAAATCAGCCACATCAGCGAGATGCTCTCCCTCAACTATACAGGCTTCATCATATAATGTCCTAATAATTCTCTCAATTTTATCACTCAGAACCTCGTTATCTAAATTATCATTTAGCGCTTTTATAATTTGATGATTTGGATTTATTTCCAGAATTTTTGGCATAGGTGCAACTATTTGCTTTTGATCAAGTAAAAACTTTTCTAATTTAATATCCATCCCTTTCTGATCAGAAACTAAACAAATAGGACTGCTTGTTAATTTCTTAGAAATCCTAACATCTTTTACATTATTTTTTTCCAAGGTTGATTTAAATAGTTCCACTAGTTTATCAAAAGTATGTGATACATCTTTCAATTTATCTGCCTCAATCTTTTTATCATCGTCAAACTTTTCTTCCGAATCATCTGAAGCATTTTCGGCTGGATTTAAATCATCTAAGTCTATATCAGCTTTGGAAATAGACCTTAAGGATTTCTCCTTGTATTTAGTAACAACAGTAACCCAAAAGTTATCAACCGTATCAGTTAAATAAATAACCTCAATATCTCTATCTTTAAAACCTTCTACCTGTGGACTATTATCAACATTTTGTATACTATCTCCAGTTATGTAATATATGTCTTGTTGTTTTGGCAACATTCTATCAAGATATGTTTTAATGGATATTGGCTTATCTAAAGATTTACTGGTATAAAATTTACAAAGATCTAACAATGCATCAGAATTTACATTACCTTCGCATAAACCCTCTTTTAAAACAGAACCAAAATTATTCCAGAATTTTAAATATTCCTCGGGCTCCGACTCGTCTTTCTTAAGTAATTCTGAATATATTTTCTTTACAAGGGCCTTGTGGATCTTCGCTACCATATTATTATATTGTAAACTTTCTCTGTTGATGTTTAATGGTAAATCTTCTGAATCAACCACACCCTGAACAAAACGCAAATATTTAGGCAATAAGTCTACATTATCCTCAGTAATAAATACCTTTTTAATATATAATTTTATCCTTGTAATCCTATCTGGATTAAATAAATCATAAGTTTTTCTGTCAGGAATAAAGAGTAAATTGGTAAAATCCACACTTCCCTCAACCTTATTGTGTAAAATCATAAAAGGCTCACCTGGCATGTGAACAATATGCTTATAAAATTCATTATATTGTTCTTTTGTGATTTCATCTTTTGGACGAGCCCATAAAGCTGTACCAGTATTAATTGTCTCCAGCTCATCTGTAGTACCCATTTTCATACGAATTGGAAAGGCAATATTGTCAGAATATGATTTAACTATATGTTTTACATGAAATTTATCTACAAATTCTGCTTCCTCATCTTTTAGATACAAAATAACTTTTGTACCTCTAGTAAATGGCTCATCATTAAAATCCTTAACACTATATTCACCCTCACCTGTTGACTCCCATATATAAGCTTTATCTTCTCCAATTTTTTTAGAAATTACTGCTACTTTTTTAGAAATCATAAAACATGAATAAAAACCAACACCAAATTGGCCTATCAATTGCATTGTTTTACTAGAATCCTTGTCCTCTAAGGATTTCAAAAAATTTTCGGTACCAGATCTCGCAATAGTTCCTAGTTGTGAAATTAAATCATCCCTATTCATTCCAATACCATTATCCCTAATAGATAGAATTTTATGCTCTTCATCTATAGTAATATTAATACTTAAATCCGGATCATCACCAAGAACATCTGCGTCTATACTAGACTCATATCTTAATTTATCACAAGCATCTGATGCATTTGATATTAATTCTCTTACTACTATATCCTTATTAGTATATAGAGAATGAATCATGAGTTTTAAAATTTTTTTAGTCTCAACACTAAATTCAAAATTTTCTGACATTTATCAAAAACTTATTTCATATACTAAAATATACATAATAATTTATGACTTGATTTCAAGTGATATCAAAACTAAATAAATTATATCAATCTATATTTATTTAATCATACTAGAATATTGCTTTTTTATAAAAATCCCTCTATTGAAAATTTTATTAAAATAAATAAGATTGTACCATAAGTTACTCAATATATCTAGCATGCAACAATTAAAGTGGTTACTTTTTATATTTATAGTTTTTTGCGCTAAATCAATGGCCTTCGCTGCAGATACACCTGTTTATAGTGGGCAGTATTATAATTGGCATGTTTATAAACTATTCAAAAATGATGGTGAAAAAATTTGTTATATCGCCAGTTTTACTCAAAAACAAATAGGTAATTATAAAGCAGCTCGAAAACCATACATAATGGTATCTTATTTTAAGTCTAAGGAAAAAGAAGAATTTAGCACATTTGGTGATTATACATTCAAACTAAATAGTATCATATATTTGGCCATAGATTCAAGCCAATATAAATTATTAACCAAGGGCAAGTTGGCATGGTTAAAAACCTCAATGGAAGATAAACAGTTAATAGATCTTATGCTAAAAGCATCAGACGATAAAGAAATGCGTATCCGAGGCGAAACCACAAATGGAGAATATACAATAGATTATTATTCTATGCAAGGTTTCTTGCCAGCCTATAATAAAATGAAAACTTTGTGCGACGAATAGTATGAGAATAACGCTTATATTAAAATTTATATTTCTATCAATTATTCAGACTTTGACAGAATTTTTACCAATCTCTTCTAGTGCACATCTATTACTAGGCAGTAGCCTGATAAATTTTAACCCCCCTTATAAGACAATGTTTTGCACAGTAATACAATTAGCCACTGCTTTAGCTGTGGTCGATTACTATCGGGAAAAAATTATATTTTTAATATCGTCTTTTTTCTTTAAAAAAGAAACTAGGACATTTTGTTATAAAATCATTATAGCTTTACTACCAACAGTATTTTGCGGCTATTTTTTTTATCATTTTATAAGATTGTATCTTAGTGGTTTTATAGTTACAAGTGTTGCTCTGATTCTTGGTGGCGTAGCATATTTATGTGTAGAAAATAAGTATCACGATAGTAAAGAAGAAAACAAAATTGAAGATATAACATATAAAAAAAGCCTCTATATAGGTTTGATACAAAGTATTGCTTTAATACCAGGTGCATCAAGATCTGGAATGACAATATTAGGCGGATTATTAAATAAACTATCAAGAGTAACCTCGGTTGAGTTCTCGTTTTTACTCTCTATCCCTACAATATTAGCCGCATCAACTTTCGAAATATATAAAGAATATAGCGCTTTGGAAGCACACGATATCCAATATTTAATGTCAGCATTCATAATAACTTTTTTAACAGCAAGTTACTTTATTCAATGGTTTATAAATTACATTTCAAATCATGATTTCAGGATATTTGCCTATTATAGGATATTCTTCGGATTAGTATTTTTTATTTATTATTTGAAGAGTGTAGTATGATTAAATTTATCAGTAGTTTATATAGAAAAATATATAGATACTTTTTTAAGAAATCTTCCTTGTCGTATCATGAAACAACAACCATTGGCGAGATTGAGGATATTGACGAAAAAGACGGCTATGCAGATACAGAAACCGACGATACAGAAGAAAACCAGGACGAGGATAACAATCGAAGAGATAAAAAAGAAGAAGCTAAACGTGCATCAAAACAAGCTCGTTTAAACAAAAAACAATCAAAAACAAAAGAAAAGTCTATAGACCCGTGGGGTCTAAGAACATCTGAAAGAAACCTGAATAGAGAAATAGGCGGATTGGAGATAGATTATGAAGGACTAAGGATATTAAACGAACAGATTATTGCAAATAATCTTGCACATTTAAAACCAAGAGGGAAAAAGGGGCTAAAATTGAACGATTTGAATGACAATGGTTTTGATGATAAATTTGAAGATACATCAGCTCAAAAGGTATATAAACGCGCAGTTTTATATAAAAAATTAAAAAAGGTTTTTAAAGGTATCTTGGGACGTAAAGCGATAAAAATGATGTCAAAAAAGATGGCGGGCAAAAACTTTGGAATAGGTAAAATAGTAAAAACAGCTAAAAAACAAAAAAATAGCCATGTAAAAGCCTTAAAACAAGCGCGTAAGGCTGCTTTAAGACGAAAGAATAATGGACGGATTTTTTAGATAAAAGTTACAATTTATTAATTAAATTTAGTAAAAAATGGTATCATATAGAGAACTTGGTTTTTGTAATACGAAAGAAATGCTCCTAGCTGCATACAAAGGCCAATATGCTGTTCCAGCATATAATTTTAACAACATGGAGCAAATCCAAGCTATAATAACAGCATGCACAAAAACACAAAGTCCAGTAATTCTACAGGTCTCAGCCGGAGCACGTAAATATGCAGACCCAGACCTATTACAGGGTATGGCCAAAGGAGCTGTTAATATGATGAAGAGAATCGCCAAAGAGAATAATCTAAAAGAAATTCCTGTGGCCTTACACTTAGACCATGGCGCAAATTTTGAAATTTGTAAAAGTTGCATCGAGGCTGGATTTTCTTCTGTGATGATTGATGGTTCTAGTCTACCCTACGAAGAAAATATAAGAGAAACACGAAAAGTCGTAGACTATGCCCACAAATATGACGTGACAGTAGAAGGAGAATTAGGTGTATTGGCTGGAATAGAAGATGATGTAAAATCCGAAGATTCGCATTATACCAATCCAGAACAAGTGGAAGATTTTGTTAAAAAAACCAACGTAGATTCACTAGCAATATCTATAGGCACTTCTCATGGAGTATACAAATTCAAGGTAACTAATGAAAAAGATATTCCCCCATTAAGATTTGATATATTAGAAGAAATATCCAAAAAACTACCAAATTTTCCTATAGTACTACACGGAGCATCTTCAGTTCCACAGGACGCAGTAAATATTATAAATCAATTTGGCGGCAAGTTAGATAAAGCATTTGGTGTACCAGAAGATCAATTAAGAAAGGCTGCTAAAATGGCCGTATGTAAAATAAATGTAGATTCAGATGGTCGACTATGGATGACAGCCGCCATCAGAAAGTTTTTGTATGAAAATCCATCAAAGTATGATCCTAGAGATTATCTAGGAGTGGCTAGAACAGCACTAATGGAAATGTACATTAGAAAAAACAATACAGTTTTTGGATCGTCAAATCTAAAATAAGTATTATTTAATATATTTGCCAGGGGCTATAGTTACTTGATTTACAATTGAACTGTGGCCCATAAGAATTAATACAGATTTCCTATTTAATTAAAAAAATTAAAACCATATGCACGCAAGAATCTCATATCCCCATCAAACAAGCCTCGCATGTCTCTAATACCATACTTAAGCATAGCAAGTCTATCTACCCCAGCTCCAAAGGCAAAACCTTGATATTCCTCTGGATCTATATTTACATTCTTTAAAACATTTGTATGTATCATACCACCACCTAAAATTTCTAACCAATCATCTCCTTCTCCTAAAAAAAGTTTTTCCTTTGTTTTTCTACACTTAATATCTATTTCCAGACTTGGCGTTGTAAAAGGGAAATAACTGGGTCTGAAACGGAGATTTATCTTATCTAGGTTAAAAAATTTCTTCAAAAAAGTCATTAGACAATCTTTTAGATCCTGAATATTTACATTTTTATCAATAAAAACACCATCTATCTGATGGAACATTGGACAATGAGTAGCATCCATTTCACTTCTAAAGGTCTTACCCATAGTAACAAATTTAAAAGGCGGTGTACTTTTTTCCATTTCCCTAACCTGCAAACTAGTAGTCTGTGTTCTCAAGACAATTTTTTCATCGTTAAAATTTGGCAGATAAAAAGTGTCTTGCATTTGTCTGGCCGGGTGATGTTTAGGAATGTTTAAGGCTTCAAAACAATACCAATCACTTTCTATTTCCGGACCATCTGTGATAGCAAAACCCATAGATACAAATATATCTCGTAATTCCTTCATTACATAAGGAATAGGATGAATTGTTCCATTAAGCTCCTGTCTAGGAGGCAAGGTAATGTCCAAAGTCTCACTTTTTAGTTTAGCCTGAATATCACGTTCCCTAAACTCGTTTTCTTTTTCGGAAATAAAGGTATTTATTGTATTTTTCAAAACATTAATTTCGGAACCAAGAGTCTTTTTTTTCTCGAGATCCAAACTTGATATAGTTTTTAATAAATCAGTTACGACCCCCTTTTTACCCAAGAATTCAACTTTTAAGTTTTGTAATGCCTTATGGTCATTAATAGTCTTTAAACTTTCTAAAAACTTATTTCTTATTTCATCTAGATTCATATTACTTTGTCCTATATAATCCATTATTATAAACACAAACTATATCTGCACCGTTTCTTAACGTTAATTGACTAGTCACCTGCTCTATTACTATATAATTATCAACAATTCTAAAATTAACTAATCTTTCGTAGCCATCAGAATTTACAGCAAAAATAGCAGGTAATTCTCCATTTTTATCTTCAAACTCAAGATATGTAAATTCTCCATCATCAAATACCTTAATAGGAGCTATTCTATTGCTACCACTAAATTCATAGTTAAAATTGTATTTGTTTAGATCAGAAAGATCTGGCATATCGTCTCTGTTCTTAACAGTATTAAATATTACTATATTTTTATCATCTGTCTCAGGATAAATAAATTTTACATAAAATAACACATCATCATTGATCACAGAACCAACTTCCACAGCATCTAATTCAAAATGATAGGTCCTTTTATTGGTAAGAACAGTCATATTGGTTTCTGGATAATTTGCTATAGGTTTCAAAAAAAGTTTATTATCCATAACAACCGTTTGCCACGCCGTAGTATCTCCCATAGATATGGTCTGTACCTTCTCATCTGCCTCAAATTCCAGATAAGCTTGCGATAAATAATGTCCTACATATCTATATACATCGTTTGGATTATATACATAAGCCCTAAATCTTTTTTCCGCACCAATTACTCTAGGTAATTGTACCACAGCAAAACTCTGTTTTGGGAAAAAAGATAAAATGGTCAATAGTATTAGTATAGATCTTTTCATAAATAATCCATCAGTTCACTTTTTTTATATCAAAATCATTAACCAAATACACAATAGGACTAAATGATTTAGTCTTATTATCATATTTGATACCATCAAATCTAAAAGTTAAATCAATCTTATAATCATCATCAGAAATTTGTTCATTATTCGCGCCAACAGTAGTCAATTTATAATCAAATTCAACCTTGTACAAATTACTAGTATCAAACATAGAATGACGTTGTAAAAACTTAAACCTTTGTATCGTAAGATATTGTTGTATATTCTGATTAAATAAATCTTGATTCACTTTGTTAAGAAAATTACTAACTTTTAGGTAGGCTACATCTGTTGAATATTTTTTTAAAATATCAAGCTTTCGGTTTAAATTTTGGTTTAATGTTGCTAAATTTCCAGCAGTGTAGCTGTTATCTAATAGTTTAGTTATATAAAAAATTGAAATATATCTTGCTACGCTTTGGTTAGCGGTATAATTCAAATTTGCAGGACGTAACTTATTAATTTTTGCCTGATAAACCGCAGCATCTTCTTGATGAATAAGCACCGGAAAACTTTCGCTTAAGGGTAAAATACCATATATTATATATGCTAATATAGCAACTATCACAAGACTAATAATAAATAAAAAACCAAAAAATATCCGTTCAGATAGAGGACTTAAAAATCTAACACAATACCAGTTATATGCTTCTTCAAAATAGTTACCACTATCATATAATTGCTTTACGGATTCTAAAGAGTTTGTTTTTTTATCTTGTATTTTTAGCATCTATTGTATATACTTTCACAAACGCGTAACTTCATGATAGACACAATATAATATTGATCAAAATTTTCAAGGCCGATATGAAAAAAAATACCAGCAAGCTACGTACTTGTGGACTATTAAGTAGTATATTATACACCTTATTTCTGTTTGGCATAACTATAGCTATTTACACAATTATAGTATTGAGAAGTTTACCTACAATAGATATTCTTCTAGACTCTAATAAAGATTATAAGCAAATACTACATATATTATATAATGACAACTATAATATCATCAAAACCTATAATAACCCTTACGAAGACGATATTACCTATGATGAAATTTCTCCAAATATTATAAAAGCATTAATAGCTACAGAAGATAAAAGATTCTTTACACACACTGGAATAGACGTCATTGGAATAATTAGAGCTTTTACAACAAATATAAAATATAGAAAGATTGCGCAGGGTGGTAGTACAATAACTCAGCAATTAGCAAAAATGCTGCTGGAAGATAGTAGTAGAACTTTTATTAGAAAATTTAAAGAAATGCTATTGGCTTTTAAAATAGAAAAATACTTAACAAAACAAGAGATTATCACATTTTATCTTAATAAAGCATACTTTGGTGCTGGCAGACTTGGTATAAAGAGCGCCAGCCAATTCTATTTTAATAAAAGTCCTCATGATGTTACAATAGAAGAAGCGGCTGTTTTAGTTGGGCTCTTAAAGGCCCCCAGCAGATTTGCTCCAACTAAAAATGAAAATTTATCAAAAGCAAGAGCTTTTCAGGTACTGATAAATATGCAAAAAGTCGGATTTATCGAATCTGGAGAAGTTTTTGACTACATCATACCAGATATTAATTATGTCCATAAAACGGTTCAACCTAGAAAACAAAAAAATTACTTTTTGGATTGGATTAACAAAAGATTGCAAAATATTAACATAATGCACAACGAGAGAGAATTGTTTGTAGAAACAACTCTAGATCAAAAAATACAGAATATTGTAGAAGACAAAACTGCTAAATTTATAGCAAAACATTCAGAGCAAATAGATAAAACACAATTAGCTGTAGTTGTATTAAATAACGAAGGCGAAGTTTTGGCTATGCTTGGTGGCAAAGATTATGATCTTAGCCCATTCAATAGAGCAATTTATGCATATAGACAAACAGGTTCTCTATTCAAAACAATAGTTTATCTAAACGCTTTTGATAAGGGTATGCATAAGGACGACATATTTACAGATGAACCAATAGCTGTCAAAGACTGGTATCCAGAAAACTTTGGGAAAAAATATTTTGGAAAAGTAACAGCAGAAGTTGCTTTCAATAAATCCTTAAATTCTGTAGCTATACAAATAGCTGAATATTTCGGCTTGAATAATGTTATAGAGACCGCTAAAAAACTTGGTTTATCTAGCAAGTTTACAAAAAATGACTTAACGATAACACTGGGCACAGCTGTTACCAATCTATTAGAAATAACCAAAGCTTATGCCATAATAAACAATGGCGGCAATGACATACAAATCAAAAATATAAAACATATTTATGGAAAGGACAATAAAGTATTATTTGAGGCTAAACCAATAGTAAAAATTCCATTATTTAGACCAGTAGCGATAGAGCAAATTAAACATCTCTTATATACCACTGTAATAAATGGCACAGGGAAAAATGCCGCAATACAAAATTTAATTGACAAAACGGAACTATATAATCTCTTAAATAAAAGAGATAAACGATATTTCATAGGAGGAAAAAGTGGTAGTTCACAAAATAGCAGAGATGCATGGTTTGTAGGATTTGCAAACAATCTTACAATAGGTGTATGGTTTGGTAATGATGATAATACTCCTACCAAAAATATTATGGGAGGTACGCTTCCAGCTAAATTATGGAGGGATATAGTACAGGACATTGAAAACAAAGAATATAACACAGCAAATGTTAAAAGGATATATTAATTCTATAGAAACCATGGGCACCGTAGATGGTCCCGGCATAAGATATGTAATATTTTTTCAAGGATGCCCATTACAATGTAAATACTGTCATAATAGAAACACTTGGGACTCTAAACAGTATAAGACTTGTGCAACACCACATGATATGTTGGATGACATTCTAAAATATAAAAGTTTTATAAAAAAAGGAGGAGTCACCTTTAGCGGCGGTGAACCGACGCTACAAGCTGAATTTTGCCTAACTTTAAGCGATTTACTTCAAAAGCATGGCATATATTCAATTGCATTAGATACTAGTGGTTATGTATTAAATGCATGTGTAAAAAAACTTCTTGAGAAGATAAGTCTTGTGCTGCTCGACATAAAATCAATTGATCCCGTTGTCTATGAAAACGTAACGCAAGTAAAATTGCAACCTACTTTAGATTTTTTAAAATATTTACAAGCTATACATAAAAAAACGTGGATTAGACACGTCGTAGTACCTGGACTTACAGACAATGATGATCATCTAGAAAAGTTAGCCTTCTTTCTTACAAAGTATAAAGATATAGTAGAAAAAGTAGAAGTATTACCATATCATACAATGGGTGTAATCAAATGGGAGCAACTAGGTTTAAAATATCCATTAAAAGATACAAAACCTTTAAGTAAAGAAAGATTTTTAAATGCAAAAAATATTTTTGCCAGGTATGGTTTTTAATATCTACGACATTTTTGATAAAATGGAAAACATAAATACAAATTATCCTTTACATTTAGAAATATTAATAGATAATTAGCTTGTTGTATATTTTGTATACAACTAACCAGAGCGGCTTTATCGCTCAATTTACTTAAGGTTGTTATTTAAATATAGTAACACTTTTCTTATTAACATTAAAATAGGAAGATAGTCCATGCCTTTATATGAATTTGTTTATATAGCTAGACAAGATTTAACTCCAACAGAGGTAGATGGTTTAACAGATAAGTTTAATCAAATACTAGTAGATAATGGCGGAAAGATAGTATCTAAAGAGTATTGGGGCCTAAGAAATTTAGCATATAAAATTTCTAAAAATTCCAAGGGTCATTACGTACTAATGTATTTAGATGCTCCATATGCTGCCGTAGCAGAGCTTCAAAGAATTATGAGTTATAATGAAAACATAATTCGTCGATCTGTATTCAAAATTAATACAATACCTACCGAAAACTCGGAACTTATGGTATCTGTAGATGGCAAGAGTTATAAAAAAGATAAATAATTGGTAGCTGTATGACGGAAAACGAAAATATTCGAGATACAAATATTGATAATGAAGGAAATTTAAAGATATCTCTTATAAATCAAGGTATTTACACTAGAAGAAAAAGGGTTTGCCCATTAAAAGATGTAGCTCTAGAAGAAATAAATTATAAAAACTTAAAGTTATTAAACAAATTTATCTCAGAAAGAGGAAAGATCTTACCAAGTAGAATTACAGGAGTTTGCGCAAAAAAACAAAGAAAACTCGCTCAGGCTATAAAACGAGCTAGAAATTTGGCTCTATTATCATTTATTGCTAAAAACGAAGAATAGCGGAGGTCTGAATGAAAGTAATACTAACTAGCAAAATTAAGAATCTAGGCAATATAGGTGACATAAAGGTTGTAGCTGATGGCTACAGTAAAAACTACTTGTTGCCACGTAAATTGGCTGTACCATATTCCGATGAGAACTTTAAAGTTTTTGAAACAAAAAAAGCTCTTCTTGAAAAAGACAATCAGGAGAAGTTGGAAACAGCTTTGAAAACTAAAGACCAAATTGATGGACTAGAAGTTGTAATTTTAGAAAATGCTGGCGATAATGACAAGTTATACGGTGCCATATCTTCATTGAGGATAGCTAATAAGATAAACGAATTAATCGGACACAAGTGCGTTTTAAAGTCCAATGTTATCATTGCAAAGCCTATTAAGGAACTTGGTAAAGTAAATATCAGACTAGAACTACACAATGATGTTGTATTAGATAAAGAAATATACATCGTTAGATCTATGGAAGATGTAAACAAGCTAAAACTCGCCGAAATTAAGGCAGAAACACCTAAAACAGAGGAAAATAATAAAACAAGTACAACAGAAAATTCTGTAAAATAAAATACTACTTCAAAGATAGGGCCAAGTGGCCCTATTTTGTTATAGTTTTATACTATTTCTGCTTTTTGTCTGTGATTAGACGGCAAATTCATTTTTGCATACACAATAGCAGGAATGCTATATGACCGTAGAGTTTAACTTAACGCAAATATTAACAATTCACCTTTTTATATTTCCTTCTCTCGAATTAATCCATAATAAGTTACCATCTAGTCCCTTATAGACTATATTAAGAAGACCATTGTTTTTGTTTATAAACATAAAAGCTGGTAAATTAATTAGATTCATCTTCATAAGAGCTTCATCTATGCTTAGTTCTTCTATCTCGGTTTCTTTAGTGGTAATGATATGTAAATTAGTACTATTGTTAATGTTAGAATTATTATTACCACTACTATTATAGTACAACTATCATTACTTAATAAGCTTTAACCATTCTTCTTCATTTATTATTTGTATACCAAGATCCTTAGCTTGTTTTAACTTATTACCACTATTAGTACCAGCAATAACTAAATCTGTTTTATTAGATACAGAATTTAATACTTTAGCACCAAGTTCTTGAGCTCTAGTTTTAGCTTCTATACGAGACATAGTATTTAGTGTACCAGTAAAAACAATTGTTTTATTATATAATAATAACTTACCAATATCATATTTAGTTTGTATATTATTATTAATATTAATATTCATATTAATATTAATATTATAATCCTTTACATCTAATACATTTTGTAAGTCTTTAATAGTTTCTATATTTTTATTATCACTAAAGTAATCAATAATAGATTCTGTAGTTCTTATACCTATACCATCAATTGACATCAATTTATTATATTCTGTTTTATTAAAAGTATTACATCTAATTTCTTTAACTATATCATTCATTTTAGATAAGAGGTTGGAGAGGGAGGTGTAATTTCTAGCTAAAAGTTCAGCTGTTACCGCCCCTAAGAATCTAATTCCCAATGCAAAAATAAACCTCTGAAGAGGTATTGTTCTAGAACGTTTAATAGCTAAAAATAACTTATTAATAGATTTATCTCCATACCCATCTGTATAAACTATTGGTGTTTGCGGATAACCTATCTCTTTTAGTTCGGTTTCAAGCGGATTTTGATTTTGTATTTCAAACAAATCCAATGTTTCTATTGAATTATTCTTAAACTTATTCGTTATAAATTTTTCTCTTTCTTCTAATTTAAAAATATCTATAAACTTAGTTATTCTACGCTCCTCATAAAACTGCTCAATTTGCTTATCGCCTAAACCGCGTATATCAAAAGCATCTCTGGACACAAAATGTTTTAAACCCTCTATAATCTGCGATGCACAATACATGCCTCCAGTACACCTGACAACAACATCTTCGCCATACGACTTAGCAGGACTACCACAAACAGGACAATTTGTTGGGAACTTAAATGGTTTTATATTAGGTCCTCTTCTTTCTTTAAGAACCTCAATAATTTGAGGTATCACATCTCCAGCTCTTTTAATTATTACCTCGTCACCCTCTCTTATATCTTTATTCGTTATTTCGTCTTTATTGTGCAAAGTAGCATTGGAGATAATAGCGCCACCAAGATTAACTGGATCTAACCTAGCTACTGGAGTTAAAGCCCCTGTTCTACCAACCTGAATATCTATTTTTTTTATTACACTTGTCGCCTGTTCTGCCTTAAATTTATGCGCTAGCCCCCATCTAGGATGATGCGTCACAAAACCCAACCGTTTTTGCAGTACAAAGTCATTAACCTTATATACCAATCCATCAATATCATATTCTAATGTATGCCTAATATCTTCCATATGCTTGTAAAAATTTGTAATTTCTTGAAGACTTCGACATAAAGCTGTCTCCTTGGTAACAAAAAAACCTAATGAGGTAAAGGTTTTTAAGAGATCAGCTTGCGTAGTTAGAATAAAATCGTCGCTATAATCTCCAACTGCATA
>CAZAFD010000010.1:29444-31271 GCA_964484785.1 uncultured Rhizobiaceae bacterium | reverse complement strand
GAAGAAGGAATCAGCGTGCCTGCGCAAGGAGGACAAATAACCACACATATGCATGCAGAACTCTTTCAGAAAGCGATAGCCGCTATTAAAGAGCGCGCGTTAACACACCAACAAGAATCTATCCTTAGGTATATGTGTGTACATAGTTTATGTACTATGCTCATTCTTCCAGCAGGAGATTTCGGTCTAGAGAATGATATTCGAGGATATTATGATTTTGAGAAAAAATTGAACGATATTTACACTGCCATACAGAAAGAAATAGACGATAGAAAAAAATATATAGACTATCTAAACCAATTATACGGCTCTACGATCGCAAAATTAAAAGAAAAACCATCAGAGCATATAAGTATCCTTTCTGCAGAGGGCCGTAAAATAGTACAAGTTATAAATACAGTTCACAAAGAAATGCGTGATCAACTACAAGAGTTAGAGAGTACCCTCGAAAAAAATAACGAAACATTAATAACACATATAGAGCTCTTATTTAAGGGTTTGTCACAAGAAGAAGTTAAACAAAAGCTAGCACAAAGACTACATGATAAAGATCAGTTTTTTATAGAAAAATTTTTATTAGAAATAGAAAAACAAAAACAAGAAGCAGAATTACGAGCACGACAAGAACAAGCACAGTCACACTCACAACCATCGCCAACATCAGCTACAAAGCATGTTTTACGTGCGAAAAACCACCCAAAATTGGTCGGAAGAGGATAATAAAATAAATACTTTTTGTGCTAATTTTATTTAATAATAAAATTAGCACAAATGTAGAAGTAGATCTTATGTTATATATACCAACATTTAATGTTAATAATGGGTAATAACCACATATAAATATCATTATAGATTTGGTTATAAAAACCTACTTCTGGCACTAAAAAAGAAATCAAAAATTTAAATGAGGAATATTACATGTTTTGTGAAGACATAAAACATATAATTTACCTTTAATTTGCACACATCCTATATATTACAACTTATTCCTAAAACAGAAGTATATAATATATATACCAGATACAGCAAGAGTTTATTATTTTTAATAATAAACTATAATTTCTTTATTAAAGAATATATCTTTCGTTTAATATATATTTCATTAAAAATATGAAAACAAAAACCAAATTATTTTAATCAAATAAACATTATATTACTTCTATAATCAGTCGTATTTACACAGGAACTTGTATTTTAAATCAAACACTAATACGTTATCAGCGCAACAATTAATATTAATATATATGACAGACACAATACAAGAGCCAGAAAATTCACAATTTACTAACATACAAGAGATATTGCAATATATATCACAGTTAATGATAGAATCTACAAATAGATTCAAGCAAGCAAATAAAATTTACATGGATATAGGTAACTTGTACCCCCATATAGCCACTATGAAGGATATTCAAGGAAAAGCCTTAGAACTAATAGAACAAGAATCACAATATATACAAGAGCTAAGAGGTTGTATGCTTCCTATAGGGTTTATACAACAGAGCACAGAAAACGCTATGCAAACAGCCGCATCTAACGATAATGCTAGAGCAATAATAGATGTAGCTGTACAGCGTGGTTTAGAAATGGCATCTGCACCGATATCTGAGCTTAAACAGATGAGACAGGTAAATATAGAGGCTTTGCAGGCTTTGGAAGCATCATTTAAACAATGTCAGACAACTTTAGAAACAGATCAAAAAACCTTACCTCCTGCTCCGCCGCCTCCAGTACCTCCAGCACCACGTGACATACCGGGAAGAACAACACCGCCTCCAGTACCTCCAGCACCACGTGACATACCGGGAAGAACAACACCGCCTC
>CAZAFD010000010.1:0-29344 GCA_964484785.1 uncultured Rhizobiaceae bacterium | reverse complement strand
CAGTACCTCCAGCACCATCTGGTCTAAATAGTAAATCAACACCATTAAAACCAACAACATTTGCTGGGCGCTTGTTAGTGCAGCGAGGAGGACAAAAAACTCCAGGAAGAGGAGTATAAACAAATAATTTTCGTGCTAATTTTGCATAAAAAATTAGCACGAATGTAAAAATAAATCTCACACAATATGAGATATTGTTGAATTTTATATAAAGTAATAACTAGAACAAGTAAAAGATAAAGAACTACAAAGTTTGTATATTAAGAATTTCAGAGTTGAAGTAATCAATAAGACAACAAGTTGCACCAGTAACATCCCACACTTCATACTTTTATACACAACTTATAGTAAGCATACTTTGATATAAATATTTTACGGGCATGCACATAACTATGCTACTGCCAGTAATAAGCTTTTTAGATTGTCTTTTTTTAAAATTAATATCCAGTTAGGTTTAATGTATGAATCTTTTAAAATATATGTAGATGTAACAATTAAGCAGTACCAAAAAAAAGATAACATAAACTTCTTTAATTTTCCCGAGATAAAAACTTTTTATCTTTGGTATTCGAACATCAAACACAGCTTCTGTATCTAACTTAGTTTTATATTCAACTATACCTAGAGAATTCACTAAACTAGAAATACCGGAGTTTGCACACCTAACAGCGGGTAAATTATTTTCTATAGCCCTCAATCGTATATTATCAAAATGTTGATATGGCCCAGTACTATTGCCAAACCATTTATCATTTGTTAAGTTTAATATAAATTCGGCTCTAGAAACATTTATACTATCATAAAAAATAGATTCATAACATATTATTGGTTTCGCTAAAATATCATCTAACTTTAACATCTTATTATACCCCTTATCTATATCATAATATCCTTCTGTTATCTTTTTCACAAAAGGTATAAAGTTCTTAAATGGTACAAATTCTCCAAACGGAACAAGCTTAACTTTGTAGTAATAGTCTATTTCGTTTCCATATTTAGTAAAAATGATACTATTGTAGTATTTTTCTTCAATTGGATTATATGTTACAACCCCGGTAATTAATTTGCCATTTCTATAAGACAATTGTTTGTATATGGTTTTAAAAAACTTTTCATCACCCTTCTTATAAATATAAGGTATAGCAGCTTCTGGCCAAACTAAATAATCTATATCATTATGAAGATTTTTATTAGACAGGGTTATTAATTTATCTAAATGCAAGTTAAATAAATGCGGATCCCACTTTAAATTCTGTTCTATATTAGGCTGCACTATTCTAAAAACCTTATTACCATAAGTCTTTTCGGAGAAGGAAATTCGGCAAATTCCAAAAACTCCACACAAAACAAAAAATAATACTATACCATAAAACAACTTTTTTTTATATATATAACTACTACAATAAAGTATTACCAAACAAAAACCGTAACCATAGCAATTTAACAAGCTAATTGGTTGTAATAACACATCAGAAAAGCATAAGGTACTAACTATTAAATTCCATGGAAATCCAGTAAATAATACGCCTCTAATCCATTCCAGTATGATCCAGAAAGCAGCAAATACTATAACCTCTAATTCCTTATTATTTAATCTATGTACTACAAAATAAGTACAAAGAGAGGTTAATCCAATATATATCGCAAAAACACTCGGTATCAAAAACATGCTAAATGGCAATAAATACCAGAAGGTTCGCAAATCTACAAATAAACTATTGGTAACCCAGTATAACCCTCCAAAGAAATATCCGCACCCAAAAACAAGACCCTTATAAAAAACCTCCTTTGTAGAAGTACTCACAGATATTTCCTTTAAGAGGAAGGGTAAGGTAAAAAATAAAACAAATACACAATAAATAGGCGCAAAGGCTAGGCAGGTTAGTAAACCATAAATAAATAACTTGTTATAACCCTTAAGCTGTAAGCTTGGAATCATTTTCTGCAAGCTTAGTATTCATAACTACTTCTAGTTCTTGATTAATATTATCAATATCTGTCTTGTTTTTAACATAAAGCGGCTCTAAGAATTCTACTTTTATTTTACAAAAAGGCCAAGGAATTTGAAATTGATCCCAAGAATTTAATTGTTTTTTTCTTGAATATGATACAGCTACCGGAAATAAATAAGCCTGTGTTTTATGAGCAATATCAGTAATACTACTATTAATTTTATACCTTGGCCCTCTTGGTCCATCAGGAGCAAGAAAGACAGAAGATTTGTTTTCTTTTAATTCTTTTAACAACTCAAAACAACTTCTTATAGCTAGGGACTTGGCTTTATCATTTGTTGTATTTTTGTTTATGGTAGAACCTGTGATTTTTTTATAATTAAAAAACATCATAGTCTTACTAGCTATTTCACCATCTTTATGACCGCTAGATAAAACAACTAAACGGTTCCTATAAGAGATCTTTTTAACTAACTTTTCTATCACAGAACTGGCTATAAAAATTCTTCCATGCCAAGTCATGACAATAGTCGGTTTATTTTGTTGTAACAAATTGAGGTATTTTTCGGTAGTACCACAGATTTGAACCCTAGAGGTCATATAAACAAATCTTATGTAAAGAGATATTACAAAACACACAACATATTGTACTAAATCATTTCGTAAAATACTTTTAACACCTTGTTTTACCTTATCTGATTTAAACCAATTTACGGTCTCTCTTTTAAGATAGGCCAATAACCTAACAAGGTTTTTAAGACAGATTACTACTCCTCTCAAAATAATCTTAGTAAGAATTAAGGACTTTTTATATAAGATCTTCAAACTATTAATCAAATTACGCTTTTGTATGGAAATGTCTAAGTATCTTATGTGTTTTAAACCAGAACCAATCTTCTGTAAAAACTTAGATCTATGATAAAAAGATTTAAACCGTCTATGCAGATTTGTTTTTACTCTTTTTATTAAATTGCCTATCATATAAGTCCTTATAAATAAAATTATTATGTATCAATTCATCATGTGTACCATGTTCCTTTAATCTACCATGTTCAAAAACAAAAATACAATCACAATTAATAATGGTAGATAACCTATGTGCTATTATTATGGTTGTTTTGTTTACCATAAGTTTGCTTAAAGCCTCTTGAATCAAGTGCTCTGAAATTGGATCTAAGGCGGAAGTTGCCTCGTCTAATAATAAAATTGGACTGTTTTTTAATAAGGCTCTAGCTATAGATATTCTCTGTTTCTGCCCACCCGATAATAGAATACCATTAGGTCCAATCATGCTATTATAGCCACCGCTCATGTTTTCAGCGAACTCTTCTACATTTGCCATCTTGGCCGCTAGCATAATCTCCTCTTCTGTTGCATCCTGTTTTGCGTACCTAATGTTATCATATATAGAGGCATCAAATAATTTTACATCTTGGCTCACAAGCGAAATATTATCCCTCAAGGTCTTAAAACTTAAATCTCTTAAATTTACACCATCTAAAGTAATACAACCATAACTAGGATCAAAAAATCTTAAAATTAAATTAAAAATGGTAGACTTACCGCTACCAGAATGACCAACTAATGCATAGGAATGACCTGATTTAATTACAAAATTAAGATTATCAACCGCTGCCTCTTTGCTTAAAGTAAATCGTGTATCAACAACATCTTTTTTACTATCAAACAGTTTGTAGTAATATGACACATTCTTAAACTCTATATCTCCTTTAACTTTTGTTAAGGTGATAGCATCCTCTTTTTCCTGAATCGTAGGCTTATTATCAATTATAGAATAGATTCTAGAAGCAGCAATCATAGCTGATTGCATTTTAACATTCAAACCACTGAATGATTTAGCTGGTTTATATGCGCTCAACATGGCTGTAAGGAATGTAAAAAATTCACCGGCAGTGGAGGTACCTCTGATAACATTAAAACCACCATATAGCAATACCAAGGCAAAACTAAATGAACTTGTAAATTCTAAAATAGGTGCAGCTAATAAAGAGTGTTTAAATATTTTTTTACTGAAATGATATAATCCCTCAACTGTCTTCTTATTCCCTTCTATTTCAAAACCTTCTGTGCCATTAGACTTAATAACTTGTATATTGTCAAAAGATTCCCCAATATCTGAATATAAACTAACAAGACTGTCGGTTCTCTTGGCTGCTATAGCCTTAATATTTTTGCTTATATTTACAATTGGCTTTACAATAAAAATAAAACTACAAACAGAAATTATCGAAAGTGTAAAATTTTGATAAAGCATCAAACTAATCAAAACAACAAGAGTCAAAAACTGAAGTATTAATCCATTAAGAATAAGATCTATGCTCTCCATAAGGCCATTAATATCATGAAAATAAGATAAAATTGTACTAGATGATCTATTCTTAAAATATTCTATATCTTTAATAATTAAATTATTAAAGAGTCTTTCATACAAACTATACCTAATCCTTTCATTAGTCTTGTGCAAAATATAGGCATGAACATAGTTAATAAGGCATAGACTCAAACCAACAACCAACATTTTCCCGGCTATAACAAATAACTGATGAATATTCTTATTCACAAAGATCTTATCGATCGCTGGCTTCATTAGATAGGCCCTATACCCTACTAGAATAGATGACAAAGACATAAAGACTATAGCCAACAAAAAACTCCACTTATTCGGTAAAATATAATCTTTAATTAGTCTTTGTGCTATATTTAAAGTATTATATTTTTTCTTTCTTATTTTTTTAAAAAACATACACGTCTTTAAATCATCTAAATTTATAAAAAATATATAATTTTTATTGTAAGATTAATACAATTACTCCTCTATCACTATGTTAAAGTCCTTGGAACCAATAACCTCTACCTCTTTCACATTGCAAACATTTTTTAAATCATCAAGAACTCCATATAAGTTATTATTTGTATAAACCTTAATTTTATTAAAAATCGTTTTAATAGAAAGATTCTTTTCAGCCTTGTATTTTCTTACAAAAGCAAGAATCTGTAATACCTCTTCTCCAAGAATCCTAGCATCAGCATCCTCTATAAAATCTCTTATATGCGGTTTATTACCCCTGGCACAAATGGACTTATATCGCTCAAATTCACCTTCATAAAGACTACTATAAATTTCTTCACATATTACAGGCATAAATGGAGCAAAAAGTTTTAGTACAGCCTGTAGTACATAATATATTGTTCTTACACCAGATTGCTGTTTCTTGATAATTTTAGCTTCTTCCTTAGTATCTAAATCTACTTCAGTATATTTACTAGCCTTAGCGCCATAACATCTAACCTTAGCTATTTCCAAATAGTTATCGCATAAGTCATTCCAAAAGAAACCCTCTAAAGTCTCAAGAGCCTTATTATATTCATATCTTTCAAAACAAGCCTCATAGGCTTTAATGGTCTCAGAAAGTTTTGTAAGAAGCCATAAATCTACATCACAAAAAATTAATCCCTCCAAAACATCAGCATATGGTGTATTAAGATCAGAGTTTATATTCTCTATATGAAGTTGTACAAATTTGGAAGCATTAAACAACTTTGTAACCAATTTTTGTCCAATCTTTATCACATCCTCAGAAAAGTTAGTATCTTGTCCTAAGGTAGATGTAGAAGCCCAATATCTAATAACATCAGAACCATATTGATCAAAGATCTTAACTGGATCTATAACATTGCCTAAGGACTTGGACATCTTTTGACCATTTTTATCAAGACACCAACCATTAATCATAATAGTTTTCCAAGGTATGGAACTAGAGTGATAATCAGCCTTTACCAAGGTATAAAAAGCCCAGGTTCTTATTATATCATGCCCTTGCGCTCTTAAATCAAAAGGAAGTTGCAGATATTTATATTTATTTTTATCTAAACAAAAATTATCATTTAAACCCATAGACGATAACTGTGGTGAAATAGCAGAAGTGGCCCATGTATCAAATATATCTAAATCCGGAACAACTTCATCCTTTGTATAACCCTCTGGTAAATCATAAGAAGGATCAATTGGCAACTGAACTAAATTAGGTAATAACACTTTACCCTCTTCCCCTTTTCTTTTAGAATACCAAACAGGTATGGGTATACCAAAGAATCTTTGTCTTGAAACACACCAATCCCAGGATAAAGTATCAATCCAATTGTGAAGTCTTGTAGCCATATATTCTGGCTTCCAAATAATTTCATCTACCAGCTTATGTAGTTTATCTTTATTAGATAACACATCTATAAACCATTGTTTTTTAACCAAAAACTCCACTGGGAATTTTGATCTTTCTCCAACCTTAACTTCGTGTATAATTTTTTCAGGAGGTCTAGTAATTCTATTATTCTTACTTAAAATCTCTAAAATTCTGTCTCTAGCCTTAGATATGGTTAATCCGTCTAATTCAAGATACTGGGGATTAATAATATCTCTAACATTTTCTAGTGTTAAACGCCCTATTTCACTAATAATGATTTTTAAATCAAGTTTATGTTTTTTCCACCACTCTATATCCGTTTGATCACCAAAGGTACAACACATAACAAATCCTGTACCTTTATCTTTGTCTACTTTATCATCTGCAATAATTGGCACAGTCACGCCCAAGGGGGTTATAGCATGTTTATCTCGAAATCTATCATAATTATCCGGGTGGCACATAACAGCTACACAAGCTGGTAAAAGCTCTGGTCTAGTTGTCATTATTTCAATTTTATCTTCTACATCAGTATCAAATACCAAATAATTCATTTGGCTTTCTAATTCTTTATCTTCAAGCTCAGACTGAGCCAAGGCCGTCTGGTCTACAACATCCCAGATAACAGGTTCTTCCTTTTGATAAACCAAACCCTTTTTATACAAGTCTATAAAAGACATTTGTGATATAGCAGAAGATTTTGAAGAAACCGTTCTATACTTCTCATTGAAATCAAAGGAATAGCTACTTCTTTTAAATAGTTCTTCAATTAAAACCTCTGCCTCGCGAATTTCCTTATCGCAGATCTCAACAAAATCTTTTCGAGGCATGTCTTTACTCTTTTTGCCAATCTTCTTCTCAACATATCTTTCAGAAGGCAAACCATTATCATCTAACCCTATAGGAAAAAAAACATTTTTTCCCTGCATTCTCTGGTATCTCGCAATAACGTCCATTTGTGTATAACCAAACACATGTCCCATATGTAATAAACCAGAAACATGTGGTGGCGGACTATCTATAGAATAAACATTCTCTATATTATCATTATAATCAAACTTAAATATATTCTTTTCTGACCAGTAATCTTGCCACTTTTTTTCTGTTACTTTAAAATCATACTTTTTCTCTAAAGCTTTCATCTTTTTCTTACGTAATAATATATATCAATGATTTGGTTTGAATTATTAAACATTTTTTGTTAAAAGCAAACACTTTACCCCAACTATTTATGATATGGATGATTATTCATTATTGAATAGGTCCTATATATCTGTTCTATTAACATTACTCTAATTAACAAATGTGGAAAAACTAATTTTCCAAAAGATAAAACAAAATCTGCTCGTTTTATTATACTTTCATGTAAACCTTTGTATCCACCAATAATAAAATCTAGACCTCTATTGTATTCTAGATCCTGAAACTTTTCCACTAACTCAAAATTAGAGATAGTTTTACCTCTTTCATCTAAAACAATTAACTTGTGTTCTTTGTTCAAGTGTTTTTCAAATAACTTAGCTTCCAAGTCTTTTTGCACAAGATCGTTCTTATTATCTCTGGATTTTATCTCTATTAAATTCACTTGCCATGGGATTCTTTTTTTGTATTCGTTAAAAAGACCGACATATAAATCATTTGAACTAAAACTACCAATAGATAAGATATTTATCTGCACTTAAAACCTCCTTCATAACATAAACAAATGTACATGTTGCAAAGTAAAAATTAATCACTATCTTATTTTTATAGATAGTATAGTTTATATAACGAAATTATGTCAAACATAGTTGTATTATTATTTATAGTTTTTCTTATATATAGAACCTTGTTTGCTAGCTTTGGATTTAAATCCTTCTTAAAAGGAAAACCAGAAGAAGATCTCCTTGATGCTTTTCTAAGAAAAAATGGAGAAAAAACCAAAAAGAAAACAAAAACTAATAAAAAACCGCCGATACAAATAATAAACACAAGCCAGGATATTGATCAAGAAAAAGAATTGGATGCTCTTTTCTTAAAGAATGTAGAAAAGGTAGTAGAAACCGTGGTCACCGCCTTTGCAGATGGAAACAAAACTATACTTAAAAATTTGCTCAATGATAAAACTTATGCCTCATTTGAGAATGAAATAAATTCCAATATAGAGAATAAAAGATTCTTAAAAAGCATTATAGTATCATTTGAAGATAAAAAAATAATATCAAAAATCCTAAGTGAGGATACTGTAAATATATCAGTTGAACTTGTAATGAAACAAATCAACTATATAGAGAACGAAAACAATGAAGTAGTTTTTGGTGACAAAAACAAGGTTACACTCGTGAAGGAAATCTGGAATTTTACAACCAATACTCGTGTAACACCAAATATTTGGTTAATTAGTTCTATCCAAGCACTTGAATAAACATTAGTTATGAAATTATTTATTTTAATACTTCTTTTTACAATAAATTTTGGTAAAGAAGTAGAAGCCAGCCAAGATTTTTACAACAAAAATCAAAGTACAAGTTTTCATAAAGTTAACTTTACTTCTTTGAAACAGTGGAGCGGTCAGGATTTTGTTACATTTATAACACATTTAAAAAATACCTGCCAAGTATTTTATAGAATGCCTATAAATACCGAAATTATGCCAAATCTTAATACAAATATAACGGCTCAGGATATTATAGATATATGTGATCGCTTATATCTAGTGGAAGAATATAATGTAACTGAAAGCAAAAAATTTATTGAAACAAACTTCACACCATATTTAGTTGTGAATTCCAAATCCAAAACAAAATATGGTCTTTTTACAGGATATTATATACCCGAGATAAAAGTTAAACAAACAAAGGACGAAGAGTTTAAATATCCAATATATAGACAGCCACTAGATCTAGCAGAAAATTATACAATCTATACAAGAAAAGCTATAAATGACGGAATATTAGAAGATAAAGATCTAGTCTTATATTATACTGATAATTTTGTAGAATTATATTTCATGCATATACAAGGCTCAGGTACAGCAATCGACGTTGATACGGGAGAAATAGTAAAACTAAGTTTTGCCAAGACAAATAATTTACCTTATACATCTATTGGACAAGTATTGGTAAACGAAGGACATTTATCATCTAATAATAAAAATGCTAAAGCAATTAAAAATTTCCTACAAAAAGATCTTGCATTAGCAAAAGATATAACAGAACTTAACGAATCCTATGTGTTCTTTGAAACCACAGATGAAAGAGATATTAAAGGTGGTTTTGGAGCTGAATTAGTTCGAGACGTAAGTCTTGCAGTAGATCCAACAAGTATTCCTTTGGGATTTCCTGTCTTTGTAGAAACAAAAACTAAACCAAATAATAAAAAATTGAAAACCTTCAATAATTTAATGATCGCACATGATGTTGGCGGAGCTATCAAAGGTAGCGTAAGAGGAGATATATTCTTTGGTTATGGAGATTTTGCTGAAGAAAAAGCAGCTTACCAAAACTTCTTAGGCAGATACTACCTTTTAATACCAAAAAACATAGAAGCCAAGCTAGAGTAATCTATGTCCTTAGATTATGAGGAAACTTTATGGTTAAACGAGGTTAAAAACTGTAAAAAAATTATTCACAATAGAACCACAAGCAAAAGACCTTTACAGGTTAAGGAAAACTTCCCTTTAAAGGAACCAATCAAATATGAAGTTACCTCTGAACCAAAGACACCCAACCCTATCCAACTAGATACAAGAACACAAAAAAAACTACAAGGTGGCAGATATCCTATTGACAAAAAAATAGATTTTCATGGTTTAACCATAGATCAAGCTTTTGACACAGCAGTTTATAATATTAACTACGCGTACGACCATAACTTAAGATGTCTTTTGTTCATTACAGGTAAAGGTAGCAGAACTCCACAAAATCGCGAAAGCATAAAAGAAATCATGCCTAAATGGCTAACTCAGGATTTTATAGCTAATAAAATACTTGCTTATAAAGAAGCAAAACCCAAAGATGGTGGATCAGGCGCATTTTATATTTTAATCAGAAGGAAAAAATAGACTGGCTCCACAAGTAGGGATCGAACCTACGACCAATCGGTTAACAGCCGAGTGCTCTACCGCTGAGCTATTGTGGAAACCTCAGATCAGATTATATTTGCGACCTTTTTAAAAAGCAACATCTTTTTTGTGAAATTATTAAAATACTTCGATATTTTTCTTGCTTTTTGTCATAAGAACTATATATCTACAAAGGATATTATATAAAAAGTTAACTGTAAGAATTTCCAATTTTACAGTTGGCTCAAGGTGTTTTACTCTGATTGGTTGACAATCAGAGGTTTTTTGGAGCATTTTATATGTCTCCAGGTATTTATATAAGATATTCATTTTATACTTTTTTGCTAAATTTTAGGAATGAGAATGTTTAAAAAAAACAAAACACTGGCCTTTTTATGGCAATTTATAAAACGATATAAGTATGTTATTCTAGTAAACTTTGTTTTTTGTATACTTGTAAATGATATTATGGAGGCCATAGCCAGAAACAAAATTTTTCAATATTTTGTTGATAGGCTAAGCACCAACAGTTTAACACCCCAAAATGGTGTGTTTATATTATTGATATATGCTTTCTGCTCCACATCACTTTATGCGCTATTTATTCCTAGAAGAAAATTTGATTTTTTAGTTCATTCAAAAATGAAAGAAGAAATGAGAAATTTCATATTTCAATATGTTTTGAAACAATCAAATATGTATTTCTATAAAAACTTAGTCGGTACACTAAACACAAAAATAAATGATATTGTTTCCAATATTGCCAATCTTGTAAGAAGAAGTTATGTTTTATGCTCTAATGGCATAACTGTTATTATATCAACATTCTTTTATTTCAGAGCCAACACAATGTTGGGTATGTTCTTAGTTATTTGGATGATCATATATGCATATATAATAAAGACTTTTTATAGCAAAATAAAAAAACAATCTAAATTAAATTCTGAGATAGAAGCTGAATCGAGTGGTATAATTACCGACTGTTTCACAAATATACTTAGCATAAAAAATTTTAGTAAAGAAAAAAAAGAAAAAGCTATTGTAAAAAAACAAAGTATACTTTTATTAAAAGGAGAATCTGCACTAGCATGGCATAAAGTTATCTTTGATGCATTTAATTTTCTATTTTCTTTTACCCTGATGGCAGTAATATACATTGTATCCTATAAATTATATTTATCAAAAGCCATCACTTTAGGTGAATTATTATTCAATATCCAAACAATTTGGACTTTATATTGGTGGTTCGCAGACGCTATACAAAGTGGTTTAGAAGATGCAGAAATTTATGGAAAAATGAATAATGCTATAGAAACCCTAATGACCGAGCATGAAATTATCAATAATCCTAACGCTCAAAAAATTAGGATAGAAAACGGTACTATAGAAATAAAAGATATCACATACCAATACAAAAATAACTCACAACCGATCTTTTCTCATCTAAATCTAACTATTCCTTCTAATCAAAAAATAGGTTTAGTTGGTTATAGTGGAGCTGGCAAAAGCACATTAATTAGTCTTTTGCTTAGATTTTATGATGTAAATCAAGGAGCAATTCTAATAGATGGTTATAATATTAAAACCGATATAAACCAAGAAAGCCTCAGAAATAATATATCTTATATTCCTCAGGATCCTATTTTATTCCATAGAAGTATAAGAGATAATATAGCCTATGGAAAAACCGGAGCCACATTTGAAGAAATTATAGAAGCTAGTAAAAAGGCTTATTGCTATGACTTCATAATGCAATTAGAAAATGGCTTTGATACTCTAGTCGGAGACAGAGGATCTAAATTATCTGGTGGTCAAAGACAGAGAATTGCTATAGCCAGAGCCATCCTAAAAAATAGTAAAATACTTATTCTGGATGAAGCAACCAGCGCTCTTGATTCAATTACAGAAAAATATATACAGCAAGCCATAAACAATTTGATGCAAGATAAAACAGTTATAGCAGTAGCTCATAGACTATCTACCTTAGATAATATGGATAGAATTATAGTCTTAGAAAATGGCAAAATAATCGAAGACGGTGCAAAAGAAACCCTATTGAACAATCCTGATAGCGTCTTCAAAAAAATGTGGAACATGCAAAAAGGCGGTTTTGTAGAATAGGTCCAATATATTGATTTTTATTTTAATCTCATGTACCCTATCTTATAGATAGGATGGGTGGCTGAGTGGTCGAAAGCTCTGGTCTTGAAAACCAGCGAAGGGTTACACCTTCCGGGGGTTCGAATCCCTCCCCATCCGCCATTTTCAATCAACAAATAACTATAATTCGAAGATATTGCTAAAACTTTGTATTTTTTGAGTGGTATGCTTGTGGCAGATGGTATGATTTGATTTTGTCAGAAGGTTTTGCTCTTGCAAAACGTTCGAAAAAATTGTTTTATTAAGAAGTGGTTTTGCTGAATTTCTTTTACAAACAGGCGTACCCATGGACATTTTATACACAGGATTTAAAGATAGAAAATACCATGATAGCCTTGATGTATATCATATAATATCATGTTTTGGAATTACACAGATTCCATTTGTTGATACAACCAAAATAAGAGAATTCAATACGCTTGAGATGTCCCAGAAAACTTGTTTAGAAGTAATTTTAAATTCTAATTATTCACCAAAACTCAATATTTAAATCTAATTGCCAAACCTTCTGTTCAAATATTACAACTACAAGAGCATTATAACAAGAAACTAAGTTTCGAAAACTTAGATCATGAGTCTTACAAATAAGATCATTTGAAAATAATAAAATTATTTGTCTAACATTTTGTCTAACATCACATATCAGAATTTAAGAATGTTTCAATATCAAGACTTGTTTCTTCCAATTTTTTACGTAATCTGTCGAAGTCAATTCTGTTACAATTATCCGCTATAAGTACTACTTCGTCATTGTTTCCATCTTGATCAGGTTTTACATAAAAAAGCCTATCGTCATCTAATCTATATAATGCATAGTGACTTACATCTGTATAGTTTTGTACAATTCTTACTGCATTTTCATATGGCACCAATTGAAACATATAAACATATAAACGTTATTATTATAATAAATATACAATTAATATCACTCTTATCAAAATATCCTTATATATAGCTCACTGGAATAACAAAAACATCCTTATTTAATAAACAAAATCTTCTGCTTAAACCTATAATGCCCCCTATACCTTTTTTTTCAGGGTCAATACTATCGAAACCATTTGCCATAGCTACACTAGGTAAAGCAGATTTATTTATAGTAATAGGATATAGCTTGCCACTCTTCTTTATTATTAAACCTATCTCTTCAGTTTCGCTAACTTTATAGTAGTAAAGATGTGGTGTTTTATAATTATGTATATAACTTTTAACTACTTCTGACATGGAATAATTTTCTATAAAAAGTCCATTTAAAGGACTTTCAGAGAGAGCATCAACATCATGTATATCACAAAGATATGTACATAACCCACTATCCATAAAATAAACCTTATTAGCCAAAATCTTGGAATCTTCCGCTGGATATAAAGGTAACAAATAGATCATATTTAGCCTCTTTAGAATATCTATCCACAATTCCACAGTTTCTAAATTTATACCGGTCATTTCACTAAGTCTTGTATAGTCTAGGACCGTAGTAATCCTTTTTGCAAGAATCTTCAGAAAATCTAAAAAAACTTTTTCATTTTCTAGATGTATAAGATCTTTAACCTCACGAAGTAGATACCTGTTTAAATACTCATCATAATAAACATCTCTAACAACTGATCCTTCATATACTTGCGGGAACGAACCCCTATATATGCTATCAAAGGTCTCTCTTGGGGTCCACACAGGTCTTCTTGTTTGTAAATCTAAGTCAGGAGTAAAAAAACCTCTATTATAGTTGTACTGCTTCTCCGCGTGAGAAAAGCCCTGTAAATTAAATGCTACTATTTTTCCTGTAGGACAGTTTGTAATGACATCCTCTAGATCCAGTTGTCTTGAACTCGTTAAACAAAACAATCCCTTATCTTCAAGAGAATCGACAAAATTCAAAATAAAGCTTAATAGCTCAGGTGCTCTTTGTATTTGTTTAATCAAGACTGGTGGTTTATATTTTTCTACAAAAGCTGCGGGATTTTGTTTGGCCAATGTTAGGGCTTCTACATCATCCAATGATATTTCTGTTCTATTAGGATCCTTGTGAGATAAAAATATACTTGTTTTTCCGACCTGATGAGGACCAGTGATTATAACAATTTTGAATAATTGTATGGCTTTCTTAACAAAATTAGACAATGTTCTCTGGTAATGCATATAAATTTTCCGTTATTTATAAATATTTATATAACCACTACTCATCAGGCATTATACAATGCCCACCGATGGTATTAACCACAGTAACTCCCCACTTCTACATAACCATGTAGAATTCATTAAGTCTAAAATATTTTGTTTATCAAATATCACACTTATTTCTTAAAATTGATACAACAATTTATAAAAAAGTCAAGATTTGTACTATAAATCAACAATTTTAGCATTAATTATGTTCTTATAATCAAACCTGAACTTCATAACCACTCCTCATACAAAAACAGCTACCTTCTTGTAAAGGTAGCTGACACTTTGGATAATTGAATAATTATGCTTTTTCTATAGAATTTCTCTATTGTTTAAATATTTACGCAAGGCCTTTGGTATTGTAATATGACCATCTTTAGTTTGATGATTTTCAATAAAAGGTACTAGTACCCTTGGAGTTGCTATAGCGGTATTATTTAGTGTATAAACAAACTTTAAAGTACCATCCTTGCACCTATATCTAATATTGGTACGTCTTGCTTGCCAATCTGTTAAATTAGAACAACTATGTGTTTCTCTATATTTATTTTGTGTAGGAACCCAGGCCTCAACATCATACATTCTGTATTTACCTAATCCCATATCTCCAGTACAACACTCAATGACTCTATAAGGTAATTCTAAATCTTCTAAAACTTCCTCTGCATTGCGTAACAGGAATTGATGCATTTTTTCTGCCTCTACAAGATCGGCCCTACATATCACATATTGTTCAACCTTAGTAAACTGATGCACTCTAACCAAACCCTTCACATCTTTACCATGGCTACCAGCTTCCTTCCTAAAACAACTAGAAAAGCCAGCATAGAGCTTTGGTAAATCATTCTCATTTAGGATTTGACCAGCATGAATAGAATTTAATTGTACCTCAGCAGTACCACTTAAATAATCGTCATCAATCCTATATATATCATCCTTTGATGCTGGAAAGTGCCCAGTTCCATATAGGGTATTCTCTTTAACTATCGATGGAAAGGAAAATATCTCAAACTTTTTTTCCATCAATTTATCTATAGCAAGTTGCTGTATAGCCCTTTCCAATAAGACCATCTCATTTTTTAAAGCATAGCTTCTGGTACCACAAATAGCTGATGCACTATCAAAGTCTGCCCAATTATTTTGAAGTAAAATACTAATATGGTCCTTAGGCTCAAAATCAAACTTTGGTAAATCACCCAGTCTCTTAATCTCTACATTATCCTCGTCATCTTTACCAAGAGGCACCTCACTAGAAATCACATTTGGTACCATCCACATTCTTTCTTGGAATATATCTCTATCTTGGTCAAGTTGATCCTTAATAGTTTTCAAATTTTTAGTAATTTCTTGACTTCTAACACCTAAATCTTGCTTAGCTGCAGGGTCTGAAATACTACTAAATTGTTTAGATATTTGGTTTTTTTCCGCAGATAGACTTTGATAAATCTTATCTTGCTCCTTAATCTTCTCGTATAGACCAAGTAATTCATCTACATTTAGGTCAACATTCTTAATTTCACAAAGCTTCTTAACAAGATCTTTGTTTTCTGCAATAAACTTAATATCTAACATATGAGTTTTTATATAATTTATAAAAAAACGAACGGTCTTAATCTCTCACAATAAGCATCCCTTGTCAAGACTTATTATAAATCTAAAAAACACATCATAGGTACATGATCTGATGCGCCTTGTTGGTCTCGAACACCATCAGCATAAATATTGCAAGCTTTTACTAATTTGGTAGCTTCCGGCGTTGTTAAAATAGCATCCAATCTTAAGCCATAATTCTTATCCCATCCACGAGTTCTATATCCCCACCAAGAATACTGCTTTAGATTTGGGTTAAATTTTCTAAATACATCACACATTCCTATATTTAAAAATTCTTTAAATTTAATTCTTTCTTTTATATTACAGCATATATCTCCATCCTTCTTTGGACTGTACATATCTATTAGTTCCGGGCATGTATTATAGTCAGCACCAAAAATCCCAATATCATTATTTTTTATACTTTCAGAAAAACGAAATTTTAAGCGATCATAAAATTTCATCTTATTTAAAAAACTATTGGTTGTTGTATAGTCTTTTAGGTCTGGGCTTAATTCACTAACCTTGGGAGCGCCATTAGGAACATATATCGACGCAACCTTTATAAACTTATCTTTATAGACAAATGATGCTTCAGTATATCTAGCTTCAGCATCTTGTTCAGTAATATTATAACTCGGTAAAATTTTAAAAATATCCTCTAAAGTATATTTAGATAAAATTGCCACACCATTTCTGGCCTTTTCTCCTACGTGTACAATGTTATAATTTAAACTCTCCAATTCGAAATACGGAAACTGTTCTTCCAGACATTTTGTTTCCTGTAGAAGCAATACATCTGGATCTTCTTTAACAATCCAATCTATTAATCTCGGCATCCTTGCTCTAATAGAATTAACATTCCAGGTAACAATTTTTAGCATAATTCGATTATCATAAACTATAACGCTATCTTATTTACATTATTATTTTTAACAAGATAGAAAATTATCTAGTACGGTTTTTGTTTTGTCCTTCCTTCTCTCTGGATTTCTCAGCCAAGCGTTGTGCCTCCAATAAAGTAACCCAATATCCCTTATATTGTCCTTGATTTACTAATTTTGCATATTCCATTAAAGTAGGAAGTTTCTTACCTAGGATCAACTTAGTCCAGGGACCTATGGGCTTTACTATACCAACAATCTTTTCCAAATTGGAAACATCTAAAGAGTAATTTTGATTGAGACTATTTATATTCTTATCTAAATTTTCTTTTTGAAAAAATCTTGCAAGCTTAGCGTCAAGAGAAACCCTCTTAATCGCTTCACTAAATGTATATTCATCTTGTTTTTGAAAATACACTTCCATGATATTGGCACAATACGCAGTAACAAAGAATCTTATAATTAAAATTAATAAGAGTAATATAATTGCAATTATACCAATCCACAAAATCACTTTCTCATTCTAGATAAAAATAAAATATTATCTATAGTAGTAAAGGTCACTATATCGTCCATTTTTATATTACTGTAATCTTTAGCATTAAAATTACCTGTAGAACTACCATCATAGAAATTTTCTGTTTCCAAACTTGAATCTTTACCTGTTTGACTAATTTGTTCACCGTTTTTCGTAATAGCACCAGCCTGATTAGCGCCATTAGAAATTAAAACATAAGCTACATTATCGACTTTATTTTGATTACCTCCAGCATGAAATGTTACAGTAATCTCTGTATCACTAGACACTATCTTTTCTGTACTGGGCTTATCCACTACATAGATTATCTTATTACCCCATGCATCTAAACTTTCTTTACTACTTAGACCTAAGGCTTTATTTGGCACTCCACCTAATAGAACATTTTTATTTTTATACACACCCTTGGCAAGGTCTTGATTACAAGAACCGTTGCTGCCAAAAATTTCTTCTCCATAACCACTGCCTCCGACTTTAATTTTGATACCGGCGGGACAAGGTAATTTACCCCTAGTTAAGAGATATTCCTTCATCTTTGCTTCAATAATCTGCATCTTATTTTTTGTCTGAAGAACTCTGGTCTTTTTTATAAAAGATCTGTATCCAAACATTACAATTCCAGCCAAAACCCCAATAACTACAATAACTATAGTAAGCTCAACCAAAGTATAAGCTTCATGCTTTTTTAGCATAACAACCTTTCTATTATTGAATTTAAAATATTAAAACCTCGTGGCTTGATCCTAATATAGTCTTTTGAAACTTCAATATAATTGTTTACTTCTAAGTGTTTCACCTTATTTATATCTAAAATATCATAGATACTCTCTAGTCTTAAATAATCCTTTAAATACTTGATATTAACCCCTTCCGAGGTCCTTAATCCCATTAAAAACAACTCTTCTATAAATTCATATTTGGTAATCTTTTCCCTTAAGCAAATACCATGTCCAAATTTATTAAGACTTTCAAACCATTGCTCTGGTTTTACTATGTTTTCTATACTAGTTCTTTCTAGATAGCCATTTATCATATCCTCCTCAAAAGATATACGACCTTGGGCTCCAGCACCTATTCCAATCCATTCTCCACTACGCCAATAATTTAAATTATGTTGACATTCCAGTCCCTCGCGAGAATAATTGGACACCTCATATCTATATATATTCTTGTCTTTCAAGATATCATCTGTTATACTATACATTTTACAAGCTATACTATCATTAATGCCTTCCAGCCCATCTTCAAAAAATTTTGTATTTTCTTCAATAATCAATTGATACAATGAAAGATGAAATGGAGAAATTCTAACTGCTTCCTTCAATTCCGCAACCCAATCTTTGATTGTTTGATTAGGTCGAGCATATATCATATCTATAGAATATCTATCTCCAAAAACCATATTAGCTGCATCTACAGCATCTAAAGCTTGTTTTTTGTCATGAATCCTACCTAAAAATTTTAGAGATGAATCTTCTAAAGATTGAACCCCGATAGATAATCTGTTAATACCTAAAGCCCTTAATTCTTTGATCTTTTTTAGATTAGAACTAGATGGATTAACTTCCATACTAATTTCGATATCATCTAGAGCACAAAACTTATTTATTTTCTTTAATATACCTTCCAGTAAAAACCCAGACATAAGAGAAGGACTTCCTCCTCCAAAATAAACAGTTTTAAGCCTCCTATTGCTTAAAATATCTTTATAATAAGAAATTTCCTTGGAATAAGCTAAAAGAAGTGTGTCCTCATCATATGATAGACCAGCATAAGAATTAAAATCACAATAAGGGCATTTTGATAAACAAAATGGATAATGAATGTACAAGGAAATGTCTCTCATCATTAAAATAAATTATTCTAACTCCTTGCTAATACTTTTTATAATCTTTTTAACCTCTGCACTTATATTATCATTTCTGAGAGCATAATTTATATTTGCTTCTAAACAGCCAACAACACTACCGCAATCAAATCTCTTTCCATGAAATTTTAATCCATAGAAATCCTGGTTTTTTAGAAGTACTCTCATAGCATCTGTTAGTTGCACTTCCTGATTTAAACCAGGATCAGTTTTTTCTAAAACACTAAAAATATCTGGCTGTAATATATATCTTCCAACAATAGAAAGGTCAGATGGCGCATCCTCGGGGCTTGGTTTTTCTACCATATTATCGATCTTTACATAAGAACCAAAATCCTTACTTACACCAATGATACCATACTTTTTGGTATCTTCCTTATGAATAATTTCATTAACACCAATAATATTAGCCTTACCTCCATTTTGATAAAAAACGTCTAACATCCTTTTTATATAATTACCTTCTTCATATACCATGTCATCTGCAAGACTAACTATGAAAGGTTCATTACCAACAAAATATCTAGCACATAAGATAGCATGGCCTAAACCATAAGGATTTTGTTGGCGTAAAAATATTATCCGCCCAGCTTTTGGTAACCAACCAACTACCTTTTCTATTAAATCATCTCTCTTTTTACACTGTAAATTATTCTGTAACTCAAAGGCATTATCAAAGTGATCTTCTATAGCATTCTTATTTCTACTAGTTACAAAAATAAATCTCTCAATACCCGCCTCTAAAGCCTCTTCGAAAGCATACTGTATAAGTGGCTTTTCTGCAACAGGTAACATTTCTTTAGGTATAGCCTTTGTGGCAGGCAAAAACCTTGTGCCTAAACCACCAACTGGAAATACTATAGTTCTAACCTGATTCATCAATCAATTACTTTGTTTTTTCAATAAATTCTGCGTATAGTACTTGCAAACACTCGTCTATTCTATTACATCTTACCATAGCGCTGATTTTTAGTTCGTTGGTAGATGTATAGACAATCTCTTCACAAAAAATATTTAAACTTCTAACAAATCTTTCTAGAATAGTATAGTTAAATAATAAACCAATACCAACTATTGAAATTCTTGTTAAGCCCTCAAATATACTGTAATCTTGAAAGTTATTATTCAATATTACATTTAGTCTATCAAGTTCATCCTTAAGTGTAATGAACTGAATACTTAATTTGTTTTCATTAATGTTTTGAGAAAAACTATCTATGACAATTTGGTTTTCCATAACAATATGAAAAAACTTATGAAGCAAACCTTTGTTATTTTCTAGATTTCTAATTGAAATTAAAATATATTTGTCGGAATTAACTATATTCCTAACAAGACATTTATTATCATTGTAACTATCGCTCTTAACTACCATAGTACCAGGTCTGTCTGTAAAAGTTGACTTAACATTTAAATTTACAGCATACCTATTGGCCATTATTGCGGCTCGAACATGTAACATCTTTGCACCAGCTGATGTCATCTGTATCAAATTTTCTACACTAACACTATCTAACTTTTTGGCTGTATGAACCATACGCGGATCAGCCGCATAAATTCCTTCTACATCCTTACAAATCTCGCATCTTTCTGCCTTAAGTACACTTGCTATTGCCACAGCCGTAGTATCTGATCCACCTCTTCCAAGAGTAGTTACAGTATCACATTCTAGGTTAAACCCTTGAAAACCTGCTACAACAAGAATATCATATTCTCGTAAATAATCTCTAAGAATTTCGGCATCTATATATTGTATTTTAGCATTAGAATAATTTTTATTTGTCAGAATAGGTATTTGCCAACCCAATAAACTCCTGGCCTTAAAACCTAAATTTTGCAATTCTAGAGCTAACAAACCAACACTCACTTGTTCACCACTCGAAACAATCGTATCATATTCTCTTAATTTTTCCTCAGAATCCAGCTTAGAAAGACTTCTAGCATAATCCACTAGCTTGTCTGTCTCGCCTTGCATGGCTGAAGCCACCACAACAAATTTATATCCCCCCTCATACTTCGTAAACTCACTACCAACCCTGGTCGCCACTAATTTGATTTTATCCAAGTCAGCCAGCGAACTGCCCCCGTACTTTTGTACAATAATCCTTTCCATAATTAATCCTATATAATTATGGAACACCAAAAGTGTCCCATAATTGTAAACATACCAATATACCTAAAGTATAGATTCACCAGCGTAATCAGCTGAATCTCCTAGTTCTTCTTCTATTCTCATTAATTCATTATACTTAGCAATTCTATCTGTTCTGGACATTGAACCAGTCTTAATTTGACCAGAATTTGTAGCAACTGCTATATGAGCAATTGTAGTATCTTCTGTTTCACCAGATCTATGTGATACTATGGTATTATAACCATTATTGTGAGCTAATTCTATTGCATCCAAAGTTTCAGATAAAGTACCAATTTGATTTAACTTAATTAAAACAGCATTGCCCATACCTTCTTCAATACCCTTTGCAATCAACTTAGGATTTGTCACAAATAGATCGTCGCCAACAAACTGGATTCTGTCGCCTAGGGCTTCTGTGGCATTAACCCAACCCTTATAGTCTCTCTCATCCATAGCATCTTCTATTGAGAAAATAGGATAGTTATTTACTAACTCTTCATAATACCTTATCAACTGATCTGAAGTTAGTTGTCTCTTTTCTATGTTATATACACCATTCTCATAGAACTCACTTGCAGCACAGTCTAGAGCAAATCTAAAGTCCGTACCCAAAGTATAACCGGCCATTTGAACAGCTTCACACATACAGTCTAATGCCTCATGTGAAGAGCCTAAAGCTGGTGCAAATCCACCTTCATCACCAACAGCAACGGTTAAACCTTGAGTTTTTAAAATCTTCTTAAGATTGTGGAATACCTCTGCTCCCATTCTAACAGCTTCTCTTATGCTTGAAGCACCTATTGGAGCAATCATAAATTCTTGAATATCAATTCCGCTATCAGCATGTGCACCGCCATTTATCACATTCATCATAGGTACAGGCATAATGTGTGCATTTACACCACCAACATATCGATATAATGGTAAACCTAAAGAATTGGCTGCTGCTTTAGCTGTTGCTAAAGAAACTGATAAAATAGCATTGGCACCAAGATTAGTCTTGTTTTCAGTACCATCTAAATCAATTAAGGCAGTATCGATTTTTCTCTGTTCAAGAGCATCCATACCTATTATGTTTTCAGCTATTTGTGTATTTACATTCTCTACAGCTTTAAGAGTTCCCTTTCCAAGAAATCTATTTTTATCACCGTCTCTAAGCTCACAAGCTTCAAATACTCCGGTAGATGCTCCAGAAGGAACTATAGCCGACCCAAAAGAACCATCTTCCAAATAAACTTCTGCCTCAACAGTAGGATTACCTCTAGAATCTAATACTTCACGAGCCTTTATATCAATAATTTCAGTACTCATTTTATCCTTTGCAATATTAATAATTTGTGTAATTTTAATGCCATGCATTACACCTTGTAAAATAATATGATACTTTTCTATTTTCAATAAATAAAAATATAGATTTTTTGTTTGACTTCACGCATAGATTACAATATTTTTTCTAAAAAAACTTGCATTCATGAAAATACTTCCAGCTCAGGTAAACAAACTACTAAATAGTCCAGATATAGGCCAATATAGTGGACTTTTAATATATGGTCCCGATGAATCTGTGGTAAATATCAGAGCAAAGACAGTCATAAACAATTTTAAAACAAGGAATACAAATATTGTATATGTCACAAAAGACGAAATAAAATCTAATCCAGGCATCCTGCTCGAGGAATTTCAAGCTATTCCATTTTTTAATCCAAATAATGTAATAGTCTTACAACTAAATGAGAGGCCTAACGACTATACAAGATATGTACAAGAAGTCTTTAGTCAGGATTTAAGCAACAACAAAAACTTTCTCATAATAATAGCCCACGATCTTACTTCTAGTTCCTCACTGAAAAAATTTGCAGAAACCTCTAACTTAATAGGATCCATTGCTTGCTATGAAGAAAATGCAACTAGTGTTACAAACTACATCTCTAAACAGTTACAAGACTTAAATTTTAAATTTGATAAAGATGTTGTAGACTATTTACATAATAATATTGGAAATAATCTTTTAGTATTAAACAGTGAAATACAAAAACTTGATCTATACAAGGGGCAAGATAGAAACTTGACACTACAAGACTTACCCTTAATTATATCCAATTCAGCAGAAAACAGTATTAGTGATTTTGTTAATGCTTTTTGTTATCTAAAAAATAATGAAACATTCTTATTTCTAGAAAAACTATTACAAAATAATCATCCATTAATACTTATTAGATCTTTAATTACTTACTTCTTACAACTACAGAGAATCTGTTTTAAATTAGAAAATGGTACAAGTCTTGAGCAGATCATAAAAGAAGAAAAGATTTTCTGGCAACAAATTGAAACCACAAAAGCTCATACCAAAATATGGAACATAAAAATGGTCAATCTAATGCTATCTAAACTGATAGATTTAGAAAAATCCACTAAGTTCTCAAGTAGCACTATAGAAATGCAAAATTTTATATTAAAAAGTTTACTTTTTCTTAACAGGCATCTTAATAAATCTAAATAATACTAAAGAACCAAGGCAGTAGATTGTGAAGCCTCTACGTCACGGCTTGCCTCAATCAAATCTTGATGCATACTAGCCTGTGGTTGTACTGGAGTAACTTCAATTTTACGTAATCTCTCTGCTACTACTCCTTGTGGTTCTTCGTGCTCTGTCTCAGCGGTAGCTTCTGGTTTCACAGCCTTAGGTCTAGTCATTAGATCAATCAATGTAATAATAATACCTACTACTGCAGCAAGAGCCTGTCCTATTAGTCCAGGTATACTTTGAGTAATGGTTTGCTGTATTGCACTACTTTTACCAACTATGTTTACTCGTATCCATTTTTTCATACAATCCCATAGTTTGGTAAAAAATTGTTTAATCTTGCCTTCGCCTTCTCTACAGTTTAATGAATTATTACAAGATTTATCATTCTCCTGAATGTCTAAGTTGCGATTAGCTTCTTTACCAAGTCTCGTAACAATACTTGTCTGGGTTTTTATATTTTTTTCACCCTTAATTGTTCTAGGTATCATTTTAGCGATAATATTATTAAATAAAACTAATAACACCCTCCTCACATCACTAATATAATTATATCATAAAAAAGAGATGATATCAAGGCCGCGCTTAATCTATAAAATATGGATTATCTATGGATAGTTCTTGTAAAATCTTAATTTCTAAGGTTTCCATAGTTTTAGCATCTTCATCTTTAATATGATCATATCCAAAAAGATGCAACATACTATGTACTATAAGATGTGTTAGATGATTTAAGAAGGTCTTGTTTTGTTCACAGGCCTCTTTGTGAATAGTATCTATAGACAATACTATATCTCCTAGGGATATATACTCATTACAATTATATTCTTTTATAAATTCATTTTCGTATAATGGGAAGGATAGCACATTTGTAGCGCTGTCTACTTGTCTAAAGTTATTGTTTATAGCCTTTATTTCTATATCATTAGTAAATGTAATTGATAACTCAATAGTATTATCCTTATCTAATCTATAGCCTAATTGATTAAGAACCGCCGCAAAAATGCCCTGAATATAATTGTTTATAGAATCTTCTTTAATATAGGTATTCCACCTAGCATCTTTCAATGTAAAATCTATGTCTAGAATCATTACATCCTCACTATAGAGCTACCCCAGGTTAAACCACCGCCAAGAGCTTCCAAGACAATTACATCTCCCGACTTGATTAGATTGTTCTGCAGAGCATAATCTAAGGCTAGAGGAACGCTTGCAGAAGAAGTGTTACCATGTCTATCTATTGTAACTACCACATGATCTTCGCTAATATTTAATTTCTTACTAAGAGAATTAATAATCCTTTTGTTAGCCTGGTGTGGTATCAAAAAATTTATATCATCTAAATTTAACCCAGCCTTACTTAAACTTTCCTGGACAGAATCCGCCATCTTATTAACAGCTAATTTAAAAACCTCCTTACCATGCATCTCTATGCAACCAACCTCTCTGTTATAAGACGCACCTCCACTTGTTTTTAATAAATCGAAATATTGACCATCACAATGCAGAGAACTTGATAAAATACCAGACCTTGTGTCGGTACTAGCCTCCAAAATTACTGCCCCTGCGCCGTCGCCAAATAAAATACAAGTACCTCTATCGTTCCAATCAACTATCCTAGACATTGTTTCTGCACCAACTACTAAAATACGCTTAGCCATTCCTGTTTTAATAAAGCTATCTGCAGTAGCAAAGGCATACATAAAACCACAACACACTGCCTGTACGTCAAAACATAAACAATTGTTTCTTAATCCAAGTTTATTCTGCAATATAGACGCAGTAGAAGGAAAGGTACGATCTGGAGTAGTCGTGGCAAGAACAATACCATCAATATCAGATGCCGTAAATCCAGCTTTATTTAAGGCATCTACGCTGGCAAAATAAGCTAAATCCGAGGTTAATTCATTGTCTGCAGCAATTCTTCTTTCCTGTATTCCAGTTCTCTCTATAATCCATTCATTGCTAGTATCCACTATTTTACTCAAATCATCGTTTGTCAAAACTTTTTCCGGCAAATATGATCCAGTCGCAATAATTCGTGAATTTAACATACACAAGTATTGTTTATTCTTTATATTCTTCTAATAAATCAAGGTCGTTAACCAACTTAGTAATTTTGGTGTTAATATCATTCTTTACCAAATTAACAGTATTTTTTATTGCAAAATAAAAAGATCTTGCATTGCTATTACCATGACTTTTTATAGAAATTCCATTCAGACCGATTAACATAGCTCCGTTGTGGATTTCTGGATTAATGGTCTGCTTTAACTTTTTAAATTTACGATGTACTAAGAAGTAACCCAAAAGTGTGAATATATTTGACATATATATCTTTTTTAGGAATTTCACCAGTACCTTTGTGAGCCCCTCAATAGACTTTAGAGCAATATTTCCACTAAACCCATCACTAACAACAACATCAACCTTACCTGTCATTATATCATCACCTTCAATATACCCATAAAAGTTATCTCTTAACTTACTGTTTTTGAGCATATTAGCAGCATTTTTGATAGAATCATTCCCCTTGATTTCTTCGGATCCTATATTCAGTAGTCCTATCTTAATATCTTTTCTGTTAGTTAAAGCATTAACAAATACTTTACCCATGATGGCAAATTGGTACAGATTTATAGAATCACATTCTATATTTGCACCCATATCCAACAATGCAGTACAAAAACCCTTGCCATTTGGTATCATCTGTATTAGCGCAGGTCTATCTATATCTGGTAGAGTTCTTAAAATAATTTTCGACAAAGCCATCAAGGCTCCTGTATTTCCAGAAGAAATACTAGCGTCAGCAACCTTGTCTTTAACGGCTTGTATGGCCAAACCCATACTCGAATCGCGACCTCGTCTTATCGCAACCGATGGTTTTTCCTCTGGGGAGATAACTACATTTGTATCTACTATCCTATAATTAGACGCAGGCCTTTTACGTTTCAGTATAGCTTCAATCTCTTCCTTTTTTCCGAACAACACAAAATCCACATCTTCCTTGTAATCACGAGAGGCCAAAACCATACCCTCTACTACTGCTTTAGGAGCATTATCGCCCCCCATGCAATCTAAAGCAATAGTAATTTTTTTATTATTGTTCATCATTTGTTGCTTGCTCAGGCTTTTCTTTAGGCTTCTTGTCAGCAATTACTTTCTTACCATTATAGTAACCATCTAAAGAAATGTGGTGTGCCAATTTGTACTCTCCTGTTGTTTTATCTGTTAAAACATTAGGAAACTTTGTCTTATAGGTACCATTGCCCCCGCGCCTTAGACCTCTCTTCGATGGACTGGTCTTTTTCTTAGGTACTGCCATTTTATAACGATTTAATTAATAAAATTAGTATTTTGAATTTCTCAAATTATATGTCAAATTATAATATAGAAAAACAAAAATCAAATAATTCTTCAATTAGTCTAAATATACCTCCAAAAAATAACATAACAATCTTAACTATCCATAAGAATCAAAAACTCATCATAAAGACCACTTATATTGACATTCTTACCAAGAATGTCTAACCTTTACAACGCAAATAAACAATACAACATCTTATGCTCCAACATCATAATAATTTAAATAATCAAATAAGAGAGGGAGAAGAAAATTTAAGTCGCAATAACAAACACCTCTTATTTAATTCTTTGTATTCATGCTATTTTAATCAATTTAAATCAGCCTTCTCTTTAGTTGAGTTATCTATTGTCTTAATAATTATCGGCCTTCTTATTGGCGCTGTAATAAGTGGTAAAGCTTTAATTGATCAAGCTAAGATTATAACCATAAGAAATGAATTTGAAGAAATAAAAAATGCAGTATCTCTTTATATCCACGATAGAGGTATACCAACTGATGAAAATATTATGTATAATTTCCCTGAAGAACTAGCTAAATATGGGTATATAGAAAAATCGAAATTATTTACTACTGATACAGGTGGAAGCACTTTGGGTAGTATTAAATCAAAAATAAAAGGAAGAACTAATGCTTATAATTTATGGGCAAACCTTTATCTTACTCCAGACGTTTTGGAATTTTATTATGCATATCTTGATGACACGGTTAAAAATTTTAGTGATAGCACGTTATTCACGCACGGCTTTACATTAACTGCAAAATTTTGCAAAAAATTGGTTACAAAACTAAGAAATTACTATGGTGTAAACAAAGATATGAAGATAGGTATACCAGAAACTATAGGAAAAGATAAGTACACATTTACATGTTATTGTTTAGATGATGAAAATTGTGAAAATGATGACAGTATTACTACATTTTATGGCTACATACTATTAAAAAACCTATAATTTTTGTTACATAATTCTAGATCATTGCTATAAAAACACACAAGTTAAAAACAGTATATTTTTATCGTACATGTTAATGGTTTTTAATCATGGTATTTTTTACACTTGTCATTCTATTGAATCTACAAAATAAAATACTATATTAAGTATAGTTTGTGCAAATATTATACTAATTCGTTTAACATATTTGTATCTAAAGGATAAGATTTATGAAAAAAGATATAGAAGAAAAGAAAGAGGATATATTAATATGTTCTTTTTGTGGCAAAACACAAAGAGAAGTAAAAAAATTAATAGCTGGTCCGGGAGTCAATATTTGTGATGAGTGTATTATGCTATGTTCTAACGTAGTAGAAAGTGAGTTAAACAAAAATGATTTTGATTTTTCTAAACTAGATATCAAACCAAAAAGTATCCTAGAAACTTTAAATACTTACGTAGTGGATCAGGACTATACAAAAAAAGTCTTAGCTGTAGCTGTTTATAATCACTACAAAAGAATCACAAATTCCGCAAAGATTTTGCAGGAAAAAGACGATACAGATATTGTAAAATCCAACATATTGTTAGTTGGTCCTACTGGTAGCGGTAAAACATTATTGGCACAAACATTAGCTAAAATTCTGGATGTACCCTTTGCAATAGCAGATGCCACAACACTCACTGAAGCTGGATACGTAGGCGAAGATGTAGAGAATATAATTTTAAGATTGCTACAAGCAGCAGACTTTAATATAAACAAAGCCGAGAATGGAATTATCTATATAGATGAAATAGATAAAATCGCACGTAAAAGTGAAAATCCATCAATCACAAGAGACGTATCAGGAGAAGGAGTGCAGCAAGCCTTGTTGAAACTAATAGAAGGCACTATAGCAAATGTTCCATCTCAAGGCGGAAGAAAACATCCAAACCAAGAGATGATACAAATAAATACTAAAAATATACTATTTATATGTGGTGGA
>CAZAFD010000009.1:0-32377 GCA_964484785.1 uncultured Rhizobiaceae bacterium | reverse complement strand
AATTATTTTTTGACCAAACTCATTATGTCCTACAGAATGTGTGTTGAGTAGGTGAATCACAGGTTTTTCGCTGGGTAAGTATTCATATAAGAATGAATTACAGTCTGTTACTAATAAATCAGAGGTTCTGAACATATCAAAATAATCGCTTTTCTCATATATTTTTGCGTTGGATAGGTTTTGCCACGAGCTCCAATAATTCTCGACTACTTCTTGTGTCATGAAACCTTCTTGCACAATTGTTCTTTTGAGTTCGGGATGTGGTTTGAAAACAAATTCATATTCTGTATGTTCCTTTGCGAAATTATACATAAACTCATAATTCCAGTCGAATGTACCAAATTTTAGTGTAGAGTTTTCGAGAAAAGAATGATGAGGAGCCCAAATGATTCTCTTTTTGTTTGTGTTCCATATTTGATTGGACAGATTTACCGGCTTTAAATATGCGTCTAGTTTTGGATGTCCAGATATATTGAGATGATCTGGTGAATAATTGTGTTTATTGACTAGAAAATCTTTAATATAAGGGTTATCAATATAATATTGATAAACAGTATTATATAGATCTTCGGAATATTCATTAGAACCATTTGTAATTTGTGCTCCATAGGAACTGTAAAATGTTAATGCATATTCTGATACAAGATAGGGTAGATATTGTGATGCTAAACCCCATGGTTGTTCATAAAAAACTATATCTGGATTGAATTGTTTTAAATCAATATGTTTGTTCTTTACAATATCAAAAGCATAACTTGCATTGCATCCTCTATCCTTAAAATATAAAAGGTTTTCTTCTGCAAGTTTTCCGTGGTCAATATTTGGGTATTTATTCTTTAAATAGAAATCATACACAGTTATCAGAACTTTAACATCGAATCTTCTATCATTATTAAAAAGTTTATACAAATGTATATAGGGCCATTTAGCTGGCGTTGAACTCAGAAAAATAACATTAATTTTCTTGTTATTTTTAATTTTTTGTCTGAGATATTGAATTCTATTGTCGTAGTTTTTATAAATCTTTGGTATTAGCTTCCTCTTTTCAATTGCGCGACATAAATTTCTAAAGATTCTTCTATCTTGTTTTGTAGGGAAGATCCAAGCAAACAAAAAACTTATTAATTTAAAATTCATCTTAAATGACATTTTTTAATTATAAAACTAAAACCAAATATTGTTAAAACTTTTACTTTTATTTGTAATGCAAAATAATATTTGTTCTGTATTGAAAATATATTTTTTGGAATGTTATTTGATATAACTTCTTTTTTAAATATGAGCCAGTTAACTTTATTGAGATTATTTTTTGCCTTCTTTACAATTTTTTTCTTTTTAGTTTCGTTATATTCTCTATTGTAATCATCTACAAATAAATTTTTTTTAAAAGTTTCAAATTCATCAAATAAAAAATCATGCAAATTTAATTTTGTTAATATTTCATGAACTTCATCAATTAAGATTTGTGTATATAACGGTAAAATTGCCGTACTAGAGAATGGATGAATGAGATAATGGTACATTATATCATTCATATAAATACAGCTTTTACTGTACAATAACGCTCCAATACTAAAGATTCTATCCTCGCCTAACATACGATTTGTTGAAAATTTCAAGTTATTTGAAGTAATTAACTCTTTTTTATTATCTTATTCCAGGGGGCATATGGAATATTTTCAAAAACCTTATTTTTTAAGTCTTTCCAGGAAAACACTTTGTATGGCGCGATGTTTATTCCGTATTCGCTAAACTTATTTGCTATTGCTCGTTTTTTAGATTTTTCATAAAACCTTTCGTAGTTACAAAAAACCAGATCGCAATTATTTTCGATTGCGGTTGTGTACATTTTTTGGTACATATTTAACTCGATCCAGTCATCTGTATCTACAAAACCTATATATTCACCTTCAGCAAGGTCTATACCCTTATTTCTTGCTACTCCTTGCCCTTGATTTGGCTGTGTTAGAAATTTAACTCTAGGATCTTTGGCAGTATATTCTTTTACTATGTCTAAAGAATTATCTGTTGAACCGTCATCAATGCATATTATTTCTATGTCTTTTAATGTTTGATTTACTATACTATCTAAACACTGTCGTAAATATTTAGAAGTATTATATATGGGTAATATTACAGAAATTTTTGTCATTTAATAATTACCTCCCTTTGTTGTTATTTACTAGTTTCTTTAGGATGACGGCGATTATTTTGTGGGATATGCAGCTTTGAGTAATATTTTTACTATAATGTGATGTGGTATTGGGTCTAGCTCCAGAGGCCCTGTGTTTTAGTAAAAATTCTTGTCCCCCCCTTTTTTTTTATTATTATAAGCCTATTTAATAACGAAACCATGTAGTTAAAAGTAGAGGAGTTTGATTTTTGGAAAGTTAATTTTTGGAAGCCGTGTTCTATCATGCTTAGATTTAATCGTTATTAATTTATATGATGGGTCCTGGGCATAATAATGTTATCCTACATACCAAGACGCATCTCTCTTTATGATAGATGTATATAGTATAATTTATTTTTTACAACAACGTCCTATCCTTAGATTTTTTGCTTGTCACAACAAAAGAATATAATAATTAAATATAGCCAGGATATTAGGTATTATTGATTTTTTAATTGTTATTCCTAGAATCTTGGGCAATACTGAATAAATTTTAGAGAAATGGCACTAAACAAAGTAATTCTTATAGGTAATGTCGGCAGAGACCCAGAAATAAGAACTATGAATAATGGTAATGAAGTTGCTCTATTTACTTTGGCTACAACCGATGTATGGAGAGATAAAAGTACCGGAGAAAGAAAAGATAAGACTGAATGGCATAGGATTGTTATCTATACACCGGGTTTGGTTGGTATAACTAAGAATTTTGTAAAGAAAGGTGCAAAGTTATATATTGAAGGTACGTTACAAAATAGAAAATGGGTTGACAATCAAGGTATAGAGAAACAAGTAACAGAAGTTATCTTACAAGGTTTTAATTGTACATTGCAATTGCTAGATAATAAAACATCTGTTCCTTCTGGTGGTAACGGCTTTGATGATGGATACTATGGTAGTGGGTTAGAAGATAGTGCCAATGCGAAACATGGTTCTAATGATAGACAAGGTGATAGCTTTATAGAAGAAGTTGTAAATGATGATATTCCTTTTTAGTTAATATTAAATTAATTATAGTAGAAATTCCAGCCGTTTGGCTGGAATTTTTCATTAAGTGAGTTTGTTCTTTATTTTTGTTTATTTATTAAAATTTGTTGAATAATAGTAATTATATTACTAAATACCCAGTATAGAAGTAATCCGCTTGGTAAACCAGAAAATACTATTAAAAATATTAATGGCATATACTTAGTGTTGGCATTGTAGTTTTTATCTGGATCGGCATTTTCGTTTAATTTTTGTTGTAACATCATAGTAAGGGCAGTTAAAAATGGCAATATACCTATTCTTAAGTTCATTTTTAATGGTATCAGACCAAATAAATTTAATATATTTGTAGTATCTGGTGCTGATAGGTCTTTTATATAACCTAAGAAGGCCGAATGACGCATACCTATTGCTACAGAAAATACTTTATAAAGAGCTATAAAGACAGGTAATTGCATAAACATTGGCAAAATACTGGAGATAGGATTAATGTTATTATCTTTATATAATTTCATTAATTTTTGGTTAAGCAATATCTTGTCGTTTTTATATTGATTTTGTAAAGCTGCAATTTTTGGTTGAATTTTTTTAATCTTATCCATTGCTAAAAAAGATTTTTTGGTGCTTGGATATAATAATAATTTAACAATAACTGTTAATGTTAAAATAGATAAACCAAAATTCTTCAAAAATTTGTTAAAGAACATTAAAATTACATATAGCGGTCTGGATATTATGTAAAACATACCAAAATCTACAATTCTATCGAAGGACGGTATATTTAAAGTATTTTCATAGTTATCTAAAAGTTTGAGTTCTTTGGCTCCTGTAAAGATATCTATTTGTGTTTCATAAGTTTGGCCTGGTTTTATAACAAGATCACTACTTGCTATGTATTGTGCTTTATATAATTCATTAACTTTTAAGAGGTTAGCCTTTGTTTCAAATGTATTTCTATTAATTATAGCTGTTGCCCAATACTTTTCTCCTAAGGTGAACCATTTGACAGAGTCAAATTCCATATTTTTAGACTTAAGTCTTTTTGATTTTATCTGATGGAACTTATTGTCTAAAATTCCCATTATCTGTAAATTATTTAAATCATCTCTTTTGTTATTAGTTTTTTTCTGAATCTGGGCAAAGGGTCGAATATATAGATTTTCTGTGGCATTGTTTGTTACTGACTGTTTAACAAAAAACATGTATTTGTCATCAATAGATAATGTTACCTTAAATATTAGACCTTCTTGATTATCGTAAGTGAGTGTAAGCGGCTTATCTTTAGCAAGTTCATGTCCTTCAGCTTTCCATATAGTATCTCTATTTGGTGTTCGGATATTCATACCGAGCCATCCAAAGTTTATAAAATAATCTTTACTAAGTAATCTTACAAAATCTGTAGAATTGAGTTCTTTTTTATATTTCTTTAGATAGATATTATCTAGCGTAAGACCACGCGTACTAATATCACCAAGTATATTGGCATTCTCTATTGGAATAATTTCTTCTTTTATATCCTTATCATTGTAATTATGTCTACCTTTTTCTAAGTTTTCTACTTCTGCAATAGCATCTTTATTTTTTCTTTGCTTTTCTGCTATAGGTTTTATAACCAGGAGATTCCATAGTGTTAAAAATATTAATGATAAAATTATTGCTATTAATATTTTCTTTGCTATAATCTTTTGGGACATTCTAAAAATCTTTTAATAAAGTAGCTAAATCATAGAGTTTAATTTAAAAAAGTCTAGTTTCTGAATGAGATTTATAACAATATTTTTGTTTGTATTTTTTTCTATTTTTGTAAGGGAATTATGGTCTTTTGAAGCCCAGGCGCCATATGCAGTTTTATTAAACTATAATAATTTTGAGATACTATATGGTACTGAGAATATGCATAAAAGAGTACCACCGTCATCTATGACTAAGATAATGACGGCTTATATTATTTTTGACTTATTGGATGAGGGAAAAATAAAGCTTACAGATACTTTTAAGACTAGCGTGAGAGCTTGGAGACAAGAAGGATCTAGGATGTTCTTGGCACCAGACAAGAAGGTAAAGGTGCATGATTTATTATTGGGGTTATTAGCTATTTCTGGTAATGATGCAGCAGTTGTCTTGGCTGAAGGTAGTTTGGGCACGATTGATAAATTTGTTGAAAGAATGAACAATAAGGCTAGAGAATTGGGTCTTAGAAATACACATTTTGCGAATGTTAATGGTTTACCTGACGATGATCACTATATGTCTGTTTATGATACGGCTGTCTTGAGTTATCATTTAATTAAAAATCATGGTGATTATTATAACATGTTTTTTAATACACAATTTCTAGAATATAATAAAATTACTCAAAGAAATAATAATCCTCTTCTTAAAGACTATCCTGGTGCAGACGGTATAAAAACGGGTCATACAAATAGCGGAGGTTATGCCTTAGCCAGTTCTGCTTTAAGAAAGGGTCAAAGGTTTATAGCTGTTGTTAATGGTTTAAAAAGCGAGAGAGAAGTTGGGAAGGAGAGCAGAAAACTACTTAATTATGGTTATTCTTTATATGGATATGTAGATCTATATAAGAAAGATGAAATTATAGATTCTTTAGATATTTTATGGGGAGATGTTAGTTTTGTGAACGTATATACTAAACAAGATATAGTCTATCCAACAAAGTTGGATAGACTTAATAAACTTGTTATAGAGAAGATATATAAATATAAGCTAGATTTACCTATTGTAAAAGATCAAGTGGTTGGTTATATTAAAATAACTGATGGCGATAAAGTTACTACTTATGAGTTATATGCCAAGAATGGTGTTTCTTATGTTGGCCCATTTAAAAAAATCATAAATATTATTTTGTTATTTTTAAAAGATTTAGTTTCATGACAATAATATTAAGTAATTATTTGTTTAATAAACTTTTTTGGTATGATTCTTTACCGAGAGTTTTTTAACACAAAAGGCCAACAAATAGTGGATATAAATTTATACTATATTTTGTGGTCAATCTTATTGACATAACAATATATTGTAGTATTATAGGATATGGAATTTTTAAGGAACAAAATTATTTAAGTTTTTTATGAATAAAAGTGTATATATTTCTTCGGTTTTGAAGACACGATTAGCTGTTGCTTTTAAGAAGATTGGCGAGGGATCCATTTCGCGATTCTACAAAAAATTAGAAGAAAAAATCTTGAAAAATCCTGATAAATATCTTTCTTCAATTGAAGAAGCTATTAAAGATGTTTTTGTAGAGGAAAAGCTAGCTGATACGTTAGAAGAATATTTAAAGATAAGCATTAAAGAAAATCAAGAGACAAGAGATACTAAAGTAAGTTCGAGAAATACTATACAAGAATACATTGGTAAAGAAGATTGGAGAATAAATGCTAATGCTAACTCTGGTTATAGTAATGCTGGTTTGGTAAATAATATTTCAGGAAAGCTGATTGCTAATTATTGGTTAGATAGTGTTTATTCTGAAGAAGAAGGTAAGGCCCATAGAGAAGGTGATTACCATATACATGACTTAGATTGTTTAACAGCTTATTGTGCTGGTTGGTCCTTAAGAGCACTTTTAAATGAAGGTTTTAATGGTGTAAGGGGTAGAGTATCAGCTAAACCTCCAAGACATTTAAGATCTGCCTTGGGACAAATGGCAAATTTTTTAGGTATCTTACAGTCGGAATGGGCAGGCGCTCAGGCCTTTAGCAGTTTTGATACATATTTAGCACCGTATGTTTTTAAGGATAAAATGAATTATGCCGAAGTTAAAGAGGCCATAATGAGTTTTGTGTATAACTTAAATGTTCCAGCAAGATGGGGACAATCACCATTCACTAATATTACCCTAGACTTTACTGTTCCACAGGACTTAAGAGATCATATTCCAACCTGCCGGGATGTACATTTATTTAAAGGTGTTCAGGATGAAGAATTATTGGCCGAAGCCAAAAAGAGAGGTGTAAATTCTTTAGAAGAATTAACATACAAGGATTTTCAGAAAGAAATAGAGTTAATTGATATTGCCTATTATCATGTTATGACCCAGGGTGATGAGATTGGACAACCCTTCACGTTTCCTATACCTACAGTTAATATTACAGAAGATTTTAAGTGGGATAGTCCAGCGGCTCAAGCTTTATTTGATAATACAGCTATAGTAGGTAGTTCGTATTTCCAGAATTTTATAGGTAGTCAGTATATAAAAAATGACAAGGGCGAATTAATACCCAATCCTGAGGCATACAAGCCTAATGCTGTACGAAGTATGTGTTGTAGATTACAGTTAAATTTAACAGAGCTCTTAAAAAGAGGTAATGGTCTTTTTGGGTCGGCTGAAATGACTGGGTCTATAGGCGTTGTAACGATTAATATGGCAAGACTAGGATACTTGTGTAAAGATAATAAAGAAGCTTTATTATTTAAATTAGAATATTTAATGGATTTAGCCAAATCTTCTTTAGAGAAGAAGAGACTATTTGTTCAAGAGCTATATGAGAGAGGTTTATATCCTTATACTAAACGATATTTAAAAATAGGTTTTAGAAATCATTTTAGTACTATTGGTGTTAATGGAATGAATGAAATGATCAGAAATTTTACACATGATCAGGATGATATTACTACAGACACTGGCATTGCTTTTGCTAGTGAAATTCTAGAATTTATGAGAAATAGATTAAAAATATATCAAGAAGAAACAGGTAATTTATATAATCTAGAAGCCACTCCAGCCGAAGCTACAACATATAGATTTGCTAAGATTGATAAGACAAGGTATCCACAAATTATTCAAGCTGGTTCTAATGAAAATATATACTATACAAATAGTTCTCAAGTTCCAGCTAATTTAACAGATGATCCATTTGAGGCCTTGGATTTGCAAAACGACCTACAGTGTAAATATACTGGTGGCACAGTTTTACATTTATATATGAGTGAAAGATTACCAAGTGGAGAAGCAGCAAAAAAGTTAGTAAAAACAGTATTAACACATTATAAGCTTCCATACGTTACAATAACTCCAGTGTTTTCTGTATGTGAAACACACGGTTATTTGAATGGTGAGCAACCAGAATGTCCTCATTGCCATAAGAGAACCCAAGTATGGACGAGGGTGATGGGATATCATAGACCTGTAGATAGTTTCAATATTGGTAAAAAAGGCGAACACCAAGAAAGGATTTTATTTAAAAATCCTGATATATCTGGTGGTTGTTAGGATTTTGTTTATAATTAAACTTTATAAAAAAGATATATAGGTAGTTTTTAAGGTTTCTGCTACCTATATTTTTATCTTTTTAATGATTTTTATAGTTTTCAGTAAATTCTTGTTTATTTAATTATTACCAATCAAATATATAAATATTTATATAAGCCGATCCATTGTTGTCTGAGCACTTATTATCAAATTCTTTATTTGCTGTATAACATAAACGATACAGCGATATTTTTTCGCCATAGTATGACTGTAATTTGTGTGATAATTTTTTACAAAAAGCTGGTCTTAAGGCACCGTTGAATGCATAAGTAGAATTAGTTTTTGATGTACCTTGTGTTACTCTGTAACCATAATAAAATGTCAGCTCATGAGATTTGCCATATTTGTTTTTACGCTCGCCACCGCACGATCCAGTATACCATATATTGTTTCCACTTAGGTTTACCATGGCCTTTACTTTAGAAGCATAAGATCTATCATCTATTACTTTTGTTTTATCGAGAAGACCAAGTTCTGCTATTTTTTTTGCTGGTAGCTCTGTGAAGACACCGCCGCAACCAGGAGAAGCTAAGTCGTAGTACTTTTCCTCGGGATGCATACTTTGATATTCTCGAGCTGCTGTTCTTAATTCTTCAAGTTCATTCCTTATCGTTATAATCTTAGCTTCATCTATTAAAGCTTTTCCTCCTATTACTGCACTAATAAGAAGACCTATTATGATAAGAACTATAGATAACTCAACCAAAGAGAAGGCTGATTTAAATTGATTAAGAAAGGATATATTAATATTGTTATTAATAATATTATTACATTTACTTAAATTTTCTTCTCTCTCTCTCTCTCTCTCTCTTATTAGATTATTTAAATTATTATTATTGTATTGAGACATATATGTTGTGTTGGTTGGGTTGGTTGTTTTAAAGAAAAGTTAGGTTGGGTTGGAGAGGATGTCAAGATGGGTAATTATAGAAGTATAATGTTATAATAAAAAATGGTCTTCAATTTTATATAATTGAAACAATTATGTTAATTAGTGGATCATCATAACGCCTTAAGCTATTTAGTTAAGTATAATAGCTAATCGTAAGTAGATAAAGGACATTCTCTCTAAGATAAAGTATTGTTGTGAAGAAGTAAGTTCTATATGTTCTACAGTAACAAGCTTAATAGTTTTGTCTTGTGATAATATCATAGATATTTGGCCCTAATTCAGGGGATCTATAAAAACTATCTATCTTCTGGGTAACCACTCTTTTTTGGTTTCTACAGTTTTTACAAAAAACATTGCTTTAATGTATTTCTCCCCAGTTGTTTCCAAGTTTCACATTTGCTATTAGTTTAATCTGTAGTTTAACTGTATTTTCCATAATCTTTTTTACCAGGTTTAAGACTTCATCTGCTTGGTTTTCTATAACCTCAATAATTAGTTCGTCATGTACTTGGAGTAGAATTTTTGCATCGAATTTTTGAAGTTTATTATAAAGTTCTACCATTACTATTTTTATAATATCTGCGGCGCTACCTTGTATTGGCGCGTTTATAATTAATCTTTCGGCGAAAGTTTTTTCCAATTTAGTATCTGTTACTATATGGCAAATTCTACCAAACAGCGTCTTTACGAAACCATTATCTCTGGCGAAGGCTAGAGTGCTATTTATATAATCCTTAATTTCTGGGTATGTATTAAAATAATTATCTATGTAATTTTGCGCTGCCTTGTTGGATATACCAAGTCTTTTAGCTAATCCAAAAGATGTAGAACCATATATTATACTAAAGTTTATTATTTTGGCCATTCTACGCATATCAGATGTTATATCATCTGTGTCGAATATAGTTCTGGCTGTTTTGAGGTGTATATCTTCATTCTTGTGAAAACTTTCTATTAATTTTGTAACCTGTGCATATTCAGCCAAAACCCTTAATTCTATTTGTGAATAGTCGGCTCCTATTAGTTTGTATCCTGGTTTAGCTATAAATGCGTTTCTAATCTTAGCACCTTCTTCTGTTTTAATTGGTATATTTTGTAAATTAGGATTAGAAGAGCTAAGTCTACCAGTAATTACGGCTGTATTACTGTAAGTTGTATGCACTCTGTTGTTTTTATCGATGAGTTTAGGCAGTATATCTGAGTAAGTAGATTTTAGCTTTGATAGATGGCGCCACTCCAGTATTTGATCGGCTATTGTAAAGCCTTTTTCAGATAGACTTTCTAAAATATCTATGTTTGTGGATAAATTACCTGTTTTTGATGTAGTTTTTTTACCTGGTAGCTGTAATTTATTAAACAAAACTTCACCCAACTGTTTGGGAGAGGCTATATTAAACTCTTGACCAGCAATATCAAAAATCTTTTTACCTATAGTACTGATGTTTTCTTGAAAGAAGCGGGATAAAATATTTAAAACACCTACGTCTATTGTTATCCCTCTATATTCCATATCAGCAAGAACTTCTATTAGTGGTTTTTCTATATCATAGTAGATATTTTTTTGTTCAGATGCATCTAATAATTCAAATATATACTTATAAAGATAGAAGATCATTTCTATACGGAAATTCGCAAATTGAGAAATATCATTAGTTATCTTAGATAATTCCTTATTTTTTTCATAAATCTGAAGTAATTTATTAAAAATATCTATATTTTCTATGTGTAGTTCAAAGTTATCATACAGGTAAACCTCAATTAGTTTACTTAATTTTTGTTCAAATTTACCTGCGTTTAGTACATATGAAGCCGCAATAATATCGTCGTAATTATCTAATTTTATATCTAAGGTTTTTAAAATACTAATTAACTTTTTTGTATCACAGGATACCTTTTTTATTTTTGGATTTTCAAAGATTGGTTTAAGTTTTTGTAGGACTACATCTATACTAAGATAATTACTATTTGGTATATAAAGTAGATTATCATTATGGTTGGAATTTAATAAAATTAGATTTATGTATTTTTTGTTACTATCTATTATTGCTAAGTATACAGGGTTATTATTGGATTCATCTAGATTTGTGACTAAATCTATATAAATTTGATTATTCTTAGAAAGACTTTCTATACAGGTTTCTAGTATTTTCTGATCGGTAATTTTCTTATACTTGAATCTATGTGTTTCGTAAGAGCTTTGTTCGTGTGTTATGTTAAAAGCTATTTCTACTTGGTGTGCTATGGAATAAAGTTCCATTTTATAGAGAAAGTCTCGCAATTCTACAGGATTTATCTTTCGGATTTTTAGATCATCTAAATCCTTTATTAGGTCTATGTTTGTAGCCAACTCTACTAGTTTTTTGGATAGTAGAAGTTTATCTAGATTATTTTTAAGGGTCTCTCGTATTCGATTTGGCTGTATTAAATCAATATGATTGATTAAATCTTCAATGGATTCATAGTTTGCCAGAAGACTTGCGGCGGTTTTAGGACCTATGTTGGGTACTCCTGGTACATTATCTGCTGTATCACCTGTAAGAGCAAGGAAATCTAATATCTTTTTTGGTTCAACCTGCCATTTTTCTAGGACATCTTCGCTATGTATTTCTTTGTTTTTCATGGGATCAAAGACAAAAACGTTGTCATCTACCAGTTGAAGTAAATCTTTATCTGGCGATACAATCAAAACTTGAAAATCCTGTTCTTTCGCTTGCCTAGCCAAGGTAGCTATAACATCATCGGCTTCGTAACCTATTTTTTCTAAAATAGGTAGATGCAAGGCAGAAACAACCTCTCTAACCATAGCAAATTGAGGAATTAGATCTTCTGGAACTGGAGGTCTATTTATTTTATATTCTGGATATATAGTGCTTCTAAAGGTTTTTTGTCCACTATCAAAAACAACTGCTATGTGGCTTGCATTGAGGTCCACTAGCAGATTGATTATCATGCGAGTAAAGCCATAGACGCCGTTAATAGGGGTTCCGTCTTTTTTTCTTAAATCTTTGATTGCAAAGAAGGCTCTAAATAAAAAGCTGTATGCGTCTATTAATACTAATTTCTTTTCCACCCTGGGTAAGTCTATATTATTATGCTGTCCCAGGTTATAATGAAATAAAGTTTAAATCAACATTATTCGCTTTCCTCGCTATTTCTATTCATTCTTTTTCTGTCTAGAGCGCTTAATAACTTCTTTCTGAGTCGTAGACTTTTTGGTGTTACTTCTAATAGTTCGTCGTCATTGATATAGGTGATCATTTGTTCCAATGACATTTTTGTTGGAGGTGTCAAGACAATACTTTCATCAGCACAAGTTGTTCTAACGTTGGTGAGTTTTTTTGTTCTAAGAGCATTAACAACCAAGTCATTGTCTCTTGAATGTTCGCCTATTATCATACCTTCGTATACCTTATCATGGGGTGAAACAAAAAGTTTACCTCTTTCTTGTAAGAAGAATAGGGCATATGGTACGCAAGTACCTTGTTCTGTAGCGATTAACACGCCTTTTCTTTCGCGTGGTAGATCACCTTTATATGGTTGGTATCCTGCAAATAATTTATTTATAACACCACTACCTTTTGTATCTGTCATAAACTCACATTGGTAACCTAAAAGACCTCTTGATGGTATTGAAAATACAATCCTTGTCTTACCTGTACCACATGGCTTCATCTCTTGTAATTCGCCACGTCTTTTTCCTAATTTTTCTACAACAACGCCGGAATATTCATCGTCAACGTCTACAATAACTTCTTCCATTGGCTCTAATTTATTATTATTTTCATCAAACTTGAATAGAACCTTCGGTTTACCAACGGACAATTCAAAACCTTCTCTTCGCATTGTTTCAATTAGTACTCCTAATTGTAATTCACCTCTACCACCAACTTCGAAGCTATCTTTACTATCGGTTTCTTTTACTTCTATAGCTACATTACTTTGGGCTTCTGCAAATAATCTTTCTCTTAATAGTCTTGATGTTACCTTGTCGCCTTCTGTGCCTGCTAAAGGCGAATTGTTAACACTTACTACTATAGACATAGTTGGCGCATCAACTGGTGTAGATTTGATTGGTGTTTCTATAATTGAGTCACATATTGTGTCAGATACATTGGCTTCTGACAGACCAGCTATAGATATTATATCTCCGGCTTCAGCTTCTTCTATAGGTATCTTTTTTACTCCTTTAAAAGCAAATAATTTTGTTAATTTTCCTCTTTCTGTTACTTTTCCATCTAGATTTATAGCTTTAATTGTGCTGTTTATTTTGGCCTTGCCACTATAAATTTTTCCAGTTAAGATTCTGCCAACATATGGGTTTGCATCCAAGATGGTTGCTAACATACTAAAGGGTGCATCTACCTCTACCTTAGGTGCTGGAACATGGCTTAATATTAATTCAAATAAAGGGATTAAATCCTTGCCTTCATCATTGATTTCTTTTATACACCAACCATCTCTACCTACTGCATATAATACAGGAAAATCTAATTGCTCACTATTAGCATCCAAGTTAACGAATAGATCAAAGATTTCATCTAGTACCTCATTTGGTCTTGCATCATTTCTATCTATTTTATTTATAACTACTATAGGTTTTAAGCCCAAGGCTAGTGCTTTTGATAATACAAATTTGGTTTGGGGCATAGGTCCTTCCGCTGCATCTACTAATAAAACTACACCATCTACCATAGATAAAACACGTTCTACCTCTCCACCAAAATCTGCGTGTCCTGGAGTATCTACTATATTAATTTTGGTATCTTTATATTGAATTGATGTGCATTTTGCTAAAATTGTTATACCTCTTTCCTTTTCGAGGTCATTACTATCCATTACTCTTTCTGCTATGTTTTCGTGTGCAGCAAAGCTTCCACTTTGTTTTAGAAGTTGATCTACTAATGTTGTTTTGCCATGATCTACGTGTGCTATAATAGCTATATTTCTTAAATTCATCTTGATTTATTATTTTTTAACAGAAAAATAAGATCTTCTGAGTATAATATAAAAAAAATAAAAAGTAAATTATTTTTGTTTTTTGAATAATAATATCTAAGTATGGATTTAACAAAGGAATATTCTGTTTCGGAGGTAGTTGATAAAATCCAATTTCTTATAGAGAAAAATTTTTACTATGTTAAGGTAATTGGCGAAATTAGTGGTATACGAAAATCTAGTAACGGGCATATATATTTTAATTTGAAGGATGCTAGAAGTTTGATTGGAGTTGTTGTTTTTAAAACAAATATTGGTTCTCTTGTACTAGAAGAGGGAATGAAAATTAAACTTTTTGGAAAACTTTCTATATATAGAGATAGGTCTAGCTATCAAATTATCTCAGAAAAGATAGAAGTACAAGGAGAAGGTACCTTATTAAAAATATTTGAAGAAAGACTTGCTAAATTAAGACGAGCAGGACTATTTGCTCTAGAACATAAAAGACCTATTCCGGAAAAGATTAAATTTATTGGTATAATTACAGCTAAGAATGGAGCTGCTATAAAAGATATAGAGGTTAGGTTACGAGAAAGAAAACCAATTGAAGTGGTTTTGTTTCCTGCTCTTGTGCAGGGTATGGAGGCTCCTAGAGAGATTATAAAGGGTATAAATTATTTTAATGCTCTTTCTAAAAAACCAGATGTAATTGTGATTACAAGAGGAGGTGGAAGCATAGAAGACTTAATGTGTTTTAATGATGAGGAACTTGCTTATGCTATTTATGATTCACAATTACCAATAATATCAGCGGTTGGACATGAAATTGATTATACGATTGCTGATTATGTAGCGGACAAGAGGTTGCCAACTCCGACATCTGTTGCTGAGTTTATAGTAAAGTCAAAAACTCAATTAATACAGGAGATTGATAATTTATTATTAAGAATACGTCATATAGTTTTTACTATTCTAAGAAGAAGATTTGTTCGATATGGTATTGTTATTAACAAATATAAGGTCTTAAAAAAGAATCATAAAAAACGAATTCTAGAGAGAAAACACGAGAGACTTTATAGTATTTTTAAAAAAATTGTTAAATGTTTATTACGAAGAAATATAAAAAAACGACGTAGGATTAAAGTTTTGTGGAGTAAATTTGGTAAACATAATGGAGATTATTTTTTAAAGAAGGGAATACCTCTTGTTGAGTACAATGGTCATATATTGAATAAAAACATGAAGGTTAAAATTAAAGATAAATTAGAGATAAGATTTGTAAATAAGATCATTAAAGCAGAGATTACTGAGATAATAGATAGGTAAGAAGTTAAAGTAATAATATAAATTGATTTTTTAATGCATTTTATCTAATATTGCTATTAGCTCTTAAAATTATTTGTTTCATGTTAAAGATTTATAACAGTTTAACTGGGAAAACAGAAGAATTTATCCCAATAGATGAGAATCGTATTAAAGTTTATGTTTGTGGTATTACTGTGTATGACAGGGCTCATCTTGGCCATGCCAAGACCTATGTTTCATGCGATATTTTAATTAGGCTCCTACGACATTTATATAAAGAAGTTGTATATGTAAGAAATATAACAGATGTAGACGACAAAATAAATAATAGAGCAATAGAGCGTGGTATTTCTATACAGGAACTAAGTAAAGAAATGATAAGATATTGTGATAGCGATTTAAGCTATCTTGGTAATTTAAAACCTGATATTGAGCCAAGGGCCACAGAACATATTACTGATATTATAGAAATGATAGAAAGGTTAATTAATAATGGATTTGCCTATATTTGTGATGGCCACGTGTTATTTAGCGTGAAGAAATATAAGGAATATGGTGCTCTTTCAAACAAGGTCCTAGACGATCTGATTGCTGGCGCTAGAATTGAGACGCAGAATTATAAAAGAGATCCATTAGACTTTGTATTATGGAAACCTAGTTTGCCAAACGATGATCAATCCAGTATTTTTAAAAGTCCTTGGAGTGATGGTAGACCGGGCTGGCACATAGAATGTTCAGCTATGAGTACTAAATATCTCGGTAGCGATTTTGATATACATTGCGGTGGTGCTGATTTAAAGTTTCCTCATCATGAGAATGAAATAGCTCAAAGTAGAAGTGCTTATCCTGGTAGTAAATTTGCACATTATTGGTTTCATACAGGATTTTTACTTGTAGATAGAGAAAAGATGAGTAAATCTCTTGGTAATTTTGTGACAATACAAGAGATGCGAGATAAGGGTATAAATGGTAAGGTTATAAGATATGCTATGCTTAGAACTCACTACAGTAAACCACTTAATTTTACACAAGATATAATAAACGAGGCAAATAAGACTCTAAAAAATTTACATAAGAATATTATAGAGATTGAAGTACCTTTAAATGAGGTGCCAGATCAAATAATAGAGGCTTTGTGTGATGATTTAAATCTATCTAAGGCTATATCGTTATTGAATGATTTTAATAAAAATAAACAGTTTAAAGAGCTTAAAGAAAGTTTAATTTTTTTAGGTTTGTATGATGAAAATATTAACAGTGTTAATATTGATTTAAGCGATATTGATCTTTCAGAAAGACAAATTCTTGAGCTAATTCGCGAAAGAAAACTTGCCAAAACAGCAAAGAACTGGAAAAGATGTGATGAAATCAGGGATTTTTTATCACTACATCATATAAAGCTCTTGGATTCTAAGGATGATACAAACTGGGAGTTTAGTGAATAAAAACTATATAGTGCCTCCTTGTTTAACCAATATAATTTTTATTAACACTATCCCGGTAACTATTATACACTATAATTAAGCATTCGTCAACAAGTTTTTAATAGTTAAACAACAAAAGTTGATATGTGTTTTGTTCAATGATTACCGACTACAAGTTGTAAAGGTGAATTTTTGTTAGTCAGAAGATTTGTTATTTTTTTGATAAAATGTTAAATATTGGTTTTTTCGGTTTTTTATTGTATGACGGACCAATAAATAGATTTATTACTTGATATAAGAGGTAAGTTAAATTTATTTTCTATGTCTGTTTCCAAAGCAAGACTAGCGAAATTAGTACATAAGAGACAAATTGAATCCACAGATGAATCAATTTCTTCGGCAATTAATTTGATTAAGTTAAGATAAGTAAAACGCATTAAATCTTCTTTATTTTTAATGTATAGATGTAGTTCTTTAACTACTTTAATGCCACCTTGTCTCAGCTCCTGTGTTACTAAGCGTCCAATTGATTCACTATATGGTGTTATAAGAATTGGTTTGCTCTTTTTAAGATATTTGAAGTACGAGATTATAGCAGGAATAGGAAACAATAAATCTGTTTCTTCTTTTATAAAAACACCTGCAGACGTACATAGTACAGCTGTTTTATAAAGTGGAATACGCTCCATTGTAGCGAGGGCTTTGGGAATGTTATCGACAAGTTCTCTTGTATATTGCTCCTGATCTTGTCCATATGGTGTGGTAAACTTAAGCCTAGCAAAATGGAATGATATATCTGTAATATTATCTTTTATTAATCGTGTATATAATTCCCTTTCGGCAACAATATTCGATGCCGGTATTAAAAAACCTATATGCCTCATCTTTCACTTCTAATTTTTTCAATTATGTTTAATAGGTCTTTATTTAAATCTTTGGCAATATAATTGATTCCTTTTACTACATTAGTGTTTGTTGTATGGTTGCACAAGACTGTTGTCATTCCAAGACTTTTTGCTGTTTGTAGGTTATTGATTTGATCATCAAACATGATGCAGTTATGACCAGAGTCAGCATTTTCTTTAATGGCAATTTCATAGCCCACAGCCTTGGGTTTGGATACAAAGTTGGTTCGATTTATACCAATAATGCTAGAGAATTCATCGCGAATACCTATAATTTTTAAAGCTTTCTCTACATAGGCCTCGTCGGCATTAGTAAGTATTACCTTTTTTTCAGGGATAGATTGCAGCTGTGCTTTAAGTGTTGGATTCTTCTTAAGATCTGATAGATCTAAATCATAAACATAGTCTATAAATTCCTTTGGGTTTATTTTATATAATTTTGATAGTCCAGAAATGACTGAACCATATTTAGCTCTATATTTGTGACTTAATTTTAATGCACGATCATAAGAGATATTTAATTTATTTTGTACAAAGGTAGCTATTCTATGCTTTAGCTGTTGGGTTATACTTGTTTTATTAGAAGCATACAAAGTGTCATCAAAATCGAATATTAAACACTGTATTGGCATCTTTGCTAGGTGTAATTTGGATAGGGTATTGTAAGGTTTTAACCTGTCGTTTCTAATTATTTTAATAGCAGCGTCTTTTCTAGTGGATAGTAGATGCCTATACGCGTTTCTTAAGCGACCCAATAAGTTTATGGTCATATGTTTTTCTAAAAAATCCTTTCGGCTTTTAAGTCGCTTCCAAATAATTTGTGTAGGAGCATCTAGTAAAACAATCCTTCCGCCCTTAGATCTAAACAATTTTAGTAGTTCTGTAAAGTCTTGTTCGGATAGACGAGAATAACCACGTTTTATAGGTCCGTATATCATTTCTGATATGAAGGAGCGGTCTAAAACTACGTTACTTTTATAGTCTTGTGATAAAATTTTTATATACTTTTCCTTTATTGACGCGCTTGGATCGTAGGGAAAATGAAACGACTTATAACCTCTGTGTTTTAGTAAACTAACAAGTGTTGATTTACCAACACCATCGCATCCTTCTATTATTATAAAATCTTTTCTTCCCGTCATTTTCTTAAATCTTCAATAATAGGTGCCCTTAAGACTAAGCATCCTCTCTAATTTTTGTTAAAAAAAGTCTTTGCTTAGTCAAAGTTTAAGGGCTATTTTTAAGCTTAACTACAACTAACCTTAGCTGCGACACTAAGTATTTTAAATCATTGTTTGTAACTATTTTTTAGTTACTCAATATAATTCCCTTTAATAACTTTGGCTCAATGGTATCCAAAACCTGTATGTCATAGTTATTATAAGGAGTTAGTTTTTTGTTTTCAACAAAAACTCTTATAGAACAAGTACCTATTGTCCTTAATAGAGAATATCCAGTTTTATTTACAACCTCTTTAAAACCTTTTAGTATACAACCACTTGGATATATACGTTTTTGCATCGGTATAGTAAAGCTTTGAGTAATTTCTTGCGCACATTTATTATAGTATTCAATATCTTCTTTTGTTTTAGAAGAAATAGTGCCCTCAGTTGGTGTCATATAACGATAAAATAATCTATGTGTTTGTAGATTGTTTTTATAAATTGTTTCTAGAAATTTCATGTTTATTTCATGGGTCTTTTGTGTCTGTCCAGGTAGGCCGTGCATTAAATTAATACCTGGTAGGAATTTCTGAAAACCATTCTCTCCTATAACGGCACCATATTCATTGATTATTTCAATTGCTTTAATTACGTTTTCTGCTTTACCACAAATGTGTGTTGCTTGACGTACGTCATTATCAAAAGATTCTATACCAAAAGGAGCAACATTGCCATCAGTACAGTATTTAACTACTAGTTTTGTAAAATCACGTCCATGTGGCATAATAACACTACACATATTTACATTGTCAATGTGTAGAGTTTGAAGGTCTGGACATGTTTCTCGAATGCCACTAAGCAGCTCTTCTAGTTTTTCTACAGAATTATATTGGTAATGGAAAAAATTCGGTTGTCTGCCTAAACGAAAATGTCTTACACCACAGTCATAAAGTGATTTAATTTGCCTAATTATATCTTGAGGTTCTCTATATGATGGACGAATGTGTCGTTTCGCCTCTATACAATAACTACAACTTGGAGTATCACAACCAGTTCCAGTTTCAATTTCTGCTATAATAGGATATTCTAGTTGCTCGATAATGTTTACTGGTTGGTTGGAAATTTTTGCTAGTAAATCATAATTTGGTAGTAAGAAATCGTCTTTATTTCCTTCTTCAAGAATAAATCGATATGTATTTCCTATACATACAGCGTCTATTATTTTTGCCAAACTAGAAGATTGGTATTCTGAACAAACATCATTTGTTGTACCCAAAACATAGAAAAGAATCTTTTTAGCTCGTGTATTTTCTAACTTTTGATAAACTTCGTCTATAGATGGAGGGAGACAAGAAAAGTATTTATATTCTGTGAAACATCCCATCACTATATAGATAGTTTCGGCATTAGCAATAATATCGAGGGCATTGTTTGCATTTTTTGTTTTGTTTAATATACGTATATTGCTTTCTGTAGTTTCCCTTTCGCCGTTTGCAAACCTTAAGTCATCGATAGTAAGATAAGAAAATGATTCATTTTTGTAGCTTAGTGCTTGAGCTAGATGGGTTTGATGTGTTCCCAAAAAAGGTCTAGCTCCATAACCAGATGGTTCGTCTGTATAGCAGTCTAAAATAACAGTTTTATTATATTTTTGCATCTTATTCCTCACTTAAATAATTTAATTATTTTTGTAACTTGGAGTTTTCATATTAAATACTAGTGATCTTAACCTCAACTAAAATCTTTCAAAGGATGTTTTTTTATAAAAGTATTATTTACCTACCTGTTCTGGTATTTTTGCATACCACTTTACAAATTTTTGGATACTCCCATTAGTTTTATTACGATTATAATGTTGTGTTAATTCTTCTGCAGAAAGTTCACATAGATTTTTGTTGTATTCTTTTAGATATATTATTTGCCATAAACTTGACCAGGCGAAAGGTGATTCAATCTTGCTTCTTTCTTTTGAAATTTCACATGCTTCACTATCACGTTCGAATTGAAAAATTTCTTTTCTAGTATTTACAAAGGTTGCTACACTAACAAATTCAGCTTTTCGATTGGTATTACCTTCCATTAATTTTAATATACCGTCAGGACCTAAGGTGTTTAGTATATACTTAGTATAAACCCCTGGAAAATTGTTTAATGCTGGTATACAAAATCCACCATCTTCTACCAAGACTGGTTCTCCAAGTATTTCAAAAGCCTTTAGAGCCTTAAATTTAGAGACCTCTTGCACAGTGTCAAACTGTGGTTCTACTAGACGTAGGTCTTTAGCGCAAACTTCTATATTTAATTGATGTAGTTTTATACTTTCTTCTAGAGCTTTTATTTTGCCTGAATTAGAAGTAATAAAATTAATTTTATTCATAAATAATCTCCATAGATACTGCCATAATAGAATAGTATTTTATATCCCTCTCTGAAAACCATTGTTTAATATTTGTGTATGCCGCACTATATCTTGTTTCACCTAGTTCTTGCAAGGGAAATTTTTTGATTAAAGATCTAAGATTCTTAGATATTTTGATACTTTTTGCTAGAACTGATAATTTTTCGTGATGATTGTTGGATATAGAAAAGGTATCTCCTACGCTTAATTTTGCATGTTTTGTGTCACGTAAATAGAATTTAATCTTTTTATTCCCACTTTTTATCTTCTGAAAAGATATGGGATCTATGTTTGAAGAAAATCTAAACATATTTATTTTTATTAAAAGTTGTTAATTACCCTAAGAGTTCCCGTAATAATACTTTCTAGCGGAAGATCTTGTTTATCTTTTAAAAATTTATTAAGAGCCTGTTGTACTATATTCTTAGGATAACCAAGGTTTTCTAAGGCCTTTGTAGCATCTAATATTAATTCTTTTGATGTAGTAGATGTAGTTGTTTGTATATCTGATTTGTTTGAGACAAAGTTCTTTGTTAAACAAGAATCTTGTAGTTCTGAGACTATACGTGTTGCTAATTTAGTGCCTATACCTGGAACTCTAGAAAAGACATCTTTATTGTTATTAACTATCGCATCGGATATTTCATTCAAATCTAAAACACTCATGATTTTTAGCGCCATCTTAGCGCCTACACCATTAACTTTGCATAAGATGTTGAAGGAATCCTTTTCTAATAAATCAAGAAAACCAAACAAGGTAATACTATCTTCCTTAACTAGTGTTTCTATATATAAACTTAACTTTTCTTTAGAAGTTTGAATCTTGTTTAGAGTTTTGTTGGAACAAAATACTCTATAACCTACATCGTTTACATCAAAAATTATATAGTCTTCAAATACATCAGAAACGAATCCCTTTAGTTTACCTATCATTTTTAGCCTTCAATAGTTTATTCTTAATTTGTTCTGGAATTTTTCTATATAGCTTAAAAGCCTTATTTATAGCTACACACTGCACCTCACATTCGGTTAGTATGTTGTTTGCCTTATTATATATTTTTTGGTACATCTTTACCCTGGGTCCAGCGACTTCTAGATCTTCTACAGATACATAAATGGTGTCGTTAAACTTTGCTGGTGACCTATATGTAATATTGATGTTGGTAACCGTGAACATTGCATCCTCTTTACTTAGTAATTCATCCTGTTTTAAACCAATTTTATTAAGAAAAGCGCTTCTTGTTTGTTCAAAAAATATTAAATAATTAGCGTGATATACAGCTCCGCTTAAGTCTGTATGATTGTAATATATAGTAAAATTCTTCTTAAATAACACCTAATCCTTTTAACAATGAATTTAATTTTAATCTAAAGCCTTTATCAGGAAAAACAAATAAATTCTTTATTTTTTTAGATTGGATTGTTTTTTAATTATAAAGACAAAATTCTTATTGAATTTTAAATAGCCTTGTCTATACTCATTCCAATGTGGACGCTTAGCTCAGTTGGTAGAGCAACTGACTCTTAATCAGTGGGTCGAGGGTTCGAATCCCTCAGTGTCCACCAATTGTTCTTTTTGTTCCAAGGTTATTTCTTATTTATTTTAATCTATATACTGATTAATGTACCTTGATTAGATATAATGTTGTCTTATTCCAATAAGATTGGTTGCAAAGAAATCGTATTTGATGAAATACTTTAAGGTATTTACAAAGTCTTGAGTGGAATACATAATATTAATTACAGCTTGCACACAGTGGTCGGCATATCAAATAGCAAAATTCAACTTTATAAGTTAGTTAGTAATAATTTCTTGCAAAGTCATTTTATTAGATCTTAAGTATTCCTACTTAAGGATTTTCTAGTATTTTTTAGTACTATAGTAATCTTTTTTAATTAATGTTGTATTAACACTACAATAGAAAAATAATAAATTTTATAACAGGCTAAAGTTATATTAGATTGAATATATTTAGGATGTTTTGATTGGTAAAAGATTTTTAAAATAATTATTTATGATCTTAATTATTAGGCTGATATTAAGCTGAAGGTTGTTATATCTTGTGATATTGGCAATATTAAGCTTTATATGCGGATAATTTTCTTTAAAAAATGTTATAAGTCTGCATCATGTGTATGATAAGAAGAAAGAGGGGATTAATTGTTTAGTATTGTATAATATTATGTTTATATAGATTTAATAATTGTGAGTATTAAGTCTATATAAACTTTAAAGACATTAATTATATTATCTTAATATAGATCTATATTGGTAGTATCAGGATGTGTTAGTGTATTGAGTCTTTTTAATTCTAGGTCCATCGATTGCCGAGCTATATCTGTAAAGTGTAGTACTGTTTCTTCTATATCTGTTATATCTCGTATAGAATTAAATGCATCGCTTGTATAAGAGCGTGTATTTATAAATTTTGTTATGATGCTAAGTTGTTCTCTTGTACGTTTAGTCTCTATCATTAAGTTTCTCGTCCCCGGTGTGTGCTTTCTTAAGATTTCTAAATTATTTTGCGCATGAGTATCGTCTGATTGATTGGCGTGTATAGTCCAGCCTATTTCTTCTGCTATTTTTGTACCTTGGTATCCAAGTTTTAAAAACTCATATGCTACCCTTGATATTTTTAAACCAGCTTCTTTAAAGAAAATTATATCAGATAAAATATTATCTGTTTTTTGTATTAATCCAGAATGTTCAAAATTTGAGGTTTTTACAACAGGCGTAGCTATTAGATTTAAAAAATTATTAGCCTCATATATCATGTTTAATCCCAGTTTTTCCAGAAGTAACATTTCAGTCATTATTCCATAATAGCTCTTTATTACTTCGCGTGATGTAGTAATTTCTTGTTTTGGTGGTAGCATTATTAAGTAAAGTCTGTCGTTAACTAATTGTATTGCTCTTCTAAAGTTTTTTAATTTTTCTATCTCTGATCTGTTAAAAGCATAGCTTGCTGGACTGGTTTTTGTCATACGATAGACCCCATCTGTGCCATCTTCTGAAGCTGTCAATACTAAGTGTGAGCCTGTTTTTTGTGCCTTTGTTAAAATTTGATTTATTCCTTGACTCAAAAATTGATCTGTCATGGCTAAAATACTTAACCCGGTTTCCTTTAGTACAGAAACTTGTCTGATTATTTGGTCTACATTATTTGTGTGAATTTCATGTAATTTGGGTATAGTATTGTTAAACTCTCTACAAAGATTAGTCGCAAACATACGGAAATTTGCTCTATGAATCTGGTCTTGGTGGTTACGACCTTGAGCCATTAATATATCAATAGCATAGGTCCAGGTCCTTCCCAAAATATTGAATCCTTCTCCATTAAGAAATAATGAGGCGGTGATTATTGTTTTATGATTGTAGCTACTTTGATTTATTCTTTGTGTTGTAACTAATTGTGTAATACGTTCAGCAAATACAGATAATACATGTAATTCTTTTTGTGATAATGTTTTTTGACTATCTGAATTAGGCATATCTTCGGATATATCGGCATATGTGGGTTTTTGATATCCAAATATACTACTTGCTAGAAGAGCGCTAGCCAACAAAGTATGTTTTATGTATTGTTTAATATTCATTTTAAATTAATTTATTTAAGAAGATAAAAGTAACATTGTTCACATATATTCAATTATACAAATGTTATTTATGTAACTTTTAGTCTCGTTTAATGTTAATTGTGCTCAGAAGAGAGTATACAAAAATAAAGGAAGGTCAAGTACATCGTGGCATTTTATTAGTTTTTCTATTTCATTGGAAAGCAGTAAGTTTAAATTTTGTGGTTGAATTTATTAAATAGCAAGAAAAAGTACTTGTTTATTATAATATTAATGATACTCATTTATAGCTTATTGAGCTCACTTTTCAAATCGTATTATATAGATGTATGAGAATAAAATTGTTTAATAATAAGTCTTTTATTAAGAGATTGTTTAATATCCAGAAACTTGGATTAACTCATAAAAGGGTCAATATACTTGGTTTTAAAATAAAATATAGATGTGATATTGAAGATCAAAAATATTATCACTACTTACCAATACAAAATAATAAAATAGTGTTTAGACACCATGTTGGTAGTTATGCTTGTAATGCGAAGTATATAACAGAGGAAATATTAAAACAAAATTTACCATATGAATTAGTGTGGGTTGTTAATAAGCATATTTTAAAATTTCAAAAAGATTTTCCGCCAAGTGTTCGTTTAGTTATGACTGATACTCCAGAAGCATATAAAGAATATGCAAGTTCAAAAATATGGGTAGATTCAGAAAGACGTAATACCTTTATATCAAAAGGATTATTTAAAAGGGAAGGTCAGGTGTATATACAAACCTGGCATGGTTCTTTGGGCATCAAAAAAACCGCGCCAGATCGCAAGGATATTTCTAATAGAGGAGTCTTGAAAATTTCTCAAAAAGATGCTTCCCAAATCGATTATTTAACTTCTAACGGGAAATATACAAGTAACTTTTTTAGAAGGATATTCTGGAATAATGGAAGAATATTAGAGATTGGTCATCCAAGAAATGATATATTCTTTATGAATAGTGAAAAAATAAGACAAAAAGTTTACAAGGAGCTTAAAATTTGCGCAAAAAAAAAACAATCTTATATGCTCCTACCTTAAGGGAAGATAAAGATTTAACTTGTTATTCATTAGATTTTAAAAGGGTTCTTAACGCTGTATCTAATAAATTTGGAAATGAATATGTTATTGCGTTAAGGTTGCATCCACTTATTTTGGAGCTAAAAGATAAGTATCTTCAAGAATTTAATGATATTGTAGATGCTACAGATTATTCTGATATGCAAGAATTACTAGTTGCGAGTGATATAATCATTACAGACTATTCATCCTGCATATATGATTTTATGCTGCAATATAAGCCTGGCTTTATTTTTGCAACCGATATTAAGAAATATGATGATGGAAGGGGTCTATATTATCCACTAACCACTACTCCATTTCCTGTGTCCGATAATAATGAAGATCTAATAAAGAATATTAAAAACTTTGATGAGAAAAAATATAAAAAGAACGTCAAAAACTTTTTGAGTGTTAAGGGTTGTATTGATGACGGGCATGCGTCTGAAAGGGTTGTGGAACTTATTAAGGCAATAATTGAATGCCCAGAGAGTATAGATGAAACAATAGAAAAAATTACAAGGAAATGATATTTGGTTCAATTTTGGCAGGTGGACTTGGTACAAGAATGAATAAACATAGTGTGCCAAAGCAATTTATAAATTTATGCGGTAAGCCCATAATTATTTATACTCTTGAGAAAATGCTGGCAGTTAAGGATTTTGAATATCTTTATATTGCTATTCATCCTAGATATAAAGAACATCTTCAAAATATTTTGGAGTCATTTAATTATGCTAAGAATTCAAGAATTATTATTGTAGAAGGTGGAGAAGAACGTATTGATAGTGTTCAAAATGTTGTAAATGCTGTTTATAATTTTAACCACAATGAAGATGATATCTTGGTTGTACATGATGCAGTAAGACCCTTTGTTTCAAAAGAGATATTATTAAATAGTATAAAGACGGCCAGCAAATATGGTATTTGTGTTGCTGTGACGCCTGCAATTGATACAATGTATGTTCTAGATCATTTTGGTTCTGTTATACAATATCCCGATAGGAAGAATATGTTTAATGGCCAAGCTCCTGATAGTTTCAAGCTTGGCATTCTAAAAGAATCTCTTGAGAGCTTAACTTTGGCAGAAAGAACTCAAATTACAGGTACAGTACAAATTTGTAGCATCAAGGGTTATTCTGTTATGTCAATTCCAGGAGATTATAAAAATATAAAGATTACAACTGAAAATGATCTAGTTATTGCTGAATCTTTCTTAAAAAATGAGAGGTAAAATGAAAGCTTGTGTATTATTGGATAAAAATAAGATTGAATGTAAAGAGATAGGTACCCCACAGCTTAAAGCCGGCGAGGTTTTAGTTAAGGTTAAATCATGTGGGATATGTAGTAGTGATTTTAATAGACTTTATGAGGGGAGTGCCTATTTTTTTCCTATAGTTTTGGGACATGAATTTTCAGGAGAGGTAGTATCTTGTGCGGATGATGCTGGTCAATTCTTACTCAATAAAAAGGTTGTTGTCTTTCCTCTTTTACCATGTTTTATCTGTAAATTTTGTAAAAATAAATCTTATGCGCAATGTGTTAAGTATAGTTACTTTGGTTCAAGACAAAATGGAGCTATGGCTGAATATATTGCCGTACCCATTTGGAACATTAAGGTTTTACCAGAGGAAATGTCTTATGATATAGCTTCGTTATGTGAACCAACAGCTGTTGCCATAAATGCAGTGAATAAAATCAAGGACTTTGAGGTCAGAAATATTTGTATAAGTGGTTCTGGAACAATTGGCATTCTATGTGGTTTATATGCTAGCAGTCTTGGAAAAGATATTTCTTTTATTGTGCGTAGCCAAGAGAAAACTGAATTTTTGCAGACTATGGGCTTTAAGAATTTTATAACGATGAATTCTGAAGAGGCTGGCGAACAGGATGTCTTAATTGAATGTATAGGAAGTAATGACTCTTTAAATAATTGTATAAAATTTGTCCGTTCAAAGGGACAAGTTATTTTAGTCGGAAATCCATATGGGGATATGATTTTTGATAAGAAAATATATTGGAAGATTTTACGTTCAGAACTAGCTATAAAGGGCGTTTGGAACTCAAATTACAGAAATAGTGATAGTGATGACTGGGATAAGGCTATTAATTTTCTAAATACAAAGTCTGACTTAGTAAAAAAGCTTATAACCGATAGATTTTCTTTAGATGATGGTATAAGAGCATTTGAAGATCTGAAAAGTAAAGATAAACTGCATATTAAGGGGGTGTTTGTTAATGAAGAATAAAATATCAGCATCTTTAATGTGTGTTGATCCATTCAATTTAAGAGATACAATCATGTCTCTTGAGAAATATAAGATAGACTATTTGCATATTGATATTATGGATGGAAAGTTTGTACCTAATTTAGGCATTGGTGGTGACTATATAAAATCATTAAGAAAACATACTTCGATCCCACTTGATTACCATATTATGGTAAAGGAACCAGACGATATTATTAAAATTCTTGATATTAGAGAAACCGATTTAGTTTCAATACATTATGAGTCTTCTTTCCAGATACAAAGGACGTTAGAGAATATTAAAAGGAATAATTGCAAAGTTATGATAGCAATTAACCCAACAACGTCTTTATGTAGTCTCGAAGAAGTTATTTACTATATAGATGGTATTAATCTCTTGATGGTAAATCCTGGTTTTGCGGGCCAGACCATGGGTGAAAACTGTATGAAGAAAGCTCTTAAGGTTGGTAGGATCTTGAGAAGATTAGAAGGCAAGGATATAATATTTGAAGTTGATGGAAATATTAGTTTTGAGAATGCAGTAAAACTTAAAAAACTTGGTGTTAACTTATTTGTATGTGGTACATCAAGTATATTCCTTGATGAAGATATTGAAAATAACATAAAAAAATTTCAAGCAGCTTTAGAAGAAGATAAAGAAGATAAGTAAAAATATTAAGTTTAAAAAATACTTAATAGATCACATAGAATTAGAATTCAGACTGCGTCTTTACAATTTCTTTCTTGTAAATAATTTTACAGGTTAGAATAAAAGTGGTTATGTTATTAAATACAACTATTGGAACCTTTTTAAGAAAAGATGGAGGTATTTTACTTTTATAGTTTTTATTAAAAAGAATCTTTAAAATGCAGCAAATTTTAAATCAAACCTTTGATAAAGAACGCTCTCTATACCATTTAATGAATACCGATGTTGTAAATTGTACCTTCGCAGGTAAGGCGGATGGAGAATCGGTTCTAAAGGAATGTCGAGATGTATATATACACGGATGCTCATTTTCTTTAAGATATCCCTTGTGGCATACTAAAGGATTTACCCTTCAAGATTCTAGTATGGATGAACTAACTCGCGCACCTATTTGGTATTCAAGTAAAGGAAGCATTATTAGTTGTAATATTAATGGAGTTAAATGTCTTAGGGAGTGTAAAGATATTGTTGTGGAAGATTGTAAAATTCAGTCAATTGAATTTGGTTGGCGTTGTACTAATGTAAGGATACTTAACTCCACAATTAATGCAGTTTATTTTCTTTTTGGTTCAAACAATGTGGATATTTCTAATCTTGCAATGACAGGAAAGTATTCTTTCCAATATATGAAAAATCTACATATTGTAGATTCTAATTTTGATACAAAAGATGCTTTTTGGCATTCAGAAAATGTTCTTGTTGAAAATTCTATTGTTAAGGGTGAGTATTTAGGCTGGTTCAGTAAAAATTTAACTTTAGTTAATTGTAAAATAATTGGTACACAACCCTTGTGCTATTGTGAAAATCTGAAACTTGTGAATTGTGAAATGCTTGATACAGATCTAGCTTTTGAATATTCGGATGTCGAGGCCGATGTTAGAGGACATATTATTTCAGTTAAGAATCCTAAATCTGGTAAAATTATTGCGGATTTAGTTGGTGAAATCATAATGGAAGATGCTGTTATGGAATGTAATGGTGTAGTTGAGTTAAGAAACAAATAGATAAATTTTAATAGTTAAAAAATTATTTATAATTTATTTTAAATATGTAAGTACTTTTACAACAAAGTATATGGGGTATAAGAATTATGATAAAAAATGTATTAATAATATCGTCCACGCTCAGAAAGAATGGTAATTCTGAACTTTTAGCGCAAGAGTTCCTTAAAGGAGCAAGAGAGGCAGGACATCATGTTAACTTGATATCTTTACAAGGAAAAGAAATTAAATTCTGCAAAGGTTGTCTTGCATGTCAAAAAATTGGCCATTGTGTTATTGAAGACGATTCAATTGAAATTACTAGTCAGATGCAGGAAGCTGATGTGATTGTTTTTGCGAGTCCAATATATTATTACGCAATATCTGGACAGTTAAAGACCATGTTGGATAGAGCTAATGCATTGTTTACTTCTGATTATAAATTTAGAGATATTTACTTTTTATCCTCTGCTGCTGATTCAGATCAGAATGCTGCAAATATTGCGATTCAGAGTATTAAAGGATGGATAGCTTGTTTTAATAAGGCACAATTTAAAGGTGCGGTATTAGGGGCTGGAACAGAGGCTCCTGGGGATGTTCTAAAAACTCAGGCTATAAAGCAAGCGTATGAAATGGGAAAGGCTGTATAAATTGATCTTAGTGCTTGCATGTAATTTTATTAATAGGTTTCTTTTCTTTATTTAATGATTTTTATTTTGCCAATATATGGCTTATTTATAAGCCATATATTGTGTGCTTTTGAAACTTGATTATTAATAAGTCATAGGAGGTCCTGGAATAGGTTTATGATTATCTATGACTAGGTCAAACTTCTGTATTGCTTAGGAAAAATATTATGTGGACTAAATTTACAATTTCTGTTCTTGAAAGGTGAAATGTAACATTGTTCTTATGAAGACCTAATAAGGTTTAACAACATTAGATAGGTATGAGTCTATTTAGAAAATTATTCTTTCTGACTTTTGTATTAACAATATTATTTGGAGATAAAATTATGGCGAAAGATACTTTAAACATCAAACAGCAGGATATTGTGCTAATATCATCACATACCGCTAGCGGTAATCTTTTAGAATTAGAGAAGGTCTTGAATAAGAGTTTGGACGATGGTTTAAGTCTTAATGAAATTAAAGAAATTCTTATACAAATGTATGCTTATTGTGGTTTTCCGAGGAGTTTAAATGCCCTTACTACCTTTATGCATGGTTGTGCGTGGGAGAAAAGATATTGAGGTAGGCGAAGAGGGAAAGATTTTATTTAGGGATGTAAATAAATTTGATTATGGAGATAAAGTTCAAGTTGAACTTACAGGTGATCATGTTAAGGGTGATATTTTTGAATTTGCGCCAGCGATAGATCAATATTTAAAAGAGCATTTATTTGCTGATATCTTTGCTCGCGGGGTTTTAACTTATTAAGAAAGAGAAATTTCTACCTTGACAGCTCTTTCTTCTATGGAAGACACAGAATCACAATTAGCCTCACATATTAAAATTGCTAAACATATAGGTCTAACTGATTCTCAAATTGGAGATATTTTGAAACTTACTAATTCTTTAAATAAGGGTGGTGATTTTGGTTTGGGTGAAGAAAATAAAGCTTATGCAAAGTATTTTATTGGTAAAAGTTATTTAAAACCTTTAACATTTGATAGTATAGATACATCAAATTTTACCTTTGAGCCAGGGTGCCGAAATAATTGGCATATTCATCATAAGAGAGGTCAAATTATTCTTGTGACAGCTGGTAGAGGTTATTATCAAGAGTGGGGTAAGCAACCTCGTGAGTTAAAGGCTGGAGATGTATTAGATATACCACCGGAAGTTAAACATTGGCATGGTGCAACTAAGGATTCTTGGTTTAGCCATATCTCAATAATAGTTCCAAGAGAAGGTAGTTTCACAGAGTGGCTAGAGGAAGTAAGTGATGATGAGTATAATAGTTATTATAAGGATATAACTACAAACAATAGAATTTAAGTAAACTTTATCTACATATTATGGTATAATGTCTTATGTGTGCATAGAATGGAGCGTACTATATACGTTTATGGTTTTTAGAGTATCCTAAGACAGAATTTCACTAATATTCTTCAGTTTGTTAAAGAAATTTGTTTTTTATATAATTTGTATATGTGATATTAAAATAATAATTTTTCCAATATAATTAATATTCCCTCTCTTTAAGCAAGTAAAGAGAGGGAATATTTAATTAAATTATTTTAAATTATTTTTCTCTCTTTTACATCTTTTCTCTCTTTTACATCTTTTCTCTCTTTTACATCTTTTCTCTCTTTTACATCT